>JAIOXK010000073.1 GCA_021741645.1 Candidatus Nanopelagicales bacterium
GGCACGCCATACCCTTGTCTCTCGCACGCCGTTCTCCACTCAGGATTTCTGGACCTCAACAGCCCGAAATCTATTGCGAGAGCGGCGTGCGCCCGTTCAACGGCAGGGTCGAAGCACCCACGGGTATGTCAGGAGAGCCGAAGTATGGGCAGAAACGCGGTGTTGTCCACAATGATGGCGAAGCCCGAGTGGCGACTCGATTGTGAGGTCAACGCGCGCGTTCCGGTCACAGTAGGCGAGACAATCAGAGCAGACAAAACCTCTGGGAGGAACCGATATGGCCCACGCGAGATCAACTCCCGTCGACGTGAGCGGCTGGATCGAGTCGATCCCAGAAGCGGCTCCCGTTAGTTGGTGCCTGCCGGCATACGGCGGGAGAGTCGTGGTGCGCGGATACGACACCTACCGAAGTGACCTGTCCCCCCTCTCAGGGAGCTCGCGTTGGATGTTGGACAGCACATTCGTTCCCCTGACTGTGCCGATGTCCGAGAGGGCTGACGGTCCCCATGGAACGGTGTTCCCTGGGGACTGCGTGATCTTCTTTGGCGGCGATTCCGAGCGGCCCGAATCTCATCTTTGGTACCCACAGCGCGTCATCCACACCGAGGCCGGGCGGTCGGGGTGGCAGCGTGTGTGGGCGATCCGCGACACCAGCGAAGTGCCGGAATCCCTGACGGACAGGTCTTCGACCGCCTTGCCACGCTGGATGCGAATATCTCAGCCGTTGCACGGTGACCGGCGACGAATGGCTCTGGAGCTGTTTGGGCTGAATGTCGACTGCCCCGTATGTGGAGCGAGAGGTCGGCCCATCATGTACGGCATGCCGCCAGGGCCGCCGGGACCCCACATCGCAATCGGCGGATGCCTTGTCGATGCCGACAATCCGTCGTGCTCGTGCCACTGCGGCGCCCACTGGCGCATTGGGCACGACGGCGACGTCGTTCTCGCCCAGACGACAGCGAGGGAATGGTGGTAGGCAGCCCCCACTGAGCGCCCCCTCGTGGGGATAGCTCCACCGTTCAGGTGACCTTGCGACTTGGGTTGGGGTTGCGGGGTGAGTCAGCCGACGAGCCGCTCTCGTGCCTTCGGATGCGCAGTGTCAGTCGTGGCCTGCACAATGGTGCCGTTGGGTCGAGATTCATTGAGGAGCCGTTCCATCGGCTTCATATGGCATCGCGCGCCCTGAAGGTCGATCATCGGGCGGAGGCCATGAACGGAGACAGGGGACGGTGGCAAGTCTCTGCGGGGCGCTTGGTGTTCGTAGAGCCCGATGGGACGTCCATTCCGGCCTCAGCTGCTGAGGCGTTCAGGGTCCTGTTCCGCGACATCCGAGAGATCTCGGGAGTGGAAGTCGGTGATCCGAGGGATGATCTTCCGGATCTTGAGTTCTCGCCGTCGCCCGTTGACGTGGTTGTCCAGTTGGCGGTGAAGGCGGGCGAGGCGCGGTGCCTGCCTGCAGTTGAAGTTGGCGGCAAGGTGCACGCAGTCGAGTCTCTGGCAGACCAACTCATCCTCGACGGAACCTGGTACCCGGTAGTCGAGGAAGACCTCAGTGCGGCTCTGGCGTGGGTGAACTCGGACCGGGGCGGTCACTCATCACCCCTCACTGCTGGGGATGTGGTGCGAATTCGGTTCGATTCCGCACTTCCATGCAGATTGGTGGACGACTTCTCGATTACTGCCGAGAACCTGGCGCTCCCCGAGGCGAGGCTGGTGGAGGAAGTTCGTCTTGAGGCGACGTTGTACCCGTATCAGGAGTTCGGGGTGGCATACCTCGTCACCTTGGCTGATCAGAGTCTCGGCTGCATTCTTGGTGACGAGATGGGCCTGGGCAAGACGCTCCAAGTAATCGGCCTGCTCGAGGATCAGCGCGTTCGTGGCAGGGGCACTTCCCTCATCTTGGCTCCAGCAACGGTGCTTGAGAACTGGCGCCGGGAGGTTCATCGCTTCGCGCCAGCGCTCAAGGTGCTTCCTCACTCGGGACCGCAACGAACAGGAAGCCGCGACACACTGGAGTTGGCCGACGTGGTGATCACTTCGTACGAGACAGCCCTGCGTGACGAGGCCATGTTGGCGCAGGTCAAGTGGAACGTCCTCATCCTTGATGAGGCCCAAGCGATCAAGTCACCGAAGGCTCAGCGGACTCTTCTCGTCAAGCGGCTGCCGCGCCGGGTCTCCATTGCGGTCACTGGAACACCTGTAGAGAACCGGCTCGAGGATCTCTGGTCGTTGACCGACTTCGCGGTTCCTGGTCTTCTCGGGTCTCTGACGGACTTCGCTTCAAGATACGCGGGAACCGCAACCGATGCGGAGAACCTCGCCCCGGTCGTGGCTCCGATCCTCCTCCGACGTCGGATCGCGGATGTTGCCGCCGACCTGCCGGAGCTGATCGAGACACCACAGTTCCTGACGTCCGATCCGATCTTCGCGGAGGAGTACGACCTCATCCGGAAGGCTGCAAAGAAGGGTGGCCATTCCGCGCAGCTGGGTGCAATTCAGCGCTTGCGAATGCTGGCGGCAGGTTCTATCGCCGCTGATGACGGCAGTTCCTTGATCCAGGAGAAGGACATCCGCCTCCTTGAGCTGCTGGGTGAGATTGCCGAGTCGAAGCAGAAGGCCCTCATCTTCTGCTCCTACACTCACGCAATCGACCGACTCGAATCCGTGCTTTCGTCGTGTGGCTTCGTCAGTCATGTCGGCAAGATCGACGGTCGTACACCCCCAGCAGCACGCCAGTTGATCGTCGACGCTTTCGGCACCGCGGCCGGAACGGGAGTGCTGCTCCTGAACCCCCGAGCTGCGGGTACCGGCCTGAACATCACAGCCGCGAACCATGTCATTCATTTCAATCCGGAGTGGAACCCCGCTGTGACAGACCAAGCATCGAGGAGAGCTTTCAGGAGGGGACAGAGCCTGCCCGTAACCGTTCACCACCTGCTGTACTCGGGAACCATCGAGGAGGCCATGTGGATAAGAGCTCATGGAAAGCGCGTCATCGCTGAGGCGGCCCTCACGGATACCGATCCGGAACTGAGCCCGTCAGATCTCTCTTGGGCGCTAGAGTTCACACCGGTAGTCCGTTCGGGGGAGGATTAGCGTGGGGCTCCAAGCATCCAAGGTGCTCACGCCCAACGACCTTGGCTTGAACGGCACCCATCAGTCAGGCATCTGCGTTCCTCGCAAGGCGGCGCTCCTTGAGCTGTTCCCTCGCCTTAACCCGGAAATGAAGAACCCACGTGCCACCCTTCGGATGACGTCGGATCCGACAGGTGAGGAGTGGGAGTTCCACTACATCTACTACAACAACCAGTTCTTCGGGGGCACCCGGAACGAGTACCGACTCACCGGGACCACACCGTTCCTGCGCACGGCAAGAGCCTCCGTCGGGGATGAGATTGCTTTCGAACAGCTTGGTCGATTCAGGTACCGAACATGGCTCATCCGTGAGAACCACGCGAAGGATGCAGCAGGCTTTGAGTTCACCAAGACTGGGGCGCTGATCCTGGGCGGCGGCTGGAAGGTAATCGACGCATGAAGATGAGGGGTTGGGAACAGTGACTGACGAGCAGATTCTTGTAGAGCCGGACGTTGCTCGGATCGTCGAGGGCCTTAGGGACACCGGGTATGAGTTCAAGACGGCTGTCGCGGACATCATCGACAACTCCCTCGCTGCCAACGCCACTGAGATCGACGTATCGATTGCATTGGATTTCGAGAGTCAAGTCCTCGTCTCTGTGGCCGACAACGGTCACGGCATGAATCGCAAGAACCTGATTGAGGCGATGCGGTACGGCTCGCCGCAGCGGCAGGATCTGGCGAGTCTCGGCAAGTTCGGCCTAGGTCTTAAGACAGCGTCGACTGCGTTCTGTCGACGGCTCCTCGTGACTTCGCGCGATTCGGCAAAGGGTCAACCGCGGACGGCGTGCTGGGATCTTGAGAAGATGGCGAAGGCCAATTCCTGGACCCTCGACGTTCGTGATGCTTCGGTGGAGGAGCGCAAACTCTTGGATCACACGGCCACCAAGTCCCCTGGCACCGTCGTGGTCTGGAGCAGCGTGGATCGGGTCCTGCCCGGGTACGCCGACCCGGGCGGGCAACCTCGGAAGAAGGCCCTGAAGAAGCTGGTTATGGAATTGAGTGACCACGTCGCGCTCGTGTACCAACGTTTCCTTGATGCGGACGATGAGCGTGCGCCGAATGCCACTATCCGTGTGAACGGCCGTGCAATCGAGGCATGGGATCCGTTTCAGGAGCAGGAGACCAAGAAGCCGGTATTCGAGGAGCAGGTCGCCGTGCAGATGTATGACGACACTGAGGTGACCTTTCTCGTCCGGTGTTTCGTGCTGCCACGGGTGTCCGAGTTCTCCTCGCCTGAAGCGGAGAAGGCGGCTCGACTCGGTGCCGACCGGCAAGGCGTCTACATCTACCGTGAGAACCGACTCATTCATGGCCCCGATTGGCTGGGGATGTACAAGAAGGAACCTCACTTCACGTTGGCTCGATTTGAGCTCTCATTCGGCCATGATCTCGACGACGCGCTCCAGGTCGACATCAAGAAGTCGCGCATCCTGCTCGACCCAACGCTCTACGAATACTTGAGCGACAACATCTTCCCCCTTGCTCGCCGAGAGGCCGAGCAGAGGTATCGGAAGGGGCAAGTCGAGAAGGCTAAGGGCGTTGAGGCTCTGTTGCACGCCTCTTCAAACACTGCGATCGAAGGGAAGGTCACTTCCCTCGATACGCCCACCATCACCAAGGCGGACGCGGTGAAGGGTGAGGCGGAAGTGCAGAACAACATGGGTACGGCGGTTGCTCCGATGCGTATTGTCTTGAAGAAGAGCGATGCCCCGATCCACGTTGAGACCACGGAAGACATCGACTTCGGAGTCATGTGGGAACCGGCACTCGTCAACGGATCCTTGGCGGTTCGGTTGAACGCGGGCCATCCGTACTACCAGAAGGTGTACCTGCCGAATATCGATAACCCCGTGTTGATCCAGTCCCTGGACTTCATCCTGTGGTCCTTGGCTCAGGCCGAGGTCAACAACTACAGCGCCGAAACCAGAGATGCGTTCGAGGAGTTTCGCCACGAAGTGTCACGGAACCTCAAGAAGCTTGCGGCAGACCTGCCTGAGCCGCCGGGGATCGTGGACTAGTTCATGACTTGGCTGGATCCGAGCCGTGTGGCGGAACGCCTGAGCAATCGGTCGGGACTGCACTTGGTTGGCGAGCTAGTTAGAGAGAATGGTGGGACGTTTCCCTGTGTCCGTCCGAAGGCGCCCGAGAAGCCGGCTGGGTTCGGAATCCTCCTGTCGAGGTCACCAAAAGCCATTCAGGCCTCCTTCGAGCCGGACCATTTCGCACGCCCGCTTGTGAGCCAGATTCAGGAGACCTTCGACTCCGCTCCGTCAGCGCTTGAAGGTGTTCTGCAGGGCCTCGTGGGCGACGAAGGCCGCTTGGTGGTGGCCGTTGATGGCGTGAGAGTCCTCGGAGGCGACAAGCTTCCGGCGCACGAGTGGGGCACCTTCAGTGTGGAGTGCGAGAAGCCTTTGCGCCGCGTCACGCGAGGTGGCGACCAGGTGTTGGATGCGGCGGTTGAGGTGGCAGGAGCGGTATTGGCAGTCGTTCTGGCCGGGCTTCCTGTGGAGCCCGTGGAGGAGATCGAGTCCGTCGATGGTGCTGGGCTGCCCGAGGGTGCCTCTGTTCGTGTCGTTGTGAACCGATATGAACGTAGTGCTGCCAATCGAATGGCTTGCATCGCTCACTACGGCTTGACCTGCCAAGCGTGTGGGATCGACTTTGCGCGGGCTTACGGGCCGCTTGGCGACGACTTCATCCATGTTCATCATCGGACACCGGTGTCGCAGCTTGGCGAGGGTTACGTCGTCAATCCGGTAGCGGATCTCATACCCGTCTGTCCCAACTGTCACGCCATGCTGCACAGAAGGTCTCCACCGCTCGACTACCAGGAGCTCCGCGACATCCTCGCGGTCCGACGCTTGGGCGAAGAAGGGCCGTCGGCATCTGAGACGTGAGGCAGTGCCCCAACTACCTTGGACTGTCGCGCTTCGCCAGGCAGATCTGGGCAGCTACTGTCTCAGCGCTCTCATGTTCCCAGAAGCGCAGAACGGTCCAGCCGTCGATTTCTAGTTGGCGCGTTGTTTCACGATCACGGGTGACGTTAGCCCGGGTCTTGTCGTCCCAGTAGGCCGCGTTGGTCTTGGGTGGCACGTAGTGATCGGGGCATCGATGCCAGAAACAGCCATCGATAAACACGGCAATCTTGCTCGAGACAAAGGCGACGTCGATTCGCCTACGCCGGAGGGATGGGATCCTGTAGTCGACGCGATAGCGCAGGCCGCGCGCATAGAGGAGCCTGCGGACGGCGACCTCGGGCTGCGTATCTCTGCCCTTGTTGGCCTGCATCGTTCGCCGCGTGGCCGCGCTACTTGCCCACGAGCCTGCCGGGAGTGGCGGGTTGGCCGGTAGGGCCCTCGAGTCGGGGCGGTCCGTACCATTCCTTCGCTCCACGGACTCGATTGTCTCCCCTAGCGGGTAGGTTGCCTGAGCGGCGTGGCATTCCTAGGTCGCGGCCCAACCTGGCACAATCGCAAACAGACGTCGAGAGGGTGGTATCGAGGGTCGTGGCACGGACCGAGGGAGTACGTAGCGCCGGCGCCAGAGCGCACTTTCGCTTCGTTGATCTGTTCGCCGGCATTGGGGGAGTCCGGTTGGCTTTCGAGTCGATCGGGGGCGAGTGCGTGATGACCTCCGAGTGGGATCCGTACGCTCGAAGAACCTACGAGGCCAACTTCCCAAGTGAGAACCATCGCTTCGAGGGGGATATCACCAAGGTTGACGCTGCTGACATCCCCGATCACGATGTGCTCCTCGCTGGATTCCCGTGCCAACCCTTTTCGATCGCTGGTGTGTCGAAGAAGAACGCGTTGGGAAGGCCGCATGGATTCGCGGATCTGACGCAGGGGACGCTCTTCTTCGATGTTGTGCGCATTCTGCAGGAGAAGCGCCCGCCGGCCTTCATGCTTGAGAACGTCAGGAATCTCAAGTCCCACGACGGTGGTCGCACGTTCGCCGTCATCATGAAGGTACTCGAGAAGGACCTCGGCTACCACGTGCGAGAGCGAGTGATTGAGGCAACGCCGTGGAGACCACAGACGCGTCGCAGGATCTTCATTGTTGGCTTCGACAATTGCAGCGATTTCACACTGGATGACTTGCCCATCCCGGAGACTCGGCCGACGATGGATTCGGTTCTTCACCCCGAGGACGGATCGGAGGAGCGAGAGCTGCCGTATACGCACGGCCATCTGGCGCTTGTCGACCCGAAATACACACTCACGCCAAGGCTGTGGGAGTACCTGCAGGGCTACAAAGAGAAGCATCGGGCGGCTGGCCATGGCTTCGGCTTCGGGCTCGTCGGACGCGATGATGTCGCTCGGACGCTGTCCGCTCGCTACTACAAGGACGGATCGGAAATCCTGATCAACCGGGGCGTCCGGGCGCGACCGCGGAGGCTAACGCCGCGAGAGGCGGCTCGGCTTATGGGATTCCCCAATTCCTTTCAGATCCCAGTCAGCGACAGCCAGGCCTACAAGCAGTTCGGCAACAGTGTGGTAGTTCCCTTGGTGACTGCTGTGGCACGGCACATGTCTCCACATATCGAAGGCAGCTGCATCTCTGATGATCAGCTCGGCGGGTCTGCCTAGCGAAGATGTCAAGGCGGTTGCCTCGATCGGTGAAGTCAAGATTGGAGACCAGGTGTTGAAACGGGGGAACGATCAGTGAGCAGACCGCGAGGAGTTTCTGTTGACGAGTTCGCTCGGCGAATCGGAGTCGATCTCGATCTAGTCCTCGTGACCCTATGGGATGCAGGTATCGATTACGTGGATGCCCCAGAGTCCTTGATCTCAGCGCGCGACATTCGAGCGGCAGAGAGGGCGGTCGGGCTCGCCTCGAGTCGAGACGAGACGAGGGTCGCCTACTGGCTCTCAAGTCTTGGAGTAAGTCGCGAGGACTTCTCCAAGCATTTGGCCGAGCTCGGCGTTGACCTGAGCCCGCAGGCGAAGACCCTTCCAAAGGGAGCGTTGGCGCGCCTTCACCACCCTCGCGCTAAGGCTGGCGCTTCGGTCGAGCTGATGCCCTTGGCCAGTGGTCGGGTCGACGCCGGCCAGGCGCTCATCGCCGCTGCCCCCTTGAAGTGGGTGACGATCGGACGCGTTCGTGAAGTCGTCTTCCTGAGTGCCGAACAGGCAAACGGAATCCACTGGGCCCTCGTCGATGACTTCGATGTGGGAGCGGACCCAATTCAGCCGGCAGGGCTCCGAGATGCAAATCTCCTAGAGTCAGCCATGCTGCGAGCGACGGCTGGCGTGGGATCGGAAGCCAAGTATCCGAGCGTTGAGATGGCGGGCGCTGCAATGGCTCACTCGTTGATCCACAACCATCCGTTTCACAACGGCAACAAGCGAACCGCCCTGGTGTGCCTGTTGGTGATGCTCGATGAGAACGGCATGACGCTGACGTGCACCCAGGACGATCTATTCAGGTTCACCCTACGTGTGGCGGGCCACCGCCTCCTTGACGCGAAGTACTCATACGATCAGCAGGCTGACCGCGAGGTCCTGGCAATGGCCGTATGGATTCACCAGAACGGCCGCTCCATTCGCAAGGGGGAGCGACCTATGAAGTGGCATGAACTTCGCGGCGTTCTCAATAGTTTCGGATGTTCGTTCGAAGCCGCGCGGGTGGGTAACAGAATGAACATCTACAGGGAAATCCAGACCCGCACGCGCTGGTTGGGACCGCCAAAGACCAAGCGGCTGAAGCACCAGACTTGGTACGGAGGCGAGGGCTCAGAGGTCGAGATGAACAGTCTCAATGACATACGTCGCGAGCTGTGCCTTGATGACGATCACGGGATCGACTCAGAGATCTTCTACGGCTCAGGCAAGAAGCAGCTGGACGAGTTCATTGTCGAGTACAGGAAGACCTTGCGGAGGCTGGCGCGGCTCTAGATTCGGCCGCTCGTGCCATCGAATCCCCTATACGCACGAGACGCCCAGAAGGTGAGTTCGGCGCTTGGCTCGGGCGATTCCTGGCGAGACGTGTGCGCGAAAGATGAGGCTGAATTCGTGTCAACGGACAGTTTGAGATCCCTGTGGACGGACAGGTGATGTCCTTGTCCGCGGACATGTGATCTCCTTGTGCGCGGACAGTTGATCTCCTTGTGGGGTCATCCCAGTGGCATCACTCCTGTGCCGTTGGTGGCGTCGGTCAGGCGCAGGCTGGTGCCTTCGGTGATGACGACGTGGGCGTGGTGCAGGAGCCTGTCGACGGCTGCGGTCGCGATGGTTTTCGGCATGATCGTGTCGAACCCGGACGGGTGGAGGTTCGAGGTGACCGCGACCGAGCGTCGCTCGTAGGCGGCGTCGACAACGCGATAGAACGCTTCGCCTGCGGCCTGTCCGGCGGGAAGCATTCCGATGTCGTCAATCACGACGAGGTCGGCGCGGGTGATGCGCTGCACGGTCTTGGCGATGGTCCCGTCGACGACAGCGCGGCCGATCGCAGCGGTCAGGGTTTCCAGGGTGAACCAGGACACGCGCATGCCTGCGTTGATGACGGCGTGGGCGATGGCTTCGACGAAGTGTGTCTTGCCGGTGCCGGAGGGTCCGGCGATCGCGAGGTTTTCGCCGCGACCGACCCATTCCAGCGTGGCCAGGCCGGTCTGGGTGGCCGGCGGGATGGAGGAGTCGGCTTCGCGCCAGGAATCGAATGTTTTGCCGGCGGGCAGGCCGGCGGCCTTGCGGCGTGCCCGCCGGGTGGCTTCGTCACGGCCGCGGATCTCCTCGGCCAAGAGCACGCGCAGGACTTCGGCGGGGTCCCAGCGTTGGGCCTTCGCGGTCGCGATGACCTCCGGCGCGGCAGCGCGCAGGTAGGGCATGCGCATGCGCCGCAATGCAGTGGTCAGCTCGTCGGGCAGCGGTGGCGCGCTGGTGGTCTTGATCGTCATGACGTGCTCCGGTCGACGGTGGTGAACCCAGCCCAACCCGCGGTCCCCGGCTGGAGGCCATGCTGGGGATCTGCCACGACCGCGCCGCTGGGGCTGGCGTTGGTGGCGCCGTGGAACGTGAGGATGCTCAGCAGGTCCCCATCGGCGAACCGGCCCGCCGTGGCCGCGGCCTGCAGGGCGTCGCTGACGTGTCCGGCGCCCATCAGCGCAGCCAGCTCCACCGCCTCGGCCATCTTCGACCGGACGCGTTGCGCGCCGACCGCAGCTGCCTCGACCAGCCACGCGTGTGCGCCCGTCCCGATCCCCAGGAACTCGGCTTCAGCCTCGCTGCGGGCCTTGGCCTTCGGCGGCCTGGGCGCGCCGGTGGGGTCCTGGGGATGGTCGGGGTAGTGGGCCAGATCGATCCGGGGGTTGCCGGGCGTGGACAGCTGATGCCGGGCAACCTCAGCCAACCCGCCGGCCGTGCGGGCGGTGATCACCAGCTCCTCGGCCTGGACCCGAGCCCAGACCTCCGCGCCGACCAGCCCGGGCGGGGTCGAATAGCGCACGCTGCCCACGCGGATCGTCTGATCGGACATCACCGTTCGGGTCTGGCCCAAAGCCATCGTGAACGGCTCGACCGGCAACGGATGCATCCGCTGCTGCTCCACCAGCAGCGCATGGGCCGGGATCCGCGAGGTCTCGCGGTGGACCCGGTTGTTGACCTCGTCGCAGAACACCTCGCACGCAGCCACCAGCCCGGCGAACGAGGCATAGTCCGGCAGCAGGTTCGCGTCCGTGGGCACCAGGTCAGCCTTGGAGATCCGGACCGTGGCCTCGGACCCGCCCTTGGACTCCGGGTCGAACGGCACGCACGAGTGGACGGTCAGGCCGTAATGCCGGCACGCCGCGACGATCTGCGGATGCCGGACCCGCACGCCGGCAACGATGTCGACCGTCACGGTCTTCTCGTTGTCGGTCAACACGTACGTCGGTCCCCCACCAATCGTGCGCAGCGTCGCGTCCAGGCACGCGATCAGCGTGCCCAGCGTGCGGTCCCACGTCGGGATGACGACCCGGAACCTCGACCAGGCCAGCCACGCGCAGAACAGCAGCGTGCGCCGCGGCGCGCCGTCCGGGCCCGGCACGACCGGGCCATTGCCCCAATCGAACTGCAACCACAAGCCCGGCTCGGTCAGCCACGGACGATACGACCGGCGATGCCCATCCGCCCACGCGGCCTTCACGACCGCGACCGCACGGCGCGTGGTCCGCTCATCGCCGGTGAACCCCATCCGCTCCAGCCGCTCATGAACCACATCGGCGCGGACCTTGCCCTCGCTGATGTCGACGAGTTCCTCGATCTTGCCCATGAACGGATCGATCAACTTCACCCGCTGCACCGGCGCATCGACCGGTCGGCCAGCATCACGCGCAGCGACATACCGGCGCACCGTCTTCGGATCCACGCCCGCCAACGCCGCCGCCGAATGCGCGCAGCCCGTGGCATCAAACGCTTCCAAGATTTCCATGATCTCCCTGTCAGACTTCTTCATCGCGGCCCTTCGGTCAGCTAGCTCAAGGTGGTTAGAGACCTCGAGCCAAGCCCCGAAGGGTCGCCCCAATGAGCACCGACACGAGCCGGCACCAGAACCGAAAAGGGAGATCAGCTGTCCGCAGGAAGGGAGATCACCTGACCGCCGACAGGGAGACTGTCATGTCCGCTGACA
>JAIOXK010000074.1 GCA_021741645.1 Candidatus Nanopelagicales bacterium
TCAGCGCTGCTGCGGATTGCGCCTCGCGCCGAAACCGGGCCTGGAACGTGGGGTCCTTGGCGAGGTCGGGTCGCAGGATCTTGACGGCGACGCGTCGGCCGAGTCGCAGATCACGTCCTTCATGCACCTCAGCCATGCCGCCACGACCGATGACCTCACCGATCTCATAGCGATCGCCGAGCATGCGGCGGTCAGAGTCCTCGGTCGTCATGGGCCCATCCTCTCAGGGCAGGTCGGGCTCACCATCAGCGCAACACCGCCTCGATCACAGATCTGGCGATCGGGGCGGCCAGTTGGTTGCCACTGACCTCAGGGGCCCCGGCGTCCTCGACCATCACGGCGACGGCCACCTCAGGTGACTGGGCAGGGGCGAAGGCGATGAACCACGCGACGGCCGGATTGTCGTTTCCTGTCTGTGCCGTGCCTGTCTTCCCCGCGACGCGAACCCCTTCGATCCGCGCATTGCTCCCCGTGCCGTTGTCGACGACGTTGACCATCATCTCGGTCATCTGCACGGCATCGAGCGGCGTCATCGACTCCGCGAACACCTTCGGCTGCGTCGTCTGCAGGATCGACAGATCCGGGCCACGAACCTCCTGAACGAGATAGGGCTCCATGAGCGTGCCGTTGTTGCCGACGGCCGCGGCGACCATTGCCATCTGCAGTGCGGTCGCGCGGACGTCGAATTGCCCGATGGCGGACATGGCGGTCTGGGGTGCGTCGGGATCCTCGGGGAAGCGGGAGGTGGCCGCGCGCAGGGGGATCTGGAAGGAGTTGTCGAATCCCATCAGCTGCGCCTGCTCGCGGAGCGCCTCTGCTCCCAATTCGTTGCCCAGCCATGCGAACGCGGTGTTGCACGAGATCGCGATCGCCTGTCGGAGCGTGACCAGGTTGTTCGGGCCACAAGCCTGCCCGTTCCAGTTGCGAATCTTGTTTGTGGAGTTCGGCAGGTTGTAGGCGCGCGGGCCCGGCAGCACGGTGTCGGGAGTGAAGCGGCCGCTGGCCAGTGCTGCAGCAGCCGTCACGATCTTGAAGGTGGAACCCGGTGGGTTCAAGGAGACGATCGGCCGGTTCAGCAACGGCTTGGCCGGGTCTGATTCGAGGGTCGCGTAGTACTGGCGGATGGAGTTCGGGTCGTGGCTGGACAGGATGTTCGGGTCGAAGGACGGTGACTGCACGCTGGCGAGAATCCGCCCGGTCGCCGGTTCGATGGCGACGACGCCACCCTTCTTGCCCTTCAGGCCGTTGAACGCCGCGCGCTGGGCCCGGGCATTGAGAGTCGTCGTCACGGCGCCGCCTTGCGGATCACGTCCGGCGAACAACTGCTCCGCACGATCGACGACGAACAGCGGGGAGGACCCGGTGAGCACTCGATTCTCGGTGCGCTCCAGGCCGGTTGCCCCGTAGATGAGCGAGTAGAAGCCGGTGACCGGCGCGTACATCGGCCCGTTGTCGTACTCGCGCAAGTAGGTCAGGGTGTCGCCCGTCTCAACTGAGCGGGCCACCGGATTGGAGCCGACCAGAATGGGTCCGCGCTCTCGGTCGTACTCCTCCAGCAGCACCCGCTGGTTGCCCGGACGATCCCGGTAGTCGCCGGCGAGCACCACCTGGATGACGGTGACATTGGCGATCAGGGCGATCAGGAGAAGGCCCAGAACGATGGAGATGCGCCTGATGGGTCGACTCATGTGCGCCTCACCACCTGAGTGAGGGCGTCGTCGGGGGAGAGGACTTCCGAATCAGGGCGCCGCGCACGGTCGGAGATGCGCAGCAGCAGTGCGATGAGGATCCAGTTGGCGATGAGCGACGATCCGCCGTAGGACAGGAACGGAGTGGTCAGGCCCGTCAGGGGAATCAGGCGAGTGACGCCACCGACGATGACGAACACCTGCAGTCCGAGTGTGATGGACAGGCCGGCTGCGAGGAGCTGCCCGAAGGAGTCGCGCACCGCGATCGCCGCTCGGAGGCCGCGCTCGACGAGGATGGCGTACACGAGCAGCAGTGCGATGAGGCCCGTGACGCCGATCTCCTCACCGAGGGCCGCCACGATGAAGTCGGTGCTGGCGAACGGCACCAGGTTGGGAAAGCCCTGACCGATGCCGGCGCCGAGGATCCCGCCATTGGCGAGACCGAACAGCGACTGCACGATCTGATAGCCCTCGTCGGTGGCGTACGTCCATGGATCCAGCCACACCATGACGCGCAGGCGCACGTGCCCGAACATGTAGTAGGCGAGAACAGCGCCGCCCATGAA
Organism: Candidatus Nanopelagicales bacterium; assembly: GCA_021741645.1. Lineage (GTDB taxonomy): Bacteria > Actinomycetota > Actinomycetes > S36-B12 > S36-B12 > UBA10649. Next base: position 2,255 of record JAIOXK010000074.1, read on the forward strand.
CAGGGCACCGCCGATCACCAGCCACGACCGGCGCTGCGTGGCGATGTAGAGCATGGCGACGAACAGGCCGAAGAACAGCAGTGAGGTGCCGAGGTCGCGCTGGAAGATGAGCACGGCCAAGGACACCAGCCATGCGACGACAAGCGGGCCCAGATCCTTCAGGCGGGGCAGGCCGAGGCCAAGCACCTTGGTGCGCACGAGGGCCAGCGAGTCGCGCTTCTCCACCAGGTAGCCGGCGAAGAAGATGGTCAGCAGGATCTTGGCGATCTCGGCAGGCTGGAACGAGAAGCCCCCGATCCGGATCCACAGCGTCGCACCGTTGACGGTCGTGCCGATGACCGGAGCGAGGGGCAGCACCAGCAGGATCAGGCCCACGAGCCCGAGCGTGTAGGTGTAGCGCTGCAGCACACGATGATCGCGCAGCAGGATCAGGACCGACGCGAACAAGATGACGGCCACCGTGAACCAGGTCAGTTGCGAGTAGACGTCCGGCGTGGGCAGCGGATTGTCGTTGAGTTCGGCTCGTCGGGCAGCGGCCACGTCGAGTCGGTAGATCATGACGAGGCCCAGGATCGTCAGGAGCGTGGCGGCGGGCAAGAGGATCGGATCGGCATACGGTGCCCGCAGTCGGACGACGCCATGCATGATCAACGCCAGTGCGCCGACGACGCCCGACGTGATCCACAGGCCGGCATCCGGGTCACGGCCGATGGCCCAGCCCACCTGCAGAGTGCCCAGCACGCCGATGCCCCACGCGAAGATCAGCATGAGGAGCTCGGCATTGCGACGAGTGGGCTGCCGGCGTGCGGTCGATCGTCTCGCTGTGTCCGTCACTGCAAGGATCCCGGGCAGCCCGACGGCGAGAAGATTGTCTGGCATTCAGCGGCGCGATCCTCGAGTTCGGTGACGATGCGGTCGGCGTCTGCCTCATCGGCCGCGGGGATTCCCTTGCTGACGAGCTCCTGATCGAAGTAGGGCAGCTGCCCGACTTGCAGGCCGGAGTCCGAGTCCAGAGTCGACAGTGAATACCCGAGCAACGTGCCCTGGATCCCGCGATAGACCGCAACTGTTCCTGTGCCGGCACTGCCGTTGAGTGCGACGTACCACTGAGTGGACAGCCACGACGTGGCGATGGCGAATGCGCCGGCGAGGCCGAGGGCCACGACGAGGATGAGGCTCACGACCCACAGCCAGGTGCGCCGTCGCTGCTTGCGATCGGCGCGAGCAACAAGTTCTGCTGCCGCGGCCCGTCGGGCGGATTCGGCTGCCGGCACGACGATCTCGGCGTCGATGAGGGGCTGGGGTGCCGTTGGCGGTCCGCCGTCGAACGGCGCGGGAGCGTCCGGTCGATCGGGGTCTGGCTGGGCGTCGTCAGGAAAGCGCACATCGGGCAGTCGCATGCGCACGCGCGGCTCCCCGGCGGCACCGACGACGACGGGTGAGTAGCGATCGAAGACCGGGGGTGCCTCAGTGTCGGCCACGTCCACGACATCGGCCACGACGACGGTGACGTTGTCGGGCGCCCCGCGCTCAAGGGCCAGATCGACGAGCCGCGTCACCGCTCCCGTCGGATCACCATCGCGCATCAATGACGACATCTCGCTGAGGCTGACAACACCGGAGAGACCGTCGGTGCACAGCATGTAGCGATCACCTACTCGCGCCTCGCTCAGTGCGAGGTCAGCCTCAACAGGATTGAGTCCGTCGAGTGCACGCATGAGCAGTGAACGCCGAGGATGCACCCCGGCCTCCTCCTCTGTGATCCGTCCGGCATCGACCAGGGTCTGCACGTAGCTGTGGTCGTGGGTGATCTGCGCCAGCTCGTCGTCGCGCAGGAGATATGCCCGAGAGTCGCCGATGTGCACCAGGGCCATCTGGCTGCCGAGCCAGTACAGCCCGGTGACAGTGGTGCCCATGCCGGTGAGGTCGGGATCATCGGCGATCACGTCGGAGATGCCGTCGCCCACGTCTGCGACTGCATCGGCAAGCGCGCTCAGGACGTCATCCGGCTCGGGTGGGTGGACATCCAGATCGGCGACGAGCGCGACCGCGATGGCACTGGCGAGTTCGCCGGCGGCATGGCCACCCATGCCGTCGGCCACCAGCAGCAGCGCTGGCCCGGCATAGCCGGAATCCTCGTTTCCCTCTCGTACGAGTCCGACGTCCGACCGGGCCGCGTAGCGAAGCGCGAGTGACATGTCGACTACTTCTGAATCTGCAGGGTGGTGCGCCCGACACGCAGGGGAGCGCCGAGGGGCAGCACGGTGGGCGTGGTGATGCGGGTCCGGTCGATCCACGTGCCGTTGGTGGAACCGAGGTCCTCGACGATCCACGAGCCTTCCGCCGGATACACGCGAGCATGTCGACTGGAGGCGTAGTCGTCATCGATGATCAAGGTGGAGTCGGGTGCACGACCGATCGTGATCTGTCCGTCGTCCAGCGGGATCACGGTGCCGGTCAACGGACCCTCGATGACGACGAGCTTGGTCCCCTTCGCCTTTGACTTCGACTGCTTGGTCGCCTTGGGCGGCTTGGCAGGCTTGGGCGCACGGCCCTGACGTGCCTGGCGGCCGGTGGGACGGGCCTCGGCCGGCATCTTGAGGTCACGGCGCAGGACGAGGACGGTGATCAGGACGAAGGCCCACAGCAGCGTCAGGAATCCCAGCCGAACGAGGGTGAGCGCGAGCTCGGACACCGGTCAGCCGATCCCGGCCTCGGACGAGCGGAACACCAACTGGGTGGATCCGATGGTGATGACGCTGCCGTCGGCGAGCTCCTGCTGGGATACGCGCTGGCCGTTCACGAGGGTGCCGTTGGTGGAGTTGAGATCGCGCAGCAGGATCGGCTGACCCAGCACGATCTCGCAGTGGTTGCGGGAGGCACCGGGATCCTCGATGCGGATGTCGGTGTCGCTGCCTCGTCCGAGCTTGCTGACCGCCCTCACCAAGGGATACGCGGTTCCCTCCACCTCGAGCCTGGGCTGGCGAAGGTCCGCGAGGACCGCCTGCTGACTGCCGGCTGCCTGCACCTCGGCGCGAGCCTCGCTGCGAACGCGGAAGATCCCGGTCTCCAGTTCGTCGTCCTGGCTCAAGGTCACCTGAACAGGTCCGAGGAGGGTGTAGCCCTGCTCGCCGCCGTAGTCGCGCACGAGGGTGGCCAGCTCGGTCTGCAGGGCGTCGCGGAACACCGCGAGACGTCGGTAGTCGTGCTCGGAGAGCTCGATGTGGAAGACGTTGGGGATGACGGTGCGACTGCGGTCGATCACGGCGGCGCGGTCGTTGACCTCACGCTGGAGCGCTGAGGCGATCTCGACCGGCTGCACCTCGGCCTTGAAGGCCCGTGCGAAGGCACCGTTGACCAGTCGATCGAGGGAATCCTCAAACCGGTCCAGCAGGCCCACGTGTGTCTCCTAGCGTTGTCGCGGCATGCCGCGTAACCCCCATCGGGGATGTGTGTCGATGCTAACCCTCGAAACACGTGCATCCACGGACCCGCACCGTGTAGAACAGGCCGCATGCGCATTCGTTCACGAGTGATTCCCACTGCCATCGCCGCCATGCTCGCCCTGGTGGGCGCGGCCATGCCTGCCAGTGCCGATGACGCCCCCAGCCTGATCAACGGCGGCAATGCCCCGGGCGGCTGGGTGGTCAACGCGGATATCTACACGGACCTCTTCGGGTCCATGGGCGCCGGTCAGCCGCAGGGCACGGTCATCGCCGACTCTGGTTTCCGCCCGTATCCCCACGGCTTCCCGCTGCCGAACTGGGGTGATCTGCCGTCCCTGGCGCAGAACAAGCTGATCTACGGGGGCGATCCGCGGGTCACGCTCCCTGCGCTCGAGCAGGGGGAGTACGTGCTGTCGGACTCCTTGAACTCCCTTGCCCTGCGTCGCACGCTGGGCGATGGCGTGTGCCGCGACCCCAAGGGGATCGATCCGGTCACGGGCGAGTGTGACCTCATTCTTGGGGCTGAGCTGCTCGCCCAGATGATCGAGACCGGAAGCCTCGGCGGTCACTGCTTCGGCTTTGCGGCGGCAGCGGCGGCGCTCTACAACGGACAGATTCCAGCGAATCAGGTGGGTGCCTCCGGCTTGGGCCTCAACGCCATGAATCCCATGGGGCAGCCCGCCATTCAGACGATCACCCGCCTGTTCGGGACGCAGTACCTGAATCCGAACGTCCTGCCGAATGCGGTGGCAGGAGTCTCACCCACGGAGGTGGTGCAGACACTCGTTCGCGAACTGCCCGCCGGTCAGGTGCCCTATGTCCTCACGGTGATTGGTAAGTCGGGTGGTCACGCGATCACTCCGTACGCCGTCCTCGATCGCGGAGACGGTCTGTACGACGTGGCGATCTACGACAACAACTACCCACTCCAGGCCAAGACGTTGACGATCGACACGGTCGCGGACACCTTCATCTACACGTCGGCGACGAATCCGAACGCCGCGAATTACACGTGGAGCACAGCGAACGACTCGGCGATCGCCTTGGTCCCCGTGGCAGATCTCATCGCGGTGCAGGAGTGCCCCGTCTGTCGTGGGCCCGATCAGGGCACCTTGGTCAGCTTCAGTGCCATCGAGACCGAGAATGCCAACGAGATCGGTTTCTCGCTTGTGGACGCCGACCAGCAGCCACTCGACCCGACCCTGTGGCGGCAGATCGCACCGCTGAACCCGAACAACACCAAGTACACGAGCCTGCCACTCGTCGCTGTGGATCCTGGTGTGGAGTTCGGAGTCCTGGTGCGCACGGGTGACCTGTCCGGGACGCAGCCGCTCGAGGTCTATGCGATGAGCAACGGCTCATCGGAGTACCTGCTCATGGAGTCCCTGCCGTCGAACAATGCACTCATCTTCGGTGTGGGCGGTGATATGGCACTGTTCCTGTCGAACAAGGCGACCTCTCCTCGGATCCAGCAGTTGAACGACGGCAAGACGGAGAGCATCGACGTGAACGGTCACCCGCTGGCTCTACCGCGGAACGTCACGGTGACCCAGGACTGGGATCGGGCGAAGGAGCGAGTGCGGTACAGCAGCACGGCCAAGCGGACTCTGACCTGGAACGTGCAGGTCAGTGGCATCGGACCCGTGGAAGCCAGCTGGGTCGGTCTGGGCGTCAAGGTGCCGGCCGGGTCCACGATCGTGGTCGATTACGCCAATGCCACGAAGGACCGCGCTCCCCGCGCATGGGTGGTGTCGAAGGACGGCGATCGCACATCGATCGACATGCAGGCCGTCACGCAGTCCCTCATCGATAGGACCCGTGACCAGATCTACGTCACCCAGGGTCCCAGCTAGGGATTCGTTTCTCCCACGTCGCGGGACAGGTGAGCGATATCGCGGCCCTTAGGCCGACTATCGCTCACCTGTCCCGGTGGAAGCAGTTCGTCAGGCGCCGCGCTGCGAATCTCCGTGATCGCGGGCGGGGGCCTGGTCGAAGTACTGCTGACCGAGGCGCAGCAACTGCTCGTCGGTGATGTCGTCGATGTCGACGCGAACATCAGCGACGATCTTCGCGGCGACGTCGGACTCGTGCTTCTCCAAGTACGCCACCAGATGGTGCGAGGCGTTGGCCTTGCCCTTGCCGTGCCCGAGGAGAAGAACTGCCTCGGCGCGCTGGAGGGCGTGGCCGATCGTGCGCCAGTACACGGGGTTGTCGTCCTCGTAGGTGCCGTCGGGATTGCCGTCGCGGTGATACACGTTGTGGCGGAATCCCTTGGGGTCGGACGCGCCAACGGTCTCCGGACGGGACTTCGGGTCCACGTCGATCGCATAGATGCGCGTGGTGTGGAAGTCGACAGCGGCGATCGCCAGCTTGCCGTTCAGGTCGATCGCATCGGTGATGTCATGCGCAGCCATGGTCAGTCCTCCTTGCCAGGGGCGGCGGGCTCGAATCCGGCGTGCTTGAACATGCGACGCAGGTCAATGATCATCTGCTCGTCGATGTCCTTGTCGTGCGGACGCGAGAAGACCTCGGTCTCCTGCCCGATGGTCACCCGGAACTTGCCGTCGTGCTTCTCCTCGACGGTTCCGACGGCCTCGAGCAGGGAGAGCGTGTCGTGCCAGCGCACGTTGTGGCTGGTGGGGTGCTGGAAGATCGCAGTGAGCGTGTCACTGTGATGGTTGTTCAGGTCGGCCATGGGTGCCTTTCAGTCGTTGAGGTAGATCAGGAGTCTAGGTGTCGCTTCTGGGTGCAGCGGGTCTGGTCCCGGATACTGGACAGGTGATGGGTGAACCAGGGCCGTGCCCTGCCTGCGAGACCACAGACCTCGAACGTCGCGGTGGCAAGGACTTCTGCCCGCGCTGCTACTACATCCAGCCCTGCTGCGACGGCGGCTTCTGCACGTGAAGCGTGCGGTCGCGAGTCTGGTGGCAGCGGGAGCCCTGCTGTTCGGCCTCGCGACTCCGGCGCTGGCGGACGGTCGGCTGGTAGACGCGGAGGGCCAGCGTCAGTGGATCTCCTGCTCCGGTGAGGGCAGCCCGACGGCCGTCCTCATCAACGGACTCGGCAGCGATCACACTATCTGGGACCCCGTGGCTGGGCGCCTCGAGCGGCAGACGCGCGTGTGTGTCACGGACCGGCCGGGCCTCGGAGACAGTCCCGCGCGACGTGGGTCGTCCCGCACGGATGCGGGCGAGCACGCGGATGAGCTGCGGGCCGCGCTGGCGGGTGCAGGCGAGTCCGGGCCCTACCTCCTGATCGCCCACTCATACGGAGGTCTCATCGCGCGGGCGTTCGCTGCACAGACGCCTGACGAGGTGGCCGGGGTGATGCTCGTCGACGCCGTCTACCCGGGGATCCATCGCACATTCCTGCCGAGCTACCGCGGCGACTGGCACGAAGGCGGCACGACGATCGACATGGACGCCAGTGAGAAGCACGCGCGCGGCGGCCCCGATCTGGGCGACACGCCGCTGGTGGTCATACGTGCAGGCAGTCCCGGCAACGGCTCGTCGTGGGCCGATCGGGTGTGGAATCGACAGCAGCGCAAGGCGGCCACGCTCTCCTCGCAGAGTGCCTACTGGACGGCGAGGAAGTCAGGTCATGTGGTGCAGCGGGACCAACCCGGCATCATCGTGGCGGGACTTCGCTGGCTACGGTCGCGGTGACCATCAGTAGGACTGATCAGTGGCGGGGCGCTACGTCGAGCACGACCTCGAACTCCAGCAGGTCCGCTCCGGACGACACGGGTTTCGCCGACTCCCCCTGACCGGCATGTGCGGCGCGGCCCTGCCCGTCCCGCCACGCCGCGAAGGACTCCTCATCTGCCCACTGGGTGACGACGAAGTAGCGATCATCGCCGGCCACAGGGCGGAGCAGTTGGAAGCCGAGGAAGCCCGGGGCCGACTCGACGGCACCGGCCCGTGCAGCGAAGCGTCGCTCGAGCTCCTCCCCGGCTCCGGGTGGCACGTGGATGGCGTTGATCTTCACGACGGCTGACGCCGGCCTATCAGTCATGGATCGTCACCTTCTTGTGGTGGTACCGGGGCGGTAGCGATTGGTCACGTCACCCTGTAGACGTCGATCGGTGGGGTCAAGCACACGGACTGGCTGGCCGGCCGAGAAGTCGATCTCGGTCAGGTCGGTCACGAGGAAGCCCAGGCGTCGCGTCGGCTCGTAGGTGTAGGTGAGGTTCGTGAGGTCCGCGAGTGTGCGGTAGTCCGTCTCATCCACCGAGCCCGGAGTGTCCATGGGCGCACCGATGGGGTCCGACACATTTCGGGCGACGGACATCAGGGATGCCTTCGCCTCCTCGAGGTTGCGCGGTGAGGTGCGACGAAGGAAGTCCAGGTAGAAGGATGCGCGCACGAAACGATCGGCTGAATTGGTGTTGCCAGGAAGGACATCAAGGCGGGTGGCATCGGCGTGCCCGTTGGGATCCACGAGGGCGAGTGCCTGAGCGTACGGCGGGTCATTCGACATCACCCGGTACTGCGGTCCGTGGAAGACGGTGAGGTCACCATTGACGTACTGCAGGATCGCTGAGTCACCGCTCGCGTCCTCGACAGCCAGACTGAGCGGGACGAGCAGGCCTCCAGGCAACGTCACCGGGGTGATGTCAACTGCCTCGGTCAGAGCGATGGCCTGCTCTACCGTTGCTGCTCGATCGAGGATGTACTGCGCCCACAGCCCGTCGTTGAGTCCCGGTCGATTCGAATCGCGGCCGCCGAAGTCTGCGGCATTCATCCACAGGGCGTGAGCAGCAAGGCCCTTCTCATTCATGCCATCGGCGACTCCGGCACCCTTGGCCGTCACGGCGACCGAGCCGTATCGCGACTTCCACGTCAGCGGATTGGGATCGGCGACCTTCCGTGCGCCCACCCGATCACCCGAACGACTGAGGCCACGAGGCGAGACAACGAGCATGGGATCTGAGGTGTCTGGCTCCCAATCCATGCTCCGACTCGCGAGGACCGCCTGGTCGTTGTCATTCCAGAGAATGCGTGTGCACGCGTGAGCTGCGGGTGCACCGATCGCTACGACTGCAAGCAGTGCAGTGCTTGCCGTCAGCAGACGCACCGGAATTCGAGGATTCACGAGGACGACCCTTCCTAGGGGGTCTGAAGTCTACGTCCCCATACGAGCAACTCGCTGCTGCCGATTAGCACTCGCACCGTCTTGTGTGCCAGCGGCCTCATGACGCACAGTGGCCCGCACTTGCTCTTCAGCACGCAAGGAGGATCGAGTGTCACGTCTCGAGATCTGGCCGTTCCAGCGCAAGGACGGATCCCTCGCTCCGGGTGCCTTCGCAAGTCCGCAGCCCCCTGAGGTGTTCGTCCTCCACCCGCCGGACGAGACCGTGGCCTCGGCCCCGGAGAACGCGGGCGCCGCTTCAGGTGCCGTGCTCCTGCCGGGTGTGGCGCACCTCGGGCTGAGCCACCGAGCCGGATGGGTCGAGGCCGATGCCCAGGGCACGGTGACGAAGCTGCCCAGCGGGGTCGACATCGATCCGAGTGACGATCCAGATCTCGCGGTGCTGGCCACGCTCTGCTCCGCGGGACAGGAAGTCACCTCCTGATGCGCCTCACGACCCCAAGACGATCTCTGACAGCGGGAGCCGGGCGCGCGGAGCACGCTCCCTCTCCTCGAGATAGTCGGGCAGATCGGCATCGGGATCCCAGCGACCGACGGCCAGCACCGCGATCGGATCGATCGACGACGGCAACGCGAAGTCCTGGCGAATCACGTTCGCGTCGAACCCGCCCATCTGATGGACGACGAGGCCGAGGGCGCTGGCCTGCAGCGTGAGGTCGGCGGCCGCCTGCCCGGCGTCGTACCAGGCCCACCTGCGCGGCCTGCCTTCGTCGTCCGTCACCTGTGTCGCCATCACGATGAGCGCGCTCGCGTACTGCGCCCACACCCGGTTGCCGTCATCGAGGCTGCCGTTGATGAGACCGAAGGCGTCATCGCCACGGCGGGACACGATCATGCGCCAGGGCTGGTTGTTGGCTGCCGAAGGCGCCCAGCGTGCGGCCTCCA
>JAIOXK010000075.1 GCA_021741645.1 Candidatus Nanopelagicales bacterium
CATCGGACGGAAGTGTGGGCACTCGCCATCCCATGGTGACCGCGCCGAGGCGAATGATGAGGGTTATGGAGACGCCGATGAGGAACGGCGCGAGAGGTCCGAGGCCGCGGCTCGCCAGGAAGGCGACCGAACCCGCCAGCGCAGCGAGCGCGTAGACCTCACCGGTGAAGATGGCAATGCGACGTCCGGCGAGGACATCCCGAATGATGCCGCCGCCGACACCACTGATCACGCCGAGGATGACCGCTGGTCCGGCTGCGAAACCGCCATCCAGGGCGATGTCGGTTCCGACCACGGTGAACGCTGCGAGCCCGATGGCATCGCTGAGGGTGAAGAGCCGCGCCATCCAGTGCCGGTACCTCTGCCACGGGAACACCCGTGCTGTGATCCAGACAGCCACGACGGTGACGCCAATCAGGGCGACCGTCGGCCAGAAGTCCAGCAGCCAACCGGGTGTCTGGACCATGAGCAGGTCGCGCAGCGTGCCGCCCCCGATGGCCGTGACAGCAGCGAGCGTCGTGAGGCCCAGCCAGTCCATTCCGGCTCGAGCACCGGCGACGGCACCAGACGCGGCGAAGGCGATGACTCCGACGATGGTCATGGCGAGGAGAGGCGGAGCGAGTTCGAGCACGAGGCCTCCTGCACTGATCTGCTGCCCGTTGCCGCATCGTTCTGACCGTACCGAGTGGGTCAGCAACGGCCGTGCTCGCGACGCCGCATCAACCGCGGGCGCGGCATCAGTGGCCGCGCCCCTGTCAGCGCGAGTGAGGCGCGAGCGCGCTAACGTGCGGACGTGACTCCCGAGGACTCCGTGCTGGCCGACTGCGATGCCGCCCTCGACGACCGCGACATCGTGACCGACCCGGACATCCTGGGCTCCTACACGCGTGATCGCTCGACGGGATCGGCTGCGGGCGAGCCCTTTGCGGTCGTCTTCCCCCGCACCACCGAGCAGGTGTCGGCTGTCATGCAGGCGGCCCACGCGCATCGAGTCCCGGTGGTGCCGCGCGGTGCAGGATCGGGCCTGTCGGGCGGCAGCAATGCGATCGACGGGTCGTTGGTCGTCTGCGTCGAGCGCATGCGTGACGTCCTGGAGGTCAATGGCACCGACGGGTACGTCGAGACGCAGCCGGGCATCATGAACACGGAGTTGCGCGAGCATGTGGCGAAGCAGGGTCTTTGGTACGCACCGGATCCGGCGAGCAAGGACTTCTGCTCCATCGGCGGCAACGTCAACACCAACGCAGGTGGGCTGTGCTGCGTGAAGTACGGCGTCACGCGCGATGCCGTACTCGGTCTGGAGGTGGTGCTGGCTGACGGCCGGGTCACTCGGCTGGGGCGACGCACCATCAAGGGCGTCGCAGGATACGACCTCGCTGGCATGGTGGTCGGGTCCGAAGGGACTCTCGGCATTGTCACGATGGCCCGCCTCCGACTGAGGCCCCTGCCACCGCCGGCCGTGACTGCGGTCGCCGTGTTCGGGGACGTCGGCGCCGCTGGGCGTGCCACGGCCTCGATCATGGCCGAGCTGACGCCGAGCATGCTCGAGCTGATGGACCAGCAGACGATTCGCGTGGTCGAGAACTGGCGGCCGATGGGCTTGGACGTATCCGCCGGCGCGCTCCTCGTGGCGCAGACGGACTCGGGCGCCGGCGCGATCGCCGATGCCGATCGCCTGATTCAGATCTGCGAGCAGCATGGCGCCAGCGAGGCCTATCGTGCTGAGACCGAGGAGGAGTCAGAGATGCTCCTCGGTGCGCGTCGCATGGCGATCCTTGCGATGGAGGACACCGGCGACTGGCTGCTCGACGACATCGCCGTGCCGCGATCACGCCTGGCCGAGGCGATGGTGCGCATCCAGGACGTCGCCGGTCGACATGACGTGATGATCTGCACGTTCGGTCACGCGGGCGACGGCAATCTGCACCCGACGATCATCACTGAGCGCGGTGATCAGGAGGCGGCTGGGCGGGCCATGCGCGCGTTCGACGACATCCTCGCCGTCGCCCTGGAGTGCGGTGGCACCATCACCGGCGAGCACGGGGTCGGGAGCCTCAAGCAGACAGCGCTCGCTCAGGAACTCGATGACGTCTCGGCAAGCCTGCACACCCGGATCAAGCAGGCGTGGGACCCGGAGAACATCCTGAATCCAGGCAAGTCCCTTCCGCGCTGGTAGCACCGATTGGGATGGCTTCCGCGATACGGTCGGGGCATGCCTCGATTCCTCCTCGGTTGGCTCCTCGGCCTCGGCGGCAACGCCATTGGGCTCCTGCTCGCGTGGGCGCTTCTGGGCAGCGACTTCCAGATCAACGGAATCCTCGGTTTCGTTGTCAGCCTGGTGGTCTTCGCCCTGCTGAGTGCGTTCTTCACGTGGCTGGTGTTCAAGGGACTGGACAAGAAGGCGGCATCGGTGGTGCCGCTCACCGGAGTGATCTCCACCTTCCTGGCACTGCTCGTCACGACCCTCATCACCGATGGCCTGACGATCAACGGGTGGGGCTGGGTCTGGGGCACGGTCATCGTGTGGATCCTGAGCATGGTGATCTGGGCCTTCCCCGGACCATGGCGCACCTACCGCTCCGAGCGCGTCACGGGAAAGGGGCAGTAGTCGATGAGCATCGTCCTGTGGATCCTTCAGTTTGCGCTGGCGATCGCCTTCGTCCTCACCGGTCTGGTGAAGGTGCTGCAGCCCTACGAGGTGCTTGCGGACCGCATGGCCTGGGTTCAGGACTACTCACCCGGGCTGGTCCGTGGCATCGGCGCTTTGGAGATCCTCGGCGGCATCGGCCTTGTGCTGCCGGCCCTGCTCGGTGTCCTGCCGATCCTCACGCCGCTGGCAGCGGCCGGCCTGGCCGTCATCATGGCTCTCGCCGTTCTGCATCACCTGCGCAGTCACGAGCGGGGGCAGGTCCTCTTCACCGCAGCCCTGCTGATCCTGCTGGTCATCGTGGCCTGGGGTCGATTCAGTCTGGCACCGCTCTAGGTCCGACGCTCCCGATCGCCGGTCAGTCCTGCGGTCGGACAACCCGCGCAAGGAAGACCGAGCACAAGAAGAGTCCGCGCCATCCACTGGTGTCGTGCTCCAGTGCGAGTGAGGCATCGCGAAACTCCCGGGGATCGGCTCCCTCCAGCAGCGGCATGGCGGCATGGAAGTGGAACGGGTGCACCGTGACCTCGGGAAAGCCGATGGACGTGAACCACTCCGGAATGGCCAGCGGATTCGCGTAGTGGGAGGTGAGTGCGCTCGAGCCCTCGGGCGGCTTGGCCATCTCCAGGCGCGGCTCGATGAAGTCGGCCACGCGCTGACGCGTGGATGCGGGGACATCGCCGAAAAGATCATCGACGATGAAGTCGCGCGTGAGCCGGTTGAAGGTGACGAGGGAGAACAGGCTGTTGCGGAACTCGATGAACATCTCGCCACCGGGACGCACGAGTCGTGCCATGGACTCCACCGCGAGGCGTTGATCCGCTGCGTGGGGCATGATCCCCAGCGCCATGAGCACGTCCGCGCCGCCGGCGTCCGGCAGCAGGTCGGACACGCCAGGGTCCTCGACGGATGCCCGGATCACTCGTGCCGGATCCGCTCCGAGTTCGGTGAGCTCGTGCTGCGTGAGTGCGACGGCCTCAGGATCTCGGTCGAGTCCCGCGAAGGTAAGCCCGGCATCGAGCACGTGTGCCACGCCGTTGCCTCGGCCCACACCGACCTCGACGAGCGATGCGGCTCCGATAGCCCTGGCTCGGTCGAGGACGATGCGCCACGCGAAATGGTTCGCCGGGTAGCCCTGACCAAGGTCGCCGAGGCTGTCGGCCTCGGCGGCGACACGATCGCTCGGCGAAGCAGCGACGTCGTCAGCAGCCCCGATCGTGGACTTCGGTGACGGCGGCTGCTCGCCGTGCGGGACGTTCACGCGCGTCATTGCGACCCCATGGTTCACATTCGGACTCGGCTGATCCGAGAGTACGGGCAGTCTAGGTTGGAGAGCGTGATGGTCGTCGGACGGAGCCGCTGGATCAGGGAGCACGCGGCAGATGCGGTCGACTTCTTCGTCTATGTGGTGGTTCTGAACCTCGCGGTCGAGTACCTGCCGAGCGTCATCAGCGAGACGTTCACCCTCTCCCTGCTGACCGCGCTGCTGCTGAAGGTCACGCTGGAGGTCGTCCTTCGCCTCAAGTCGCGAGTGATCGCCCGACTCACGAGCGCACCATCGCGACGCGGAAAGGTCACCTGCGCGGTGATCCTGTGGACTCTCGCTGCGGGCAGCAAGTTCTTTGTGCTGGAACTCGTGGCACTGGTGTTCGCCGATCAGGTGAGTCTGGGTGGATTCATCCCGGTGACGCTGCTCGTGGTGGCGCTCCTGCTCGCTCGCGCCGGGGTGCGCTGGCTTCTCTACGGGCGGGAGTCTCAGGGAGTGAAGGGGCCGGCGCAGCAGGATCCGGCGGCGTCGCCACCGCGATAGGCGGGGGAACGGCCACCGACGGATCGCCGGGCTAGCGCACCTCATCTGCCCGTCGTCCCCGGGAAGTCAGGAGCTGGAGGACTCCGTCGGCTGGCTCGCAGCGAACCGGCCCGCGAATCCATCGAGGATGAGCTCGAGGCCGTAGTCGAACTCCTCGCCGTAGGAGTAGGGGCCAGCATCCATCAGTTCCCCCAGGGCACGGAACAGATGCGGGAACTGGTCGGCCGGCGGAGCGACATTGCTGGCGAAGGCCTCTTCTGCCCCATCGCCCGGGGTGAACGGCAGGCTTGCCTCGCTCAGCGTGAACCCGTAGACGAATGCATCGATCGTGGCGAAGGCGTGGGTCGCGAGGGCGGCGGAGAATCCGGACTCCATGAGGCACCCCACGATGCGGTCGTGATGGCGCAGGAGCGGCGTTCCGGGCATCGGCCGCGACTCGATCAGGCTGATCGCCCAGGGGTGCGCGGACAGGACACTCCGTGCTGACTTCGCGCGCGCTGTCATGGCCGCTCGCCAGGGATCGGTGACATCAGGCAGGGCGATCTGCTCGACGATCCAGTCGGCCAGCCCATCGAGGAGGGCCTCCTTGTCGGCGACGTGGTGGTAGAGGGACATCGCTTCCACACCGAGTTCGGTGGCGACATGACGCATGCTGACGGCCGAGAGTCCGCCCCGGTCGGCCACCGCCGATGCTGCCTCAATAACCCGATTCGCGGTGAGCGGGGGTCTCGTCGGCATAGCCCCATACTTGCGCACTTACGCATGTAAGGCTAGCGTCCCTTCCGTGCCTTACATGCGTAAGGCACGGAAGGGACAGTCATGAAGGATTCGATCCACACCGCTCAGGAGCGGTCACCCATCGACGTTCGCCTGCGGATGTCCGCCTTGTGGGTCGCCACGATGCTGGTCTTCCTCTGCGTCGATCTCTTCTCGCTCTATCGCGCCGACGTGCGTCAGGGCCTCGATGACGGTCGGGTCTCGGTGTTCGACGTGGGCCAGCCGTTCCTGCTCGGCATCACCGTCTATGTGATCGTCCCGAGCGTGATGGTCTACCTCTCGCTGGTTCTTCCCCGACGCATCAACCGCGTCGTCTCGATCCTCCTGGCGTCCGTCTATGCGATCACGATCGCGGGCTCAGCGGTGGGTGAGTGGGCCTACTTCGTCCTGGGAAGCCTCGTGGAGGTGTCATTGCTCGTAGTGCTCATCCATCACTCATGGACGTGGCGCCCACGTGCGGCGTCATCCGCATCGGCGTGAGCGCGGTCGGGTTCCCCTGATTGCATCCGAGTCAGCGCCGCGATCAGCCGCCGCCGCATGGGCTCTGTGACGTCGGTCAGCGCCTTCTGCTCGATCGCATAGGCGCGACGTCCGTCGGCAGTCTCGACACGAATGGGTTCCAGCCCGAATGGCGAGACGTCATACGGAGACGCGCGCATATCGATCTCGCGCGCTCGCGCGGCCACGTCGAAGCAGTCCATGACCAGATCGGACGATATGAGCGGGGAGAACCAGAACGCGTACTTGTAGAGGTCCATGGATGCATGCAGGCAGCCGGGCTGCTCGTTCTCCTGCTGCGTTGCTCGGGTCGGGCGATAGGCATTGAGCGGTATGGCGTCGTCGGTGAAGAACCGGAAGGCGTCCAGGTGCGTGCAGCGCAGGCCCACCTCCTCGACGGTCGCGGCGATCGCCTCGGGGGACAGGCGCAGGGGAAGGTGGGCGTGGCGCACGGCGTCCTGGCGAAGGCGGTAGGTCATGGCCCACTCATGCAGGGCGAAGCAGCCGGTGGCGGCCGGCCGGGATGCGGTGCCCTCCAGGATTCGGATCGCCATGTCCAGCCGGGCCTGGCGAGGCGGGTTGAGCCACATCAGGGAGGCGGTGGCCCCGCCGTCGTCCGTGCGCACGTAGGCCGGGTTGCCGAGATAGGCCTGAACGTCACCCTCCAATGTCACTCCGTAGCCCGGGTGCCAGGTGCGAAGCTTGCCCGTGGAGTAGGGGTAGTACTCGAAGAGGAAGTCCTCGACGGCGTTCTTCTCCCCGCGCGCCCTGCGCTGCAGGCGATCCTCGATCACGGGATCGACGCGCCTGTGGTGTGCCTCGGCGAGCGGATGCCATTGCTCGACAGTCAGGCGAAGGGCGGTGCCGGTCATGGACGCAGTCAGGCCGTCAGTCACGGCGGCGCAGCCCCATTCCCGCGCATCCCTCCACGAGTGCATCCATGCCGAAGGCATCCACCGGGCCGAGTGCCCCGGGGCGCAGGGCCTTGCCGGTCAGGAGCATGGCCGCCCCCCAGGCGAGCAGCTCAGCAGTGAGGTCGTAGGGGCTGGGGCCCTCCACGACGGCGCGACTGATCTCGCGACCCACGCCGTCGGAGCAGCGGGCGACGACCAGCGTGCGGGACTTCGAGCGCTCTGCCGCGTCCGGTCCGATGCCGGTCTCCTCGGGAGTGGTGCGCTGCAGACCTGACTTGACGACGCCTCCCACTCCGGGGATCGACGACGCCTTGGTGAGAAGGGTTCCGGCCTGATGCGCCGCCTTGCTCCACTTGCCGGCCCAGCCGATTCCGACGCTGACGTCGCGCACCTGATCGTCGATGCGCGTGAGAGTGAAGTGCTCGCTGCCACCGACGGGAACGGCCTGCCAGTCGCAGCCGTCGACCTCGAACTCCAGGACCTGACCGCGGGTGTTCGCGATGACACCGTTTCGCAGGGCGAAGGGCGGTGTCTCCATCATGCCCGCGACGCTCGCGCGGGTGCCGCTACTCATGGACATCCCACCGGTGACGAAGTAGCCGACCTCGACGTGCACGGGAGGTCGCCCAGCGCGGATCGCATCGTCGATCGCATGAGCGGCAGCGAGATTGCCCGGCACGTAGTCGTAGCCGAATGCCGTGAGGAGACGGGCGCCGGACTCCTCGGCCCGAGGTCCGTCGACTTCGAACACGTGCCGCAGGAAGGGAGGCTCACCGGTGGAGTCGACGTAGCCGCAACCGGCGTCGACGGCTGCGTCGACGGCTGCCCGGCCGAGTCGGTGGAACGGCCCGACCGTCGAGACGAGGACATCGTCGGGGGAGGTGATGAGTGCGCGCACGGATGCGGGATCGCCGGCATCGGCCACCTGCCAGGTCGGCGGCTTGTCGATAGGGGCGAACCCCGCGAGCTCGCCGGTGAGGTCGACCAGGGCCTCGGCGGATCGGCCGGCGAGGATGGGGGCCATACCCGCTCGCGTCATCGATTCAGCCGTGAGTCGTCCGGTGTAACCCGTGGCGCCAAAGCAGATCACGTTGCCAGTCATGCAGGTGACGCTACTCCGGGACACGCGTTGGCCCTACAGTTTGCCCATGTCTGATGACGCCTCGGCCTTCTGGCACCCGTTCGCCGACATGTCCGTCGTCGCTGGCCACGACCTCGTTCTGGCCTCGGGTCAGGGCGCTCGTGTGACCGACGAGCAGGGTCGCAGCTACCTCGATGCCACCGCAGCGCTGTGGTACTGCAACATCGGTCACGGCCGAGCGGAGATCGCGGACGCGGTCGCCCGTCAGATGTCGACGATCGCCGGGTACTCGTCCTTCGGCGACCTCGCCACCCGATCCACCCTTGATCTCGCCGACCGCGTCGCGGCTCTGGCACCCATGGCGGACGCGAAGGTCTTCTTGACCAGCGGCGGCAGTGACAGCGTGGACACCGCCGTCAAGCTGGTGCGGCACTACTGGCAGGTGATGGGCGCCCTCGAGCGCACGGTCATCATCACGCGCGATCGCTCGTACCACGGGATGCACCTGGGCGGCACTTCACTCGCTGGAATCCCCGCGAATCGGGCGGGCTACGGGCCGCTGGAGTCAGGCATCGTCAACGTCACCTGGGATGACCCGCAGGCGCTCGCCGACGCGATCGACTCGCACGGGGCAGATCGGGTGGCGGCCTTCTTCTGCGAACCGGTCATCGGAGCAGGCGGCGTGTATGCGCCACCGGAGGGCTACCTGCAGGCGGTGCGCGAGATCTGCCGCGAGCGCGGAGTGCTGTTCATCGCCGACGAGGTCATCACCGGCTTCGGTCGCACGGGACGCTGGTTCGCATCCGAGGGGCTGGACCCGGACATCGTGCTCACGGCCAAGGGGCTCACGTCCGGCTACCTGCCGATGGGTGCCGTGCTGGTCGGTCGCACGGTCAGTGACCCCTTCTGGCGAACCCCCGGCCATCTCTGGCGCCACGGCTACACCTATTCCGGCCATGCATCCGCAGCCGCGGCGGCGCTGGTGAACATCGACATCCTCGAGCGCGAGGGTCTTGTGGATCGCGTGGCGAACCTCCAACTGGCGCTGACCGCTGCGCTGGTCGACGTGCGCGGGCACTCCTGGGTCTCCCAGGTTCGCTCTGGCGTGGGTCTCCTCGCTGCAGTGGCGCTGGACGCCGATGTGGTGGACGAGGATCCGACCGTTCTGCCGCGGCTGGTCTCCGGGCTGCGTGCTCGCGGCATCCTCAACCGCCTGCTGGCCGATGGTGGGCTGCAGATCTCGCCGCCGTTCGTCGTGAGCCGGGAGGATCTGCAGGAGCTCGGCCGCGCGATCGGGGAGACCCTCACCGAGCTCGGTTCGACGCCCGGCCCGTCTGCCGGCTCAGGCGAGCGACTGCTGCCGGAGATCACCTCGGATGAGGCAGGCGGCTTCGGAACATCGGATGCGCGGCTGCTGGCGGACGTGCCCCCGCACCACGGCTGACGCGGAGCTGGTTCAGCGCTGCTCTCGGAGCAGATCCCTGATCTCGATCAGCAGGTCGGTCTGCGTGGGTTCGTCGTCGTTCTTCGCGTCTTCAGCCTCCTGGCGCTTGCGCCAGGCATTCATCGGCAGCACGAAGACGAAGTAGAGAACGGCCATGGTGATGAGGAAGGTGATGGCGGCGTTCACGAGGGCCGTGAAGTCGAACACCTGACCGTTGACCTCGACGGTGCCGGCCTCGATGCCACCGCCGAGGACCAGCCCGATGAAGGGCTCAACCACGGAGGATGAGACGGAGCCGACGAGCCCGGTGAAGGCTGCGCCAGCGACGAAGGCGACCGCGAGGTCGATGACGTTGCCGCGGGTGATGAAGTCCCGGAATCCCTGAATCACGATGGTTCCTCCTTGCAGCGGGTGCACGGGTAGCGCCTGAATCTAGCCGGTTGCGCTGCCGCCCTGCTGACGTATGACGATGGCGAGTGCCTGCTCGGCCGCCGCATGCGTGACCTCCAAGGCGAGCGACTCCGGAACGGAGACGAGCAGAAGGCCCGAGGTGGGGCTCATGCCCCCACCCGCGCGTCGGTCGACCACCCGAGCGGATGCGGCGACCACCGTGGCGGTGTCGCCTACGGCCACGAGGTCGATGATGTCGCCGGACTCCACAAGTGCGCTGGCTGCCGGAATGCTGACCTCGACGGGGATGAGCACCTCGCCGGTGCGGATGTCGGCTTCAGCCACGGACACCTCGACCTGGGGGCTCGAATCCGGCCGCAGTGAACTGACGGCCAGAAGGGCGGCCAGACCCGCGAGCACTGCGGCGAGGGATCGGCGGTGTCGGCGGCCGAGGCGCTGAACTGCTGCTCGACGCGATTGGTGGGTGCTCACCCGAGTGACGCTAGGTCACCTCGCGCGCCAACGCGAATGGCTGTCCACAGGCTGGTGCGTCGGGTGGTCTAACTGGTCGTGGACGCGGTCTTCGTTGTCGACGTGCTCGAGGACGAGCTGCTGGACGAGCTGTCGGAGGACTTGCTGGCGGACGAGCTGTCGGAGGACTTGCTGGACGAGCTGTCCGAGGACTTGCTGGACGAGCTGTCCGAGGACTTGCTCGAGGAGGTGCTGGTATCGGAGACCGACCGGGAGTCGGTGCGGTAGAAGCCCGAGCCCTTGAAGTGCACGCCGACACCGGAGAAGAGCTTGCGCACGGTGGCCTTGCCGCAGACCGGGCATTCGGTCAGCGTCGGGTCGGTCATCTTCTGCTGCACCTCATGCGTGGCATCACACGTGGAGCAGGCGTACTCGTAGGTGGGCACGGGTCCTCCGGGGACATCGAGCGAGACTGGCACTCGCGGCATTCGAGTGCTAATTCTGCCCGCTCGTGACTCCCGCGTCCAATCGGGGGTGGGTGAACGGTTAACTGGGCCCGTGCCCGTCCTCCTCGCCATTGCCCTGGGGGGTGCTCTCGGCTCCCTCGGTCGGTCGCTCCTCGAGCAGCTCCTCGGCACGTCAACGGGGGTGGGCTGGCCGTGGGGCACGCTGACCGCCAACGTGGTCGGGGCATTCGCGATTGGCGTCATCGCCTCCTCCGGCTGGCTGGAGGGGCGGGCCCGCTGGCTGCGACCCTTCCTCATCACCGGCATGCTGGGCGGATTCACGACCTTCTCCGCCTTCGCGCTCGAGACCGGCGAGATGATCGATGACGATCGCTACCTGCCGGCGCTGGCCTACGTGGGCGTGACTCTCGCGGTGGGCCTGTTCGCCGTGCACCTGGGTCGTCTCGTGACGCGGGAGGTCCGGCCATGACCTTTGTGCTCGCCGTGGCGATCGGCGGCGCCATCGGGGCACCGCTGCGATACCTGCTCGACCTGTTCGTCACCCGACGGGCCAGTCGCTACCCCGGCGCCCGCGAGTACCCCTGGGGCCTGCTGGTCGTGAACACCCTGGGCTCGGCGCTGGCGGGGGTCTTCTTCGCCGCGACCAGTGGTGACCTGCAGACGCTGCTGATCACCGGTCTGTGCGGTGCCCTGACCACCTTCTCTGGTTTCGGCTGGGAGACCACGCGCCTGTGGGAGTCGTTCAGGTCCGCGGCCTGGGCAGCGATCCTCACCATCCCCGTGGCATGCGTGGCGGCTGCGTGGCTGGCGTTGCAGATCACGTCGGCGATTATCGCCTGACTTATCACTCGAATTCGATCAACCCAGGTCGATCAGTCCCGCTGGAGTCAGGGCCACGTCGACGCAGCAGTCATGCTCCTCGGTGGGCACATGGGTCAGGATCTCGTCGTCGTAGAGCACGATGACGATCAGTGGACCACCCTCGTTGTTGCGAGGCATGGTCGAGAGCACTCGATCGTAGAAGCCGCCGCCGTGGCCGAGGCGATGCCCGCGCTCGTCCACGGCCATGCCGGGAACGAACATGACATCCAGGCCCACGAGGTCATCTGGACGGACAGCGGGCCCGGCGGGTTCTCTGATGCCGAACG
>JAIOXK010000076.1 GCA_021741645.1 Candidatus Nanopelagicales bacterium
CGAGAGGCAGTGAATGGTCGTGAAACTGCCCTCATCCCGGGCGTGTCACGACCATTCACTGCCTCTCGGCGGAGGTCGGTGGGGGAGCGGTGGTGCCTCGCGGATGCAGCACGCTCGGTATGCGAACGTGCTGGGCACGTCGGCGGGGTGAGTCGATCTTGGCGAAGAGCTGGCCGGCCGCCTGTCGCCCCATCTCCTCCAGTGGCTGGACCATGGTGGTCAAGGTGAGTGATCCCAAGGCTGCCAGTGACATGCCGTCGTAGCCGATGATGGAGACGTCCTGCGGCACCGATCGCCCCGACCCTTGGGTCGCGGCCAAGGCGCCGAGCGCGGAGAGATCGTTGGCCACGAACAGGGCCGTGACATCGGGATGCTCCTCCCACACGCGCAAGGCTGCGCGTCGGCCTCCTGCCTCGGTGAAGTCGCCGGGAAGGACGATCTCCTGCCCGGCCAGCCCGGATTCGGCCATCGTCTGTCGGTAGCCGACCTCGCGCGCGCGCGCGACTTCGCTGACTCCACCGGAGATGTGCGCGATTCGGGTGTGGCCGAGGGAGAGCAGGTGCTTGGTGGCCAGCGTCGCGCCCTCGGTGTCGGCTGAGCACACCGAGGCGATGCCTGCCCCGGAGATATCGCCTCGGAGCACGGTGACGACGGGGCACTCACGCGCAACGCGCAAGGCTCGCTCGGGGTCGAGGTCGTGGGAGATGAGGATGATCCCCTCCACCTGAAACTCCAGCAGTGCCGCGATCTCGGCGGCTTCCCGATCCGAAGTCTCATCTCCGGTGACCAGCATGGTGCGATAGCCGTGTTCGCGGACCACCTCCTGAACTCCGTCGAGCACCTGGGCGAAGATCGGATTGTGCAGGTCATGAAGCAGCACGCCGATCGTGTGACTTCGTCGGTCGGCAAGGCTCCTTGCTGCGGCGTTGGGTCGGTAGCCCAGTTCCTCCGCCGCTCGCAGGATGGCCGTGCGGCTCTCGTCACTGACGCGGTCTGATCCCCGGATGGCCAGCGACACCAGTGACTTCGACACGCCGGCACGGGCCGCGACGTCATTGATGGTGGGCTTGCGCGCAGGCATTGCTCAGTGCTCCTCGGTGGAGATGGTGGCCACCTCGACCGGGCGTCCGGTGCGGATGGACTCCTCGCAGGCGATCGCGACGCGCAGGCTCTCCAAGGCGGCGGTCGCTGGGCACGGTGAACTGCTGGGAGACCGATCGCGGGCACCGGCGTAGTCGACGAAGGCTCGAGTCTCGCGCCTGAATGCATCGCGGAAGCGATCGACGAAGCCGCTGTAGGGAATTCCACTGAAGGCCAGTGGCTCGGAGGCCTCCGTGGGGAGTCGTAGCCCGAGGGGGGTGCGATGGGTCAGGCCCGATGCGACCGAGTCCAGTGTTCCGAAGACCTCAAGTCGCACATCGTGTCCGCGGGGGTCATGGCGGGTTCCGCTGATGGAGAAGGGAATGCCGCCAGAGGTCATGCCTGCGACGATGGTGGAGTCGAAATCGTCGAACTCGGCGTACTGCTCCTGCGCTCGGACGGTGGCAAAAGCATGCACCGTGGCGATCTCCTCGCCGGTCAGCCACCGCACCTGGTCGAAATCGTGGACATGCATGTCTCGGAAGATGCCACCGCTCCCGCCGATGAACTCGCGGGCGGACGGCTGGTGATCATGGGCGGTGAGGACGATCGAGTAGAGGGTCCCGAGCCGCCCTGTTGAGGCATCCGCGTGCACTGACGCAAGCCCGGCATCGAAGCGCCGCTGGAAGCCGATCTGCAGTGGGGCGGCGTGCTGTTCCGCGAGATCCATCGCGCGCTGCGTGTCACGCAAGGTCAGGGCGATCGGCTTCTCGCACAGGATGGGTCGACCGAGGGGAATGAGACGTTCGAGGTGCTCCAGGTGGGTGTCGGTTCCCGTCGTGATCACAAAGGCGTCAGCGGTGAGCAGGGATTCATCACCCCACGGGACGACGGCGACGGGGAAGTCGCGGGCCAGGTCCGCGGCACGCTCGGGGCTGCGGTTGGTGACGAGCACCGACGACACTCGCGAGTCCGCGGAGAGATCCTCAACCCGAATCCGGCCCATGCGACCTGCACCGATGACTGCCACCTGCATGGGTCCTCCTCGAGCCTGGAGTGAGCGCAATGGGGCGTTCCCCTTGCGGCTGACCGCGCCAGTGTGTCACGATCGGTTCGTCCATGTTGGAGCGTTCCAACATTCTTCTCGTGTGGGGTGGCTGTGTCCGATTTCCTGAACCGTGTGGCATCCGCCCCCATCTCGTGGGGCATCTGCGAGGTTCCGGGCTGGGGAGCCATGCTGCCCACCCCGCGGGTGCTGTCCGAGATGGCCGGGCTGGGCATGACAGTGACCGAGCTCGGTGCCCCTGGCTTCCTCCCCGAGGACGCTGCCGGAGTGCAGCGCGAACTGGCCTCGCATGGCATGACGCTGGTCGGTGGCTTCACCCCGCTGGTCATGCACGATCCCTCGCAGGAGGCGGCGACCATCGCCGAGGCTCGCCGGGTGGCGTCGTTGTTCCAGACCGCCGGCGCGTCGAAGTTCATCAGCGCCATCGTCACGTCCTGGGACTGGGACATGCCCCACCGTGCGTCCAATGAAGAGATGGCCCACATGGCGAAGATGTTCGGCATTGTCGACGAGATCTGCGACGAGCACGGCCTTGAGCAGGTGGTGCATTCGCATATCCAGACGATGATCGAGAAGGACGAGGACGTGCAGCGCGTGCTCGATGTCTGCGACGTCCACTGGTGCCTCGACACCGGGCATCTGGCGATCGGCGGAACGGATCCGGTTGCATTCGCCAAGGAGGCGGCTGACCGGGTCGGCCATGTGCACCTGAAGGACGTTGACCTGTCGAAGGTGGATCCCCTGCTCCGGCGTGAGATGTCGATCATGGAGTCGGTGCAGCAGGGGCTCTTCACTCCTCTGGGCCAGGGCGATGTGGACATTCGCGGAGTGATCGAGGCTCTGGAATCCCGGGGGTACGAGGGGCTCTACATCATCGAGCAGGACACGGCGATCACAGACGGGATCCCGGACGAGGGTGCTGGGCCCATCGCGGAGGTGACCACCTCGCTCAACTACCTCAAGGATGAGGTCGCTCCGCGACTGGTGGCGACGTGACGCAGGTGCGAGACCTCATCACCGTCGGCCGCATCAGCGTTGATCTGTACGCCCAGGAGCTAGGGGCGTCCTTCACCGATCCTCAGACATTCTCCAAGTCGGTGGGTGGAAGCCCCACGAACGTCGCCGTGGCCGGGGCCCGATACGGGCTTGCTTCGGCGGTCATCACGCAGGTGGGCGCTGATCCGCTCGGAGACTATGTGCGGCAGCGCCTGCATCACTGGGGCGTGGACACCGAGTTCGTGGGTGTCGATGAGAGCGCGCCGACCCCGGTGGTCCTGGCGGCCATGGATCCACCGGAGGATCCGAAGATCGTCTTCTACCGCGGAGATCGTCCTCCGGATGTCAGCGTGCAGCGCACGGCTGCTCTCGACGACGCCGTGGCCCGGACGCGGGCCTTCTGGGTGAGCCTTGGGGCGATGGCGGCCGGGTCCACCGCTGCCTGCGTTCGGGAGTGGCTGGACATGCGTCAGCGTTCACAGCATGTGATCACCGACCTGGACTTCCGTCCGTCGATGTGGCCCTCCATCGAGGCAGCTCGTGAGGCCACTTCATTCGCGATTGACCGATCGACGGTCGTCGTCGGCAATCGTGCCGAGTGCGACGTGGCGGTGGGGACCACGGATGCGGACGAGGCCGCCGATGCCTTTCTTGCCCGGGGCGTTCACCTGGCCATCGTCAAGCTCGGTGGCGGTGGAGTCATGCTCGCCACCGAGCGTGAGCGGGTGCGTATCGATCCACTGAGCATTGACGTGGTGTGCGGCCTGGGGGCCGGTGATGCCTTTGGCGGCGCCCTCGTCCACGGGCTGCTCCAGGAGTGGGACATCGCCACGATCGGCGAGTTCGCGAATGCGGCGGGTGCCCTCGTGGTGGAGCAGCTCACCTGTGCCGATGCCATGCCCGAGGAATCCCACGTTCGGGCGATGATGGTGCAGAACGGACGAGCGGAAGGTCATTCATGACGCAGCTGGACAGAGCCGACTACGAGGCGCTGATGGATGCCCGCCTGAGGGCGCCGAAGGAACTGCGCGCGGCACTCGGCACGCGTCAGCGCCGAGCAGTGGTGAGGGGCGATGGAAACCTCCTCCTCGTGGCAGCCGATCACACGGCTCGAGGAATGCTCGCTGTCGGGAATGACTCGATGGCGGTGGCAGATCGCTACACCCTGCTCGACCGGCTGGTGACGGCGTTGTCGATGCCCGAGGTCGATGGGGTGCTCGCGAGTGCGGACATCCTCGAAGAGCTGGCCTATCTGGGTGCGTTGAATGATCGCCTTGCGATCGGCACGATGAATCGCGGCGGCATCATCGGGGCCGACTGGGAGCTCGACGATCGACTCACCGCCTACGACTCCGACCACGTGGAGGAGTTCGGCCTCGACGGTGGCAAGCTGCTGCTGCGCATCGAGGACACCGATGCGGGCGTGGCATCGACGATCGAGATGGCCGCCACGATCGTGACCGAGCTCTCGGACCGGGGCATCATGTGCTTGGTCGAGCCGTTGCCCTACCTGAAGGACGCAGCAGGACGGGCACGCTTGGACACCTCGCTGGACAAGCTGGTCAAGGTCGTCGCGGTGGCATCGGGCCTGGGCTCGAGTTCGGCGTACACCTGGCTCAAACTGCCTGCCGTAGCGGAGATGGACGTCGTCGCCGGCGCGACGTCGATGCCCATCCTGATGCTGGGAGGAGACCCCGGGCAGAACGCGCCGGCGGTGTTCGACCTGTGGCGCAAGGCCATGGTGCAGCCGAACGTTCGCGGACTGGTCGCCGGTCGGTCGCTGCTCTACCCGCAGGACGCCGATGTGAGGTCGGCGGTTCGATCTGCCTCCGCATTCGTCCATCCCGAAGGAGATCGATCATGACGTGGTACCTGCCTGCTGGATCCGCTGCTGACGGTGAGGCCTCACTGGTCATCACGCCTGAGAGTGCCGGATGGGCGTACAGCGGCATGCGCGTCCTGACGATGAACGGGAGTCCGATCTCGGTCGATCTGACGTCAGACGAGGCCGTCATCGTGCCGCTGTCAGCTCGTGACGTGACCGTCACCGTTGACGGTGAGGATCACCGACTCGACGGACGAGACGGAGTGTTCGCGGCGGTCACGGACTGGGCGTATGTACCGGTCTCGTCCTCGATGCAGGTCTCGGCGGCGTCGGGTGAAGTCGCGGTGTGCACGGCGCGTGCGACGCAGCGCCACCCGCTGGTCATCCGACGGGCCACGGACGTTCCGGTCGAGGTGCGGGGCGCGGGACGGTCCTCGCGTCAGGTCAACAACATCGCGACTCCTGATTCCTTCGACGGTGCACACAAGATCAACGTGTGCGAGGTGATCACGCCAGGCGGCAACTGGTCCTCGTGGCCTCCCCATCGTCACGATGGCATCGGCGACTGCATGACGGCCAATGAGGAGATCTACTACTTCAGGATGGGCAGGGGCGACTCCCTGCACGGGGACCCCATCGGAGAAGGGTCCTTCCACGTGTACACGGTCGACGGACGGGTCGACGACACGGAGACGATCAAGGACGCGGACGCGTACCTGGTGCCTGAGGGCTATCACGGGCCCACGGTGGCGCCACCGGAGTATCCGATGTACTTCCTCAACGTCCTCGCCGGTCCGGCCGACGACCGGAGCATGGCGTTCTGCGACGATCCCTCACATCACTGGATTCGTGAGAGCTGGGATGACCAGAAGGCCGACGCACGACTGCCGATGACGTCGGCGACCGGAAGGGTGGAGCACTGATGGAGCGCATCGGAATCGCAGTACTCGGACTGGGATGGATGGGCCAGGCGCACAGTCGGTCCGCTCTGCGCATCCCGTCACTCTTTCCGGACAGAGCCTTCCATCCGGAACTCGTGGTGTGCGCCGATGTCGATGCAGAGCGCCGCGAGCGTGCCGTGCGCGACTTCGGCTTCGCCCGGGCTGTTGCCGACTGGCAGGAGGCCGTGGAATCTGATGATGTCGATGCGGTCTGGGTGACGGCACCGAACATGCTGCACGTTCCGATGATCGAGGCGGCATGTGCAGCCGGCAAGCACGTGTTCAGCGAGAAGCCGATCGGCGGCCGCCCCGATCAGGCCGTCGCGGCATTTCGCGCCGCCGAGAGTGCCGGGGTGCGCACAGGCGTGGGCTACAACTACCTGTGGTCTCCACTTGTCCTCCATGCCCGAGCGTTGATCGAGTCGGGAGCCCTCGGGGAGATCACGCACTACCGAGGCCGTTTCCTGTCGATGTACGGCAGTGACGAACTCGGCCTGCTGACGTGGCGCTTCTTCCTCGACCAGGCCGGCTACGGAGTCACGAGCGACATTCTCAGCCACTCAGTCTCCCTCGCCCAGTTCCTCGTGGGCCCCATCGCCGAGGTGGTGGGCATGCGGCACACGACGATTCCCGAACGCCCTCTGCCGCAGGGCACCGCGAGTCACTACGGACGTGGATCAGCCGATGATCCGAAGGGTGCCGTGGAGAACGAGGACTTCGCCTCCATGCTGTGCCGATTCGGACAGGGCGCGACGGGAACCTTCGAGGCAAGTCGTACCACGGTGGGCCCGGAGAGCCAGAACGCCTTCGAGGTGTATGGCACCAAGGGAGCACTGGCCTGGAATCTCGAGACCCTGAACGAGCTTCGCTACTACCGGATCGAGGACGGCCCCAACTCCGGCTACACCACGATCTACGGAGGGGATCGCTTCCCCTTCCACGGCGCCTTTGCGCCGGGCCAGGCGAACGCGATCGGCTTCGAGGACCTCGTCGCCATCGAGGACTTCGCCTTCATGGAGGCGGTGGCCACAGGCGCCGCGTTCTCACCATCCTTTGCTGAGGCCGTTGATGTCGTCAATGTCCAGCAGGCCCTCATCGACTCATGGGACTCGCGATCGTGGGAGTCGGTTCGCGACCTCGCTGACAGGAGCTAGTCATGGCTGCACCCACGGGCACGATCCGGATGACGACGGCCGAGGCCATCGTTCGCTACCTGGTGGCGCAGCGCATCGAGATCGACGGTGAGGAGCATCCGCTGTTCCCGGGCGCCATCGCCATCTTCGGTCATGGCAACGTGACCAGCCTGGGTCACTTCCTCGAGCAGCACCGGGAGGAGATTCCGGTGTGGCGAGGCCAGAATGAGCAGGGGATGGGTCTTGCGGCGACGGCTTTCGCCAAGGCCATGCGGCGTCAGCAGATCATGCTGGTGACCTCCTCCGTGGGCCCCGGGGCCACGAACATGGTCACGGCCGCAGGCGTTGCCATGGCCAACCGGCTGCCCGCCCTCTTCATCTCGGGCGACACCTTCACCGATCGCCTTGCCGATCCGGTGCTCCAGCAGGTGGAGCACTTCGGCGCACCGTCGACGACCGTCAACGACGCGTTCCGGCCGGTCGTCCGATACTGGGATCGCATCGCACACCCTGCGCAGATCCTGACGTCGCTGCCGCAGGCCATCGGCGTCATGCTCGACCCGGGGGAGTGTGGCCCGGCATTCATCGGATTGCCACAGGACACCGCAGCCGTGGCCTACGACTATCCCGAGGAGTTCTTCAGCCGGACCCTTCACCGCATCGCGCGCCCACGGCCCGATATCGGCCAGCTGCAGCAGGCGGCCCAGGACATTGCCGCGGCGAAGTGTCCGGTCATCATCGCTGGTGGTGGGGTCCACTACTCGCGGGCGGAGGCGGAACTGGCCAGTTTCGCCGCTGATCACGGCATCCCGGTGGTCGAGACGGTGGCGGGCAAGTCCTCGCTCCTCGGCACTGACCCGTTCTATGCAGGGCCGATCGGAGTCACGGGGGCCGGCGCAGCCAATGCTGTGGTGGAGGAGGCTGATCTCGTCATCGCGGTGGGAACGCGACTCGAGGACTTCACGACCGGGTCCTGGACGCTCTTTGACGCACGGACACGATTCGTCACCGTGAACGCTGCTCGCTTCGATGCGCTGAAGCATCGCTCCACCCCCGTCGTTGCCGATGCTCGGGAGTCGCTGGTCGAGCTGTCGGCGCTCCTCGGGGAGTACCGAACAGGGGAAGAGTGGAGGGAGCGGGCGCGGCTGCATCGTGCGGAGCTCACCGCCTTCGTCGACTCGCGCGTCGATCCCGATGGCACCTGGCCGCCGAGTTATGCGCAACTCGTCGGACGAGTGCATCAGCAGGCGACACCAGATGACTACGTGCTCACGGCGGCCGGCGGCCTGCCAGGCGAGCTCAACATCAACTGGATGAGCAAGGGCATCGCCACCTTCGACTGCGAGTACGGATTCAGCTGCATGGGATACGAGATCTCAGGCGCCTGGGGAGCGGCGTTCGCCTTCGGCGCGGGTGGTCTGCGCGGGGAGGGGAGCGTCTTCGCCATGGTGGGTGATGGCTCCTACCTGATGATGAACTCCGACATCTACTCCTCCGTGCTGTCGGGCCGAAAGTTCATTCTCGTGGTGTGCGACAACGAGGGTTATGCGGTGATCGAGCGGCTGCAGGTGGGCCAGGGTGGTGCGTCCTACAACAACATGCTGCGGGACTCCACGGGCCCTGGATCGGACGTGCGGGTTGACTTCGCGGCCCATGCTCGCTCCCTGGGGGCGGTGACCTTCGAGGTGGATTCGCTCGAGGCCTTCGACGCCGCTCTGGAGCAGGCGCGGGCAGCTGATCGCGCGGCTGTGATCGTCACGAAGGTGCGGGAGTCGGACTGGACTGAGGGCGGGGCCTTCTGGCAGGTCGGTGTTCCTGAGGTGAGTCCGTATCCGCGAGTCCAGGAGGCACGTGCGGCGATGGACGACGGTCTGGCCCGCCAGCGTCGCGGCGTGTGAGCTCGCGGCGTGTGAGCTCGCGGCGTGTGAGCCCTCTCGACCGGGAGCCGCGTTGATAACAATGTGGTAACTGTCCCCTGATTTCACCAACACGGTGATGCCCATCACAGCAGGATTCGCTGGTATTGGAACGTTCCAATATCAGCGGACCGGGCGACACGCTCGGCTCGCCATCGCGAAAAAAGGGGACATTGATGAAGTCAAGCAGAGTGATGATCGCCGCCCTCGCGGCTGGCGCCATGGTGCTGGCAGGCTGTTCCAGCTCGGACAGTTCGGGTGAGGCCAGTGAGGGCGACACGGCAGCTGCCGCGTCGACAGACAACGCTGAGTACAAGATCTGCATGGTGACCCACGGTGACGGTGGCGGCTTCTGGTCCGTGGCCAAGGCTGGTGCGCTCAAGGCCGCTGAGGATCTGGGCGTGACCTTCGACTACCAGGAGTCGAACAACGATGCTGAGGCCCAGGCCCAGTTGATCGAGGCGGACGTCAGTGGTGGCTGCGAGGCGATCGCCGTCTCCGCGCCCAACCCCGACGCCATCAAGGGCGCCATGGAGAAGGCTGAGGCCGCGGGAATTCCGCTGGTGACGATGAACTCCGGCAGCCAGGTGTTCAAGGATCTCGGCGCCTTCACGCACGTCGGACAGGACGAGATCATCGCGGGCCGCGAGGCGGGCGTGAAGTTCAAGGAGCTCGGCGCCACCAAGGTGCTCTGCCCGATCCAGGAGCAGAACAACATCGGTCTGCAGGAGCGATGCGACGGAGCCAAGGAGACCTTCGGTGAGGTCGAGAACCTCCAGCTGTCGGCGGGTCTGGCGGACCTGGCGAAGAGTCAGGCGGAGATCCAGGCCAAGCTCGAGGCGGATCCGTCGATCGACGGCATCTTCGCGCTGAATGCCGATATTGCGACCGCGGCGGCGCTGCCCGCTGCTGCCGCCGTGGGTCGGGACATCACGGTGGGCACCGTTGACCTCTCCGGTGATGCGGTTCAGTCGATCGCCGATGGCGACCTGGCCTTCGCGATCGACCAGCAGCAGTACGCCCAGGGCTACATGTCGGTTGTCCTGCTCTACCTGAACCTGCTGAATGGACATGAGCTCGGTGGCGGTCTGCCCATGTACACCGGACCGGGCTTCGTTGTCGAGGACAACGCCTCGCTCGTTCAGGAACTGGCGGCAAACGGCACGCGCTAGCGGCCAAGGCACCAGAGTCTGTGGGTGGGGCGTGCACCACGTCCCACCCACAGACTGCCTGCAGCACCCCCTGAATCTCCCTCCCGCTGGCGCGTTTGGAGCGACATGACGACGACCCCAGAGACGACCCCAGACACGACGACCCCCGAGACAGCCATGCACGACGAGCGGGTGGCCAGGGTGAATGCCTTCGGCCGGCTGATGAGGCGCCCGGAGATCGGCGCGCTCATGGGCGCCATCGTCGTCTACGTCTTCTTCTCGGTGGTGGACACGACCGGAAACTTCGTCGGGCTGACGGGTGCGGCGAGATGGACGGACGTGGCCTCGACCACGGGCATCGTCGCTGTGGCTGTCGCTCTCCTGATGATCGGCGGCGAGTTCGACCTGTCCGCCGGCGTGATGATCGGCACGTCCGGTCTCTTTGCCGGCCTGCTGATCTCCGAGTACGGCCTGCCCGTGTGGCCGGCCATCTTCCTCACCTTCATCTTCGCCGCTGGCATCGGCTTCGTGAATGGATGGCTCGTCGTCACGACCGGGCTGCCATCGTTCATCGTCACCCTCGCGATGTTCTTCTCGCTCCGCGGCATCAACCTCGGCGCCACGAAGCTCCTCACCGACACGGTTCGGGTCGCGGGCATCGACGAGGGCGTCGGCTACGACAGCGCTGCCGCGGTCTTCGCCTCGGAGGTCTGGGCGCCATACGGGTTCAAGATCGCTGTGGTCTGGTGGATCGGACTGACGATCCTGGCGACTTGGCTGCTGACCCGCACCAAGTTCGGCAACTGGATCTATGCGGTGGGAGGTGACAAGAACGCCGCTCGAAACACCGGCGTGCCCGTGAAGCGCACGAAGATCACGCTCTTCATGTTCACGGCAATGTCGGCCGCGCTGGTGGGCGTCATCAGTCTGATGCGCCTGAGGTCCATGCAGGCCGGCCAAGGTGTGGGTGAGGAGTTCGTCTTCATCATCGCCGCGGTCGTTGGCGGCTGCCTGCTCACGGGCGGATACGGATCCGCCATCGGCGCCAGCATCGGTGCCGCCATCATCGGAATGGCCTTCATCGGCATCGCATATGCAGGATGGAACACCGACTGGTCGTGGCTCTTCCTCGGCCTGATCCTCTTCGCGGCCGTCCTCACCAACAGCCTGATATCCCGTCGCTTCCAGGGAGGAAAACGATGACCGCTGCAGCCCTCCGGCTTGAGAACGTCTCGATGCGGTTCGGGACGGTCATCGCTCTGAGCGACGTGAGCATGCATGTCGATCCAGGGACTGTCACGTGCGTCCTCGGCGACAACGGGGCCGGCAAGTCAACGCTGATCAAGATTCTCAGCGGTGTCTATCAGCCATCCGAGGGTGCGCTCTTCGTCGATGG
>JAIOXK010000077.1 GCA_021741645.1 Candidatus Nanopelagicales bacterium
ATCTGGGCGGCCTTGCGGCCACGACTCCGCAGGTCCTCCGTGTTCTCGACGCCGCGGGATTCGACGACGTGCTTATCGAGACGGTCGGGGTGGGCCAGTCCGAGATCGACATCGCGGCGATGGCTGACACGACGCTCGTACTCGTCGCGCCGGGTATGGGAGATGGCATCCAGGCTGCCAAGGCGGGCATCTTGGAGGTGGGCGACGTATTCGTCGTCAACAAGGCTGATCGCGAGGGCAGCGAACGCACCGTACGCGAACTTCGATCGATGCTGGCGATGGCTCAGGGCGGAGACTGGAGGCCCCCGGTGCTTCCGCTCGTGGCCGTGTCGGGCGAGGGGCTGCCCGAATTGCTGGCGGCGATCGACGCGCATGCGAGATGGCTTGAGGATTCCGGTGCGGCCGAACAGCGCCGCCGCGACCGAGCGCGCGATGAGATCGAGGCCTTGGCGCTCGCCACCCTGCGCGCCCGGCTGAGGGAGTCCGTTGAGTGCACGCTGGAAGAACTCGCAGCGCAGGTGGCGGCGGGGACCATGGATCCCTACGCCGCGGCCGACGACCTCGTGCGTCAGGTGACCATTCGCCCCTGAGCGTCGTGGTGCGCGGTCACCGCCGGAGCCAGGCTCCAGGCTCGCCGAGGAGTTCGGAGACGTCGGCAGGGAAGGTGCCGGCCGCGACATCGGCGAGGCTCACTCGTTCAAGGACGTGGCGCATGGCTGCGCGGAGGGCGACCCACACTTCACCGAGATGCTCGGATGCGCCCGCATAGTCGACCTCCTCGGGCCGCTGGCCCCGCACGGCGGCGAGGGGGCCGTCGAGAGCACGGACCACATCGGCGATGAACACCTGTGCGGGGTCTCGGTCGAGGCGGTAGCCGCCCTCAGCGCCTCGCTGGCTGGCGACGATGCCGGACTGGCGCAGCTGCCGCAGGATCCCCTCGAGGAACTTCACCGGAATGCCCTGGCTCTGGGCGATGTGGTCACCCTTGACGAGCCGCGTCGGCTCCTCGCGATGAGCCTGGGTCAGCACCAGGGGGGCCCGCATGCCGTAGTCGGCCTTGGCGGAGACATGCATTGGCCAATTGTGGGGGTTGGCGGCCCTTGGCGAAGCAGAACCCGCCGATGACGCCTACTGGAGTCCACGGCTGGGTCGAGCCATGCAGTGCCATGCGACACAATGGAGTCATGTCCTCGACCTTCAATGCCCGTGGTGCCGTCGATCTCGGTGCCCTCGCCGCGAACAAGAGCAATCAGCAGAAGGCCTCGGCCGCTCTGGCTGCCGCCCCACCCGGTGTGGTCATCGACGTCACGACAGCCACGTTCGAGCAGTCCGTCATCCAGCAGTCGATGACCGTCCCAGTCGTCCTCGACCTATGGGCCGAGTGGTGCGGACCCTGCAAGCAGTTGTCACCTGTCCTGGAGAAGCTGGCGGCCGAGAGTGGCGGCCAGTGGGTCCTCGCGAAGGTCGACGTCGACGCCGAGCAGCAGATCGCGGCGGCCTTCCAGGTGCAGTCGATCCCGTCGGTCTTCGCGGTGATCAAGGGGCAGCCGGTGCCGCTGTTCCAAGGAGCCCTACCGGAGCCGCAGATTCGTCAGTATCTCGACGAGTTGCTGCGAGTTGCGGCCGAGCAGGGAGTCACCGGGAGCGTCGCGTCAGAGCCAGCCCAGGCCGAGGAGGCTGTGCCGGAGCCGATCGATCCGAGATTCGAGGCGGCCTATGCAGCGATCGAGGCGGGGGACTGGGCGGCAGCCCGAGCGGCCTACGACACCATCCTCGCCTCGGAGCCGGCCGATCAGGACGCGCTCGCCGGGCGCGCGCTGGTTGAGCTGTACGCGCGAACGGAGGTGGCGACGGACGCACCGGACGCCGACCTGCAGGTCCGGGCTGACTTTGCTGCTCTTCGAGGAGACTGGCAGGAGGCCTTCGACCTCGGTATCGCGGCCGTGCGCGAGAGCGCAGGTGAGGATCGCGAGCGTGCCCGGGCTCGAGTCCTGGAGCTCTTCTTGATCGCCGGTGATGATCCGGCAGTGCCGCGCGCCCGCACTGCACTGGCGAGCGCCCTCTTCTGATCGCGAGGATCGACCGCTAAGCCTCGAAGCGCAGGAAGACCGTCGCCAATGGGGGCAGGACGATCCCGGCCGAAGCCGGTCGACCATGCCACGGGGTCTCGTCGGCGGTCACGGCGCCGAGATTGCCCATGCCTGAACCGCCGTAGGCCGCCGCGTCAGTGTTCAGCACCTCGGTCCACACGCCCGCCATGGGCAGTCCGATCCGGTGGCCCTCCCGTGGCACAGGGGACAGGTTCGACACCACGGCCACGCAGCCACCGTCGTCATCCCATCTCACCCAGCTGAAGCAGTTCGAGCCGGCGTCGTTGGCGTCGATCCACTCGAAGCCGGAAGGGTCGTCGTCGCGCTGCCAGAGCGCGGGGGTGGCGGCGTAGAGGCGGTTGAGGTCTGAGACCACCTGCAGCACCCCGGCGTGCTCGGGGAACTGCAGCAGCCACCAGTCGAGACTGCGTTCGCTGGACCACTCATCGGACTGGGCGAACTCCGATCCCATGAACAGCAGCTTCTTCCCCGGGTGCCCCCACATGAAGGCGAGGTAGGCGCGCAGATTGGCCAGCTCCTGCCACCGGTCGCCGGGCATCCGAGCGACGAGGGAGCCCTTTCCGTGCACCACCTCGTCGTGGGAGATGGGCAGGATGAAGTGCTCGCTGTAGGCGTAGACCATCGAGAAGGTCATCTCATTGTGGTGATACTGCCGATGGATCGGCTCATGGGAGATGTACTCGAGGCTGTCGTGCATCCACCCCATGTTCCATTTGAAGCCGAAGCCCAGACCGCCGAGGAAGGTGGGCTGGGTCACTCCCGGCCAAGCGGTGGACTCCTCGGCGATCATGGTGACACCGGGGACGCGCTTGTAGACGGTCGCATTCAACTCCTGGAGGAACTTGACCGCGTCAAGGTTCTCTCGGCCACCGAACTCGTTCGGCGCCCACTCCCCGTTCTTGCGCGAGTAGTCCAGGTAGAGCATCGATGCCACGGCATCGACGCGCAGGCCGTCGACATGGAACTCCTCGAGCCAGTAGACCGCATTCGCGACCAGGAAGTTCCGCACTTCCGTGCGGCCGAAGTCGAACACGAGAGTGCCCCAGTCCGGCTGCTCACCGCGGCGAGGGTCGGCATGCTCGTACAGGGCAGTGCCGTCGAACCGCGCAAGTGCCCACTCGTCCTTCGGGAAGTGCGCCGGCACCCAGTCGACGAGTACGCCGATGCCAGCCTGATGGAGCATGTCGATCAGGTAGCGCAGATCGTCAGGAGACCCGAAGCGCGAGGTGGGGGCGAAGTAGGACGTGACCTGATATCCCCACGACGGCCCGTAGGGGTGCTCGGCGACAGGCAGGAACTCCACGTGCGTGAACCCCGCGTCGACGACATAGTCGGTGAGCTCGGTCGCCAGCTGGCGGTAGTCGAGACCGGCTCGCCAGGAGCCGAGGTGCACCTCGTAGATCGACATGGGGCGCTTGTGCTGGTCGGTCTCGGCCCGTCGATCGAGCCAGTGCGCGTCCGCCCACTCGTGGTGGGGGGTGAAGACAACGGAGCCGGTCGCCGGCGGAATCTCGGTGGCGAAGGCAAAGGGATCCGCCTTCTCGCGCCACGCACCGTCGCGGCCGAGGACGGAGAACTTGTAGACGGTGCCGTCACCGATGCCGGGGATGAACAGTTCCCACACGCCCGTCGAGCCGAGGGACCGCATCGGCTGACCTGTGCCGTCCCAGTAGTTGAAGTCCCCGACGACCCGGACACCCTGGGCGTTGGGCGCCCAGACCGCGAAGGAGACACCGGTGACCGGGCCCCTCACGGTCTCGTAGGAGCGGGTATGGGCACCGAGAACCTGCCAGAGCTGCTCGTGGCGACCCTCGCCGATCAGGTGCAGGTCGATCTCGCCGAGGGTGGGCAGGAATCGGTAGGGATCATCACCGGAGAGGCTGGACCCGGGGTAGGTGACATCCACCGAGTAGTCAGGTGCTCGATCCCCCGGGACGACGGCGACCCAGACGCCGCGATGCTCGTGATCCATGCTGACCGCGCCGGAGGAGGTGACCAGGCTGACGGCCTCCGCCCCGGGCCGGAGCACCCGGATCGTCACCCCTCCGTTGCTGTGGTGCGGGCCCAGGATCGAGTGTGGATCGTGATGCCACCCGTCGATGAGTCGGTCGAGGTCGAGCACGGACACGGGCAGAGGCGGCTGCTGCGAAGCGGTCATCGGGTGTCCTCGTGTTCGGGGCTCATGGTCGACGGGAGCTCACGGTCGACGGAGCTCATGGTCGACGCGCATGGATGATGTGGGCCACGTGCTCCCACGGGGACAGGCGCACATAGGTCGAGGACCCCCACGCCCAGGTGGTGTTCGTGATCAGATCGTGGGCCACGAATCGCCCATCGGTGGGCAGGTCGAGCAGGCCGAGGTCCCACCACACGGTGGCCTCGTGCTCACGAGAGGGATCCAGCGTGCATACAACGAGGATGGTGTCGCCCTGGTCCTGCTTCGAGAACGCGATGATCTGCGGATTGTCGGTGTGGTGAAAGCGCAGGGATCGAAGGTCCTGCAGGGCCGGATGCTCCCGCCGCAGCTGGTTCACGGTGGTGAGGTAGGGAGCGAGCGTGCGCCCTTGCCGCCTCGCGAGGTCCCAGTCACGCGGGCGATGCTGGTACTTCTCGGAGTCGAGGTACTCCTCACTTCCCGGACGCACCGCCACATGCTCGTAGAGCTCGAAGCCGCTGTAGACCCCGTAGGTGGGCGACAGCGTTGCGGCAAGCGTGGCCCGGATGGCGAAGCCGGCCGGCCCTGAGTGCTGGAGGAACTCGGGCAGGATGTCTGGAGTGTTGACGAAGAAGTTGGGTCGCATGAAGGCGGCCGAGGGCCCGGCCAGTTCGCAGGCGTACGAGCGAATCTCCTCGGAGGTGTTGCGCCACGTGAAGTACGTGTAGCTCTGCTGGAAGCCGACCTGAGCAAGGGCGCGCATCATGGGTGGGCGCGTGAAGGCCTCGGCGAGGAAGAGGACGTCCGGGTCCGTCTCGAAGATGCTGCTGAGGAGGCGCTCCCAGACCCACAGGGGCTTGGTGTGGGGATTGTCGACGCGGAAGATGCGGACACCGTGGCCCATCCAGAAGCGGACCAGGCGTTCCACCTCGGCATAGAGTCCCTCAGGATCGTTGTCGAAGTTCAGTGGATAGATGTCCTGGTACTTCTTCGGAGGATTCTCCGCATAGGCGATAGAGCCATCGGCTCGAGTGGTGAACCACTCAGGATGAGCTGCGACCCAGGGGTGGTCCGGCGCGGCCTGCAGTGCGAGGTCGAGCGCCACCTCGAGATCGAGTTGGGCGGCCCGGGCCATGAAGGCCTCGAAGTCCGCCCACGAGCCGAGGTCGGGGTGCAGGGCATCGTGACCGCCTGCGGCTGAGCCGATCGCCCACGGTGAGCCGGGATCGTCCGGACCCGGAGTCAGCGTGTTGTTCGGCCCCTTGCGATTGACCTCCCCGATGGGGTGGATCGGCGGAAGGTAGACGACATCGAACCCCATCTCGGCCACCGCATCGAGCCTGCCGGCGGCGGTGGTGAAGGTACCGGATCGCAGCGGCTCCAGCCGTGCACCCTCGCTGCGGGGAAAGAACTCGTACCAGGAGCCGACCAACGCGCGTCGGCGCTGGACTCGCAGGGGCCATGGGCCGCTGGCCGTCACTCCCTCGCGGATCGGGTGCGCCCGCAGCACCGCTCCTACGGCAGGGTCGGTGGCGGCCGCCAGTCGCACTGGAGTCGGCAGGGCCGTCGACAGCAGTGCCTTGGCCGCGGCCTGGAGAGTGGACCTGTGATCCTCGTGCAGGGAGGGCTCGCTCGTCGCTCGGTCGAGCAGGAGGGCTCCTTCGGTGAACTCGAGGTCGACATCGACGCCGGCCGGGATCTTGATCTTTGCTCGATGGAGCCAGGAGTCCCAGGGACTGCTCCAGGCCTCGATCGTGAAGCTCCAGTCGCCCACCGCGTCCGGTCGTACGGTGGCCTGCCAGCCATCCAGCCCCGAGCCATCGGAGGTCATGCGCACTGATTGAGCAAGCGACCCGTCGGGCCGGTGCAGCAGAGCGGTCACCCCCAGGCTGTCGTGGCCCTCGCGAAAGGCGGTCGCGCGAATCGGCACCGCCTCGCCCACTGCCGCAGCTGCCGGTCGGCGTCCGCTCAGACTGGTGGGGGAGACATCGGTGATGGGGAATCGTCCCGAGAGTTCGCCGGGGACGGGGACGGGGACGGGGACGGGCGCGGGACCCTCGTGTGCCGGGCCGTCGGAAGCCGCGGCCGTGGACCGCTTGCGTGCCATGGGCGCCAAGCGTACTCAGGGATGGGCGTGCGGGGTGATCGCTGACCGAACTCGGAGCAAGAAATTGCGAAAGATGCAAAAAAACGTCACCAAGGTGGCCGCTCTCTCCTTGCGAGGGGCATGAAAGCGCTAACATGTCCCGGGTGAGAGCCATTCGCCGATTCGTCGTCCGTACCGTGCTGCCGGAGAGTCTTGCCGCCCTGGAGACCCTGGCCTTGAATCTCCGCTGGTCCTGGCATCCCCCCACCAGGGACCTCTTCGCGGCCATCGATCCCGAGGTGTGGGACGCGTGCGGTCACGATCCCGTCCGGCTCCTGGGCGAGGTGTCCGGTGACCGACTCATGGAACTTGCGGCCGACGCGGGTTTCGTGACGTGGGTGGAGCAGGCCAATGCGGATCTGCAGGCCTATCTGTCCTCTCCTCGCTGGTTCCAGACTCTGGGTGCAGATGCTCCTCGCGGAATCGCCTACTTCTCCCCTGAGTACGGAATCACGTCAGCGCTGCCGCAGTACTCCGGTGGCCTCGGGATTCTCGCGGGTGACCACCTGAAGACGGCGAGCGACCTCGGCGTTCCGATCATCGCGCTGGGCCTGTTCTACCGGTCCGGTTATTTCCGCCAGACGCTCTCGCGTGATGGCTGGCAGCAGGAGCAGTACCCCGTCTCGGACCCTGACGGCAGCCCGGTCTCCTTGCTGCGGGAGGCCGACGGTTCGCCGGCGAAGGTGACGATCGGTCTGCCCGGCGGGCGGTCCCTCACCGCGCGCATCTGGGTCGCTCAGGTCGGCCGCGTGCCCTTGCTGATGCTGGACTCGGACGTGGAGGAGAACGGTCCCGCGGAACGAGAGGTCACCGATCGACTCTATGGAGGAGGCGGTGAGCACCGACTCCAGCAGGAGATGCTGCTGGGCATCGGTGGCATGCGCGCCATGCGGACGTACTGCCGCATCACCGGCCGCCCCGAGCCCGAGGTCTTCCACACCAACGAGGGGCATGCCGGATTCCTCGGTCTGGAGCGGATTCGCGAGTTGATCGCCGACAACCCCGAGATGAGTTTCGACGAGGCGCTCGAGGTGTCGCGCGCGAGCACGCTCTTCACCACGCACACCCCGGTACCGGCGGGAATCGATCGCTTCCCGATCGATCTGATCTCGCAGTACTTCGGCGGTGACAATTCCTCGGCGGGCGTGCCGGTGGATCGCGTTCTCACGCTCGGAGCGGAAAGCTTCGACGGGGGAGACCCGAGTGTCTTCAACATGGCCGTCATGGGCCTGCGTCTGGGCCAGCGGGCGAATGGTGTGAGCCTCCTGCACGGGGAGGTGTCGCGCGGGATGTTCTCAGGGCTGTGGCCTGGATTCGACAACGAGGATGTGCCGATCACCTCGGTGACGAACGGGGTGCACGGCCCCACGTGGACAGCGCGACAGGTCATCGACCTCGCCGGTGGAGCCTCGATCGATGATGCCGAGGGCTGGCAGGCGATCGCTGACACCCCCGACGATCACTGGTGGCAGGTCAAGCGGGCCTTGCGCGAGGAACTGGTTGCCATGACCCGGCGCCGACTGCGCGAGTCCTGGCTGCACCGCGGTGCATCCGAGGCCGAGCTGTCGTGGATCGACTCGGTACTCGATCCTGACGTCCTGACCATCGGTTTCGCTCGCCGCGTTCCGTCCTACAAGCGCCTCACGCTGATGCTGCGCGATCAAGATCGCCTCCGGGCCCTGCTCACCGATCCGGAACGTCCGGTGCAGCTGGTCGTCGCCGGCAAGTCCCACCCGGCCGACGACGGCGGCAAGCGCCTCATCCAGCAACTCGTGCAGTTCGCTGATGCTGAGGATGTGCGCCACCGCATCGTCTTCCTCCCGGACTACGACATGGCCATGGCCACCACTCTCTACCCGGGATGTGACGTCTGGCTGAACAACCCGATCAGGCCCTTGGAGGCCAGCGGGACGTCCGGCATGAAGGCGGCACTCAACGGAGCGCTCAACCTGTCGATTCTGGATGGCTGGTGGGACGAGTGGTTCGATGGCGAGAACGGTTGGGCGATCCCCACGGCCAACGGCGTCGACGACGCGGATCGTCGCGACGACCTCGAGGCAGAGGCGCTCTACTCACTCATCGAGACGTCGGTTGCCCCGGCCTTCTACACGCGTGACGCCTCCGGGCTTCCTCCGCGCTGGCTGGCGATGGTGAAGCACACCCTTCGCACGCTTGGCCCCAAGGTGCTGGCAAGTCGCATGCTGCGCGAGTACGTGACGCGGCTCTACACGCCCGCGGCTGCCGCGGCTCGGGCCATCGAGGCCGACTCCTATGCCCTCGCGACTGACCTGAGCGCCTGGAAGTCGCGAGTCAGCGACTCCTGGAGCGGCATCCGCATCGATCACGTCGAGGCTGATGGAGTAGGCGACGCCGTCATGCAGGGCGGCCGCATTGTCGTGCGTGCCTATGTGTCCCTCGGTGTTCTGGAGCCCTCGGACCTCAGCGTCCAGGTCGTCTACGGTCGAGTCGACGCTGATGATCGTCTTGTCGGGGCCGAGACTGCCGACATGGAGGCCGTCGAACAGTACGACGGGGGCCGCTGGCTCTTCCGCCGCGAACTGGAGATGGATCGCAATGGGCCGTTCGGGTACACCGTCCGCGTGCTGCCGCGGCATCGCGGGCTCGCGTCACCGCAGGAGCTGGGGCTACAGTCCGTTCCTGTGCTGGCGGACGGACTCTCCGCCTGACGCGATCGGACTGCTCAGCGCACGTCGGGGGTGAGGGCGCGCAGCACGAGAGTGCTGCGCGGCTGCATCTCCACGGTCGCTCCGGCCTCGCGGATGGGGTCGGACTCGGTGGACTGGCCGGTCCACGTGTCGATGACCGTGCGGTAGCCGGACGCATAGGGAGCCCCCGGAAGCGTGAAGGGCACGACGTCGTCACCGGAGTGCAGGATCATGAAGAACGCCTGATCGCGGATGACGGTGCCCGAGTCATCCGCTCCGTGACTCGCGCCGGCGAGGTACATGCCCACGGTGTGGGCCTGGGAGTCATGCCAGGCATCCGGGGGCAGCTCATGCCCGTCGGTGCCGATCCAGGCGAGGTCCTTCGGCCCGCCGGCCAGGACGGGCAGGCCCTCGAAGAAGAAGCGCTGGCGAAAGGCGCTGTGCAGCCTGCGAAGGCTGAGGACATTGCTGGCGAAGACCTTCAGGTCTGACTGCCAGGGTGACCAGTTCCAGTCGTACCAGGAGATCTCATTGTCCTGGCAGTAGGCGTTGTTGTTGCCCATCTGGCTGCGTCCGAACTCATCGCCGCCGGCCAGCATGGGCACGCCCGTGGAGAGCAGCAGGGTGGTCAGGAAGTTGCGCATCTGGCGTCGCCGCAGCCCGAGGATGTCCGGGTCCTGAGTCTGCCCTTCGACACCGCAGTTCCACGAACGGTTGTTGTCCGTGCCGTCCCGGTTGTCCTCGAGGTTGGCCTCGTTGTGCTTGCGGTCGTACGAGACGAGGTCGTGCAGGGTGAACCCATCGTGCGCCGTGACGAAGTTGATGGACGCGAAGGGTCGGCGCCCTTCGGATGCGTAGAGATCGGCGGACCCCGAGAGTCGCCACCCGAGCTCACCGATGCCCGACGAGCCGCTCCAGAAGTCGCGAACGTTGTCGCGGTAGCGGTCGTTCCACTCGGTCCAAAGCGGCGGGAACTCGCCGACCTGGTAGCCGCCCGGCCCCACATCCCATGGCTCGGCGATCAACTTGACCCGGCGCAGAACGGGATCCTGCTGGATCGTGGTCATGAAGTTGCCCAGCATGTTCACGTCATGGAATGAACGCGCGAGTGCTGAGGCCAGGTCGAACCTGAAGCCGTCGACGTGCATCTCCAGCACCCAGTAGC
Source organism: Candidatus Nanopelagicales bacterium (assembly GCA_021741645.1). GTDB lineage: Bacteria > Actinomycetota > Actinomycetes > S36-B12 > S36-B12 > UBA10649. The sequence continues at coordinate 10,244 of JAIOXK010000077.1, forward strand.
GCAGCGAATCCATAACGAGCTGGAGAACGTGTGGCTTGGACACATCTAGGGTGTTGCCGCAGCCGGTGTAGTCGGCGTAGTAGCGGCCATCCCTGAGGTGGTAGTAGTCGTCGTTGTCGATTCCGCGGAAGCACAGCGTCGGACCGAGCTGGTTTCCCTCCGCGGTGTGGTTGTAGACGACATCGAGGATCACCTCGAGTCCCGCGGCGTGCAGCGCCTTGACCATCCGCTTGAAGTCGGTCACCTGTCCGCCACGAGGTCCGAGCGACGAGTACGCGGCGTGTGGAGCGAAGTAGCCGATCGAGTTGTAGCCCCAATAGTTGGTGAGTCCGAGATCGAGCAGGTGAGTCTCGTCGACGAAGTGATGGACGGGCAGCAGCTCGACCGCCGTCACGCCCAGGGTTGTCAGATGCTCGATCACGTGGGGGTGTGCAAGCCCGGCGTAGGTTCCGCGCTCATGCTCGGGCACAGATGAGTGCTGCATCGAGATTCCACGAACGTGGGTCTCGTAGATCACCGTGTCGCCCCAGGCTGTCCCCGGCGAGGTGTCGTCACCCCAGTCGAAGGACTCATCGACCACCACCGAGCGCGGCACGAAGGGCGCTGAGTCGGTGGTGCTCATGACGAGATCGTCGACGCCCTCGTGCCCGAAGACTGCGGCGTCAAGGGTGAAGGATCCGTCTATCGCCTTGGCGTAGGGGTCCAGCAGCAGCTTGTTCGGGTTCCAGCGGTGTCCTTCTGCTGGATTCCAGTCCCCGTGGACGCGGAACCCGTAGCGGGTGCCCACAGGCATGTCGGCGACGTGTGCATGGAACACGTTGAAGACCCGCTCACGCAAGGGGACGCGAGTCTCACGGCCCTGCTCGTCGAACAGGCACAGTTCGACCTCGCTGGCGCCTTGCGCCCACAGCGCGACGTTGGCGCCCCCATGCCCGTCCGGTGTGACGCCGAGGGGGTCCCAGCCGAAGGAGCCATGGCCTGTCACCTGCGACACGGTACAGGCCAGTGCGAGGTCGCCTGGCGTCGCTAGACATCCCTGGCCCGTAGCGTGTCAAGCGGCGAGGGCGTGTTGGTGCTGCCAGGCGGTGGTCTCGTCGTAGGGGACGTGGTCGCGTAGGCAGGCGTGCAGGATGCCGACCAGGCGCCTGCTGACAGCGCG
>JAIOXK010000078.1 GCA_021741645.1 Candidatus Nanopelagicales bacterium
GATGCCCATCCGACGCGGCGCGATCGACCGATGGGTGCATGCATGGCGTACGGCGACAGGGCGGGCCCGGCGCCGCATGACGCAGCAGGGCACCGTCATCGCCACCCTGGCCGTGGCCATCATCGCTTCGCTCACCATCGCCCTCGTCGCCGCGCCCGCACCTGACGCACAGGAGGCGCTCCCCGAGGATGTCGCCGTGGCACTCGGCCTCGACGATGGCGGGCCGACGGAAGTGTCACTGGATGATCCAGAGTCACCGGGGGCGTCCGACACTCCGACCGCCAGCGGCCCGACGCCGTCCCCCAGTCCCGAGGGTGATGGCACCCCCGGGACCGATGCCAACGGCCGCGTCAGCGCCATTGGGGACTCGGTGATGCTCGGGGCCCGCGAGACTCTCAAGGACGTCATTCCCGAGACCAAGGTCGACGCTGCCGTCTCTCGCTTTCCCGGTGCCTTCATCGGAAAGCTCAAGCGATACGTCAACAAGGACAAGCTCGCCCCCACGGTCGTGATTCATGCCGGAACCAACGGAGTCATGCCCGAGTCGATGCTGCGGGAGATGCTTGACATTCTCAGCGAGTCACCACGCGTTGTCGTCCTCACCACCAACATGCCACGAAGCTGGCGTGCTCCGAACAACAAGGTGATCAAGGGCGTCGTGCCGGACTACCCCAATGCCGTGCTCGTCGACTGGTATGCCGCGTCGAAGGACCACCCGGAGTACTTCGCCTCAGATGGCATCCACCTCACCCCGGCGGGAGCAAGGGCGTACGCGAAGCTGATCAAGAAGGCGGTCTACGCCCCGGTGACGGAGGCGCCCACCGCCTCCTGAAGCATCATCCAGCCGGGAACGTCTCACCCAGGATGTCCTCGTCTGTCGGCGTCGCCGGCGGGAATGGCTCTGCCAGACCTGAGCCGAGATCCGCCAGCGCCTCCGTGGGTATCTGATTGACCCGGACGTCGGTGTTGGGCAGGGCGATTCCCAACGCCACCCTCAGTTCCGCCGGGGCCGTCTCCGCGCCGCCGGCAAAGGTCACGAGGATCGCGTCGGGCTTCTGCGTCACTCCCAGCACCGCGACGTCCGGGATACCGGCGGCCCACTGCTCGGCGGCCCCACGGGCGATGTCCAGCACCGAGGGTTCCTCCACCGCCTCCGGCACCGATTGCGTCCAGGAAATGCTGACCTCGGGCCGGATCCCCAGCGCGTCCTCGATCGCATCAGCCAGCGAGGCGACCTCGCCCGGCGCCTCCGGCCCGCGCGTGTCCGCGATGATCGTTCCGTCGGTCGACGACAACCCCGTCAGCGCAAGACCGCGCTCGGCCAGCCACGCCTCCACGACTGGTCGCGCGCCATCAAGAGGCACGTCGGGAACCGGCACTGGTTCGTCGCCATTGCGCACCGGGAACCACTGCACGGCGGCAGATATCGGTCGTCCAAAGGCAGCGATCAAGTCGCTGGTGAGGACAGACGTCGAACCCGGCGGTACCGGTCCGGACACCTCGACAGTGACCGTCGAGTCGCTGACCGTCACGGCTTCCAGGGAATCAGCAGAGTCGGGGCCCAGCCAGTTTACGGCGGTCTGGGTTGCCAGCCGGAGAGCCGATGCATCGGCAACTGACGCCGCGAAACGCGATCCGAGGAGCAATGCGAGGAGGGCGACCGGAACGGTCACGAGGACGATGCTCATGACGAACCGAATGGGTGAGTGACGACGCTGCCGCGCCGGGACGAAGCCCGTGACGATGAACACGATCGATGCCGCGAGCATGATGCCGAAGAGGTTGGCCGCGAAGAGCAGCGCGGCGCCCCGGGCCAGCCCCGGCTGGTCCAAGCCCAGCAGCACACCCACCGCGGCCAGTGGTGGCACCAGGGCTACTGCGACCGCGACACCCGGCAGCGCCCCGGAGACATCGCGTCGCACCGTCGCATAGGAGCCGGCAGCCCCCGCCGCCAGAGCCACGACCAGATCGCGGATATCAGGACTTGAACGCGACAGCAGCTCCGCGGGCAGCCCGGAGTTCGCCAAGGGAACGAACCTCGCCAACGCCCACGCCACCGCGATGCCACCGATCACGGACGCGCCGACGATGGCGGTCGTGGCCAGTAGCCGCGTGCCCCACCCCATCGTGATGGATGCCGACATGCCCATGATGGGCGCCATGAGCGGAGCAATCATCATGGCTCCGATGACCACCGCCGTCGAGCCCATCAGCAGGCCCATGGTCGCGACGATGATGGAGAGCACGAGCAGCACTGAGTACTGGCCCACGATGCGCCGCGAGGGACGGAGCATCAAGGCGTCCATCGCCGATCGCCGATCCTCTGCCGACAGCGTCATCCGGTGGACGGGGCGTCGATGATCGGTCGTCGCCTGCTCCGTAGCCGCGGTCATCGGAAACCCTTCACCTCGGGTGGGTCGTTCCCCTCGTCAGCGAACGGTACCGAGGAACGCGAGGAGTGCCTCGCTCACCCGCTCGGGAACCTCCACATTTGCCAGATGGCCCGCCTCGGGCACGCGCACCGCAGTCGACTGAACCGATGCATCGATCATCAGCCGCTGCTCTGCCTCCGGGCTCAGAGTGTCCTCGTCCCCCCACAGGACCAGTCGCGGGAGGTCGACGTTCGCCAAGGTAGCCAGTGAGTCCGGGCGCTCTGCCATCGCTCTTTGGTACCAGGCCACCGTGGCCGCCGGAGCCTCCCCCAACCATCCGCGCACTGTCGAGACAACCTCCGGACGCCTCGCGAAGGAGGTGGCACCCAGTAGCCCGGGCAGGATGGCCTGCTCCAGGACGCGCGCTGTGTCGTCGGGCGCCGCTTCGCACAGCCGAGCCAGCCGCTCGCGGTTCCCTCTCGCCTCCACGGAGTCCGCGCTGGCCTTGGTGTCGCACAGTGCGACGGAGCGCAGCCGGCCCGGGTGGCGGCGAATCAGGTTCAGGGCCACATAGCCACCCAACGACACGCCCGCCACGTCGACCACCTCGATGCCCTGCGCATCCACGTGAGCGATGACGTCATCGGCGACCGCATCCAGGCTTGGCGAGCCTGACGGTAGAGGCGTCCCCGCGAATCCGGGAAGATCACAGGCCAGCACCCGCCGCCCGGCACCCTCGAGGGCCTCCACCTGCGGCTGCCACATGCGCGAATCGCAGGGGAAGGCATGCAGCAGGAGCACCAGCGGCTCAGTCGGCGCGGACATGACCGTCACCCGAGATCACTCCATCTCTCCATCGGGCCATCCCACATCTCCGGCAGCGGACCGATCCCCGGGCGAACCACGGAGACGATCTCGTTGAGCACCGCCGTCACATGCCTCTCTCCCACCCACAGGTGCTTCGCCCCCGGCATGGCCCTGATATCCGCCTGCGGAATCTGTGCAAACCTTCGCCTGGCCTCCTCGGGGATCAGGTAGTCGTCGAACTCCGGCACCAGGCACACCAGCGACCTGCCGGAGGCAGACCACGCGTCTAAGTCCTCATCGGTGGAGAAGCGCAGGGGCGGAGAGAGCAGGACTGCACCTCGAACCGGATCGACGTTGCCGTTCTTGAGGATCACGTCGGTGCCGAATGACCATCCCACCAGCCAGGGATCGGGCCACCCTCGACTGACAACCTCATCGATCGCCGCCTGCAGATCTTGCCCCTCGCCGCGAGCCTGGTCGAAGGAACCCTCGCTGGATCCCGCGGCGCTCGTTGTTCCGCGGGTGTTGAATCGCAGAACGGCGGTGTCGGCCATGGCCGGCAGCCGCCAGGCCATCTTGCGGAGCACGTGACTGTCCATCATTCCCCCGTGCGTGGGAAGCGGGTGGACGGTGATGATGGACGCCGCTGGTGGACCGTCCACCGGAACAGCCGTCTCCCCCACCAGCCTGAGTCCATCAGCCGTGCGCAGAACAAGGGGCTCACGGTGAGCCGGAAGCACCGAATTGGCCACGACTCGCTGGCCACCGGTCATCGCCTGCCTCCTGGGAGCCGACGGTCCCGAGCATTCCAGCAGGGCGTGTGCCAGTGACGACGGTTCTCCACGCCTTGCGGGTCGTCCGCAGGAAAAGCCACCACATGGGGCGTTGCCGGCGGGATCTCGTGATCGCAGCCAGGACACCGGTAGGGCCGAGTCGCCGCCGCTCCCGTGGTCCGCTGCACGATCCAGTCGCCGTCGCCGTGGGACTCCACGGTTCGGCTCGTGACACCCGCACCCAACGGCCGTGCGTCGTCTTCACGCCGCCGATTCTTTCGGCCCATCAGCCTGCGTAGTCTCGGAACCCTCGACCCGTCTTGCGTCCGAGGTAGCCAGCAGTCACGAGATGCTCCAGGCGCGGCGCTGGGGCGAATCCAGGCTCACGGAACTCCAGGTACAGGGTGCGCTGGATCGCCAGTGAGACGTCGAGACCCACCACATCGAGGAGTTCGAACGGACCCATGGGGTATCCGCACCCCTTCTTCATCGCGAGATCGATGTTGTCGGCGGTCGCGTAGTTCGCCTCCAGCATCTTCACGCCGTCATTCAAGTAGGGGAACAGCAGCGCATTGACGATGAAGCCGGCGCGATCGCCGCAGGTGACCGGATGCTTGCCCACCTCGCGACACAGGTGCACGGCCGAGTCCACGACCTCGTCGTCGGTGGAGACCGTGCGCACCACCTCGACCAGCTGCATGCGGGCGGCCGGGTTGAAGAAGTGCAGGCCCACCACATCGCCCGGGCGAGCAGTGGCCACCGCCAAGTCGATCACGGGCAGGCTCGAGGTCGTCGTCGCCAGCATCGCTCCGGGCTTGCAGATGCGGTCAAGCTCGACGAACAGGGCCTTCTTGACCGCCAGGTCCTCGACCACAGCCTCGATGGCCAGGTCCACATACGACAGCTCCGCCAGTGAAGCACTGCCGCGCAGGCGCTCCAATGCCGCGTCGCGGCCCTCGGCGTCCAGCGCCCCCTTCTCGACCGCCTTGTCGAGTGACCGCTGCACCGCCGCAACCGCCTGCTGTGCCTTGGCGGCGCTCCGGGCCACCAGGATCACGTCCTTGCCTGCCCGGGCGAAAACCTCAGCGATGCCGCTGGCCATGGTCCCTGAGCCCACAACGCCAACGGACTGCACGGGCCGAACGGGGGCCTCGACCGCCTCCTCCGGCACAGGAAGGTCCACCACGACGGGTGACCCGGGCGCCTCGTAGGCATAGAAGCCACGACCCGTCTTGCGCCCACGGTGGCCCGCCGTGACCAGTTGCTTGAGGATCGGAGACGGGGCGTGAAGTCGGTCGCGGCCCTGCTTGTACATCGTGTCGAGGATCTCGTAGGCGGTGTCCAGGCCGATCAGGTCCAAGAGCATGAGCGGACCCATCGGATAGCCACACCCCAGACGCATGGCGTCATCGATGTCCTCACGCGAGGCGTAGCTCGACTCGAACATCGACACCGCATGATTCAAGTAGCCGAAGAGCAATGCGTTGGCGATGAAGCCCGCCCGGTCCCCGATCACGACAGGCTGCTTGCCCAGCGACTCGGCGAAGGCAACCGCCTCGTCGACGACGTCCTGCGAGGTCACCACCGTGCGCACGATCTCCACGAACGACAGGACAGGCGCAGGGTTGAAGAAGTGAATACCGACGACATTCGCCGGGCGAGTGGTGGCAACAGCAATATCGGTGACGGACAGCGATGAGGTGTTGGACGCGAGAATGGCGTGCTCGGGTGCGATGGCGTCCAGCTGGGAGAAGATCGACTTCTTCAGCTCCAGACTCTCACTGACCGCCTCGATCACCAGATCGGCGTCCGACAGGGCTGGATAGTCGGTCGTGAAGTGGATCCGATCCAGCAGCGACGCGCGATCGGCCTCGGAAAGCTTGCCCCGCTTGACGGCTCGCTGCGTGGAGTTCTCGATCATCTCCCGCCCGTGCTCGAGAGCCGACGTGCTCGATTCGATCGCGACCACCGAGTAGCCGTTTCGGGCGATGACCTCTGCGATGCCAGCACCCATGGTGCCCAGACCGATCACGCCTACTCGGGAGATTGCCATGATCGTCCTTCCTTCCAAGTGCCACAGGGGGTGCACGGAGGCCACGTGCTCAGGCACCCGGGCGCGACACGCTCAGTCCGAGCCTACCGACCCGAGCGAGCCTATCTGCCGGACCGCCAGATCCTCAGAACAGGCGAGCGTCAGAACAGGCGAGCGTCTACGTCGTCGAGGCCACGGAGGGCGTCGTAGTCCAGCACACGACACTCGATTCCTCGGTCCTCGGCCAGCACTCGGGCCTGCGGCTTGATCTCCTGCGCGGCGAAAACGCCCCGCACCGGGCGCAGCAGCGGGTCGCGATTCAGCAGTTCCAGATATCGCGTCAGCTGCTCGACTCCGTCGATCTCACCACGCCTCTTGATCTCCACGGCGACCGATACGCCCTCGGCATCTCGGCACATGAGGTCGACCGGTCCGATGGCTGTGGGGTACTCCCGACGCACGAGCCGCCAGCCGGCACCGAGCTCCTCCACCTGCTCCGCCAGGAGCTTCTGCAGGTGGGCCTCGACACCGTCCTTCATCAGGCCCGGATCCACCCCAAGGTCGTGCTCATGCTCGTGCAGCACCGCGTGCATCCGGATGACGAGCTGCTCACCAGCCTTGTTCTCGACTGTCCAAACCTGCTCACCCTCGATCTCGTCGGACTCCGCCACCGAGGTGTGGCACGGCGGACTCATCCAGTTCAGGGGCTTGTACGAACCGCCATCGGAGTGAATGAGCACCGAGCCGTCTGCCTTGACCAGGATCACGCGGGTTGCCTCGGGGAGGTGAGCCGTCAACCGGCCTCGGTAGTCGACCGTGCAGCGGGCCACCAGGAATCGCACTCCACGAGACTACCGGCGCAATCTGGAGTGGCGGAGTCGCCCCGAAGGGCGCACCATAGGTCCGTGCCCGCGTGGGGATCCTTCTCGTATGCCTTCGGTCCGCTGATGGCCCTCATCCTCATCGTCATCTTCGTCGTCATCCTGCGCTGGGCCTTCGGCCGCGGACGATCCGTCGTGGCCGCCCCCGCATCGCAGGGTCCGGAGTCGGAGTATGGGCTCCTCGTGCCCGTGGCCTCACCCGGCTCCTACATCGAGGGGGAGGTCATGCGCCGACAGCTGGAGGAGCGTGGAATCCGCGCCAACCTCGCCACCACTCTGGACGGCCCACGCGTCATGGTGTGGCCGAAGGACGAGCAGCAAGCGCGAGACGTACTGACTAGACGTCGGTAGCCGTTCCCCGCTCGATGTCTGCGCCGAGTGACTGAAGGGCGGGCACCAGCCCCGCGTAGCCGCGGTCGATGTGCCCGACTCCGTAGACCGTGGTCGTCCCCTCAGCAATCAGACCGGCGAGCACGAGGCCGGCCCCCGCCCGAATGTCCGTGGCCTCGACCGGTGCCCCCGAGAGCATCGAACGCCCGCGCACCAGCGCGTGGTGCCCATCGGTTCGCACGTCGGCCCCCAGCCGAGCCAATTCCTGGACGAACCGGAATCTCGCCTCGAAGAGATTCTCGGTCACCAGTGCCGCGCCCTCAGCAACGGAGTTCAAGGCGATGAACTGCGGCTGCAGATCGGTCGGGAATCCCGGATACGGCAGCGTCACGATGTCGACGGCCGCTGGACGCCGGTCCATGCGCACCCGGAATCCATCGGGCAACGACTCGACGGAGGCTCCTGCCGTCGCCAGCTTCTCCAAGGCGATTGACAGATGATCAGCCTGCGCACCGTGGACCGTCACGTCTCCCCCGGTGATGGCAGCAGCGACTGCCCACGTGCCCGCGACAATGCGATCTGGAACGGTCGCGTGCTCTACCGGATGCAGCTCGTCGACGCCCTCGATCCGAAGGGTCGAGGTGCCGACACCGTCGATCTGGGCTCCCATGCCCTGCAGCATCCGGCAGATGTCGACTATCTCGGGCTCGCGGGCCGCATTGTCGATCACCGACGTACCGTCGGCCAGGACCGCCGCCATGAGGATGGTCTCGGTCGCCCCGACGCTGGGGAAGTCCAGCCAGGTCTCGGCACTCGTGAGCCGGTTTCGCGCAGACGCCAGCAGGTAGCCGTGCTCACTGGTGACCTCTGCGCCCATCCTGCGGAGCCCATCCACATGCATGTCCAGGCCGCGGGAGCCGATGTTGTCACCGCCAGGCAGGGCCACATCGGCTGCGCCGACCCGCGCCACCAGCGGACCCAGCACACAGATCGATGCACGCATGCGACGCACGAGGTCGTAGTCCGCACGATGGTCAGGGCGCTCGGGAACATCGATGCGCAGCGTCGCCTCATCAGACCGGTGCTCGACACCGCAGCCGAGCCGGCGAAGCAGTTCGGCCATGATCTCGACATCGAGAATCCCAGGAACATTGGTGATGGTCGAGACTCCTGGAGCGAGAAGAGTCGCCGCCATGAGCTTGAGCACTGAGTTCTTGGCCCCCGGTACCGACACCTCGCCCGTCAGGCGCTGGCCCCCGGTGACACGCAGTACCTCCACGTGCGCATCGTACGGGGCCTGGATGGGATGTCACCGGGCCCTCATGCCTTCCGTGGCGTAGTGTCGAGACATGGTCAATCTCACGCGCATCTACACCCGTACCGGCGACGACGGCACCACCTCGCTGGGCGACATGAGCCGCACAGGAAAGAACGATCCGCGACTGCGCGCCTACGCTGACGTTGATGAGGCGAACTGCACCATAGGCCTCGCCCTGGCTACCGCGGAGATGGACGAGGACCTTCGCACCCTGCTCGTCTCGATTCAGAACGACCTCTTCGATGTCGGGGCGGATCTGTGCACTCCTGTGGTCGATGAGCCCGCGCATCCGCCCCTTCGGGTCACCGAGGAGTACGTGGATCGCCTTGAGGCGGCGTGCGATGAGTTCAATGCGCAGTTGGAGCCACTTCGCTCCTTCGTGCTGCCGGGAGGCACGCCCGCGGCCGCCCACCTGCATGTCGCACGCACCGTGGTGCGGCGAGCTGAGCGGTCGACCTGGGCGGCACTTGATGCCTATCACGGAGGGATGAATCCGATCACCGCTGCCTACCTGAATCGACTCAGCGATCTGCTGTTCATTCTGGCCCGGATCGCGAACAAGAAGTCAGGCGGCGACCAGCTGTGGCAGCCCGGCCTGAATCACTGACGGCGCTCCCTCCGACCTGCTCACGAGCAGCCCACCGACACGAGAAAGGCCCGGCCCTCACATCGGAGGGACCGGGCCTTTCTTATAGGTCTCTAGCGCGACGACACCGTCTTGACGATCCCCGCCACCTGAATCCGCGTCTCGGCCCGCTTCAGCGCCGCCTGCTCGCTCTCATCCGACGAACTCTCCGCCTGAAGGCGCGCCAACGCTTCCCGCGCTCGCTCCACGTCGATGTCCTCGGCGAGTTCGGCCACCTCTGCGATGACGTTGACCTCATTGCCGGACACCGAGAAGAACCCACCGTGAACGGCGACCATCAGAGTCGAGCCGTCCAGCTCCTCGATCTTCAGGCCTGAGCTGTCAACGAGCAGAGCGAGGACCGGCTCATGATTCGCGAGGATGCCGATGTCACCCTCGGGGGTCTTCGCGACAATGGACTTGGCCTGTCCGCTCCACAGCGCCCGCTCGGCGGACACCACAGCAACGTTCAGGACCTTGGCTTCTGCCATGACTGACTAGCCCTTCGCGAGTTCGGCTGCGTTGCGCTCGACATCCTCGATGCCACCGGCCATGAAGAACGCCTGCTCGGGCAGGTGGTCATAAGTGCCCTCTGCCAGCGCCTTGAACGACGCGATCGTCTCCTCGACCGGAACGAACGAGCCGGCCTGACCGGTGAAGGCCTCAGCCACGAACATGTTCTGCGACAGGAAGCGCTGGATTCGCCGGGCACGACCGACGAGGATCTTGTCCTCCTCGGAGAGCTCATCGATGCCGAGGATGGCGATGATGTCCTGCAGATCCTTGTAGCGCTGCAGGATCTCCTTGACTCGGGCCGCCACCGCGTAGTGATCCTCGCCCACGTAGCGGGGGTCGAGAATCCGCGAGGTCGAATCCAGCGGATCGACCGCCGGGTAGATGCCGAGCTCCGAGATCGGACGGCTCAGAACGGTCGTCGCGTCAAGGTGAGCGAAGGTCGTCGCCGGGGCAGGGTCGGTCAGGTCGTCTGCCGGCACGTAGATCGCCTGCAGTGACGTGATCGAGTGACCGCGGGTGGAGGTGATGCGCTCCTGGAGCTGCCCCATCTCGTCGGCCAGCGTGGGCTGGTATCCCACAGCAGACGGCATGCGTCCCAGAAGCGTCGACACCTCCGAGCCAGCCTGAGTGAAGCGGAAGATGTTGTCGATGAACAAGAGCACGTCCTGCTTCTGAACATCTCGGAAGTACTCCGCCATGGTCAGGGCCGTAAGGGCGACCCGCAGGCGGGTACCCGGCGGCTCGTCCATCTGGCCGAACACCAGCGCTGTCTTCTCGATGACGCCGGACTCGGTCATCTCCAGGAAGAGGTCGTTGCCCTCGCGAGTGCGCTCCCCCACACCGGCGAAGACGGACACGCCACCGAAGTTCTCTGCGACGCGGTAGATCATCTCCTGGATGAGCACGGTCTTGCCGACACCCGCACCGCCGAACAGGCCGATCTTGCCGCCCTTCACGTACGGGGTGAGAAGGTCGATGACCTTGATGCCCGTGGCGAAGACCTCGGTCTTGGACTCCAGCTGATCGAACGGCGGGGCCGCACGGTGGATGCCCCAGCGCTCGGTGATCTCCAGTTCGTCCTCGCGGACGTCCAGGGGCTTGCCCAGGGTGTTCCACACGTGACCCTTGGTCACCTCGCCGACGGGCACCATGATCGGGCCCCCGGTGTCGCGTACCGCAGCACCACGGACGAGGCCGTCGGTGGGCTGCATGGAGATGGCGCGGATCATGTTGTCGCCAATGTGCTGGGCCACCTCGAGGGTGAGAGTCGAGGAACCCCCGCCCTCGTCCCCCTCATCGAAGCTGACGTCCACATGCAGGGCGTTCTGCAGCTCCGGCATGGCCTCGACGGGGAACTCCACGTCGACGACTGGGCCGGTGACGCGGGCTACGCGCCCCACGCCGGTCGTGGTCTCGGTCGTTGCAGTCATCGTTGTTCCCTCTCCTAGGCGCTCAGTGCGTCGGCGCCGCCGACGATCTCGCTGATCTCTTGGGTGATCTCGGCCTGACGGGCCTGGTTGGCTTGCCGTGACAACGACTTGATCATCTCTTCGGCGTTGTCGGTGGCGGACTTCATTGCGCGACGTCGAGCAGCGTGCTCGGA
>JAIOXK010000006.1 GCA_021741645.1 Candidatus Nanopelagicales bacterium
GCGGAAATCCCGAGAGCGCTGGGGTGGTGTCCGGGCGTAGCGGCCACGGCACGACCTTGGGGCTGGTCGTCCACTGCGGCCTTCCTCGGCCGCCGGGAAAGGAGTTCTCCGAGACGAAGGGGACGAAGACGTACGGGAACTCCAGGCCCTTCGCCTTGTGAACGGTCAGCAGTGACACGGCATCCGCACCAGGCGCGACCTCGAAGTCGAGGTCGACCTCGAACCGCTCGGCATCCTGCAACCGGGAGAGGAAGGCGCCCAGGCCGATGCGCCCGTCCACGTCGTTGAACTGCACGGACAGATCGACGAGGGCGTGCAGGGCATGGAGTTGATGATCGGCCTGATCGGACCCCCGCAACGCCGCCTCCACCTCGATGCCCGAGGTGCGCATCACCCGGAGGATGAAGTCCGGCAGCGGCTCGCCCGCATGCCGGCGCAAGGACGCGATCTCATCGGCCATCTCGCGGAATCGTTGCGTCGCCGCCGGCGAGTATGACGTCAGGTCGCCGAGATCCATCAGGGCCTCGGTCAAGGACACCGCCTCGACGATGTCGGTGCCGGCCACCGCCTCGTCCAGGGCCTGTGCCAGATCCGCATGCTCACCTCGGGAACGTCCGCCTGCCAGCTCCGCGGCGCGCGCACCGAGCGCCGCCAGATCTCGCGCACCGATGGCCCATCGCGGGCCCGACGCCAGTCGCACGAAGGCCGGATTGGCACAGGGATCATGGATCACCTCGAGCATGGACCGCAGGTCGATCACGGCGGGCTGGGACAGCAGCGCGGCCGAACCCGCAAGATGGGTGGGCACTCCCCGCCGCCGAAGTGCTGCTTCAACCGCAACTAGGTCGCGTGAGGTCGCCGCCAGCACGGCGATGTCCTGCCAGGGCACACGCCCCGACGCATGCGTTCGCTGGATCTCGTGGACGACCCAGTCGACCTCATCGGCATACGTCTCGAACAGGGCACAGGTGACCGCACCCGGACCCTTGCCGTTGTCTCCCGCACTCAGCGGCTCGACACCACGATGCACCGAGCGCAGACGCTGGGACACTCGATTCGCGACATCGAGAACAGTCGGACCCGAGCGTCGGTTCAGCGAGAGCGCATGTCGATCTGCCTCCACTGCGCCGTCGACATCCTCCCGCGCCGGAAAGTGCCTCGGGAAGCTCTCGATGTTGTCCACGCTGGCCCCACGCCAACCGTAGATCGCCTGACACGGGTCGCCGACAGCCAGGACGGGATGTCCACCCCCGAAGATGCGCTGGAGCAGTTCGCGCTGGGCAATCGATGTGTCCTGATACTCGTCGAGCAGAACCGTCGCGTACCGAGTTCGGAGTTCCGCGACCACCTCGGGGAAGCGCGCAACGATCTGCCCCGCCAGTCGAATCTGGTCGGCGAAGTCGATGACGTCACGCACTGCCTTCTCGGCTCGCCACTCGTCCACCAGATCTGCCATCACGGATCTGCTGGTGGATGTCGCCAGCATGTCTCGTCCGATCACCTGCAGGCCACCGTCACGCTCGTGACCTCGGAGCCACTCCACGAGGTCGCGATCGAAGGTGCGCAGTTGTGCCGGGTCGATGGCGAGCTCGGTGAGCTCGTCATCGAGGTGCAGGAGGTCCGATGTCACGGCCACCGGCCCGCGACCGATGGCCGACAGCGGTGCGGACGAGCGACACACGAATCGGTACGCAAGTTGGCGACGGGCCTCATCCGTGAGCACCAGTGCCTCCGGCTCCCGGCCGATCCTGATGCCGTGCTCGCTGAGGATGCGGGCGGCGAAGGCATGGTAAGTGAGCACCTCTGGTTCGCCGATCGGCTCCCCCGAGTCATCCACGCCCGAGATGACGTCGGCCTGCAACAATCGATCCACGGCACCGCGCATGGAGGTCAGCAGCTGCCCCGCGGCCTTCGTCGTGAACGTCAGTCCGAGGACCTCGTCTGGTCGCACGTGCTCGCTGGCCACCAGCCAGGCCACCCGCGCAGACATGGACGTGGTCTTGCCTGAGCCCGCACCCGCAACGATCACCGCCGGGGACATGGTTCGCGAGACGACTCCCCACTGCTCGTCCGTGAGGGTGAGCCCCAGCGCGGAGTCCAACTCCGCACGAGAGATCTCGGTCATGGAATCACCTGCTCGCCCTCGGGCTGCGCCGGGCAGGTGGTCGCATAGGCGCAGTATTGGCAGGCGCTGCCGACGGTCGCCACGACCGTGTCCGAGCGGAGCACCTCGGCGGCCGCACCGAGCCGCTGCTCGACCCACGTCGGCTCGTCAGGCGGAACGGGCTCCTGAAACTGGACCTTGGCCTCCGTGGATCCTCGACCGGCATCGAGCCGGAGCTGCACCAGGGCCGCCCCACCAACCGGTCGCGGAGTGTCGGGGAGTGACTCGGACAAGGATGGATCAGACGCTGCTCCCCGCTCGAGCAGGAGTTGGTACACACCGAGCTGGCCATGCTCGGGAATCTGCTTGCCCGACACCGCCGAACGCATGTTCTTGAGGTCGATGGCGACGAGTCGACCATCATCGTCGCGCTCGATGCGGTCGACGAACCCGCTCAGGGCCACCCGATCCGTCTCGCCCGAGGGGGTAGTCACCACGATCTGAGCCCGCAGCCCCGTCTCGGTGTCGACCAGTTCGCGCTCGGCCTTGTGGTGATACCTCAGGAATCGGTCCAGCGCGGCCGTGGCCTCCGCCCGCTCTGCCGCCGACTGCCAACGGGCTTCGAATCGGAGCGCGGGCCACACCCGATCGACCTCGGCATCCATGGCTGCCAATTCCGGGGCCACCTCCCCCTTCGCCACGAAGTCCGCCACCGCATGGACGATGCTGCCGAAGCTCGTGGCCGTTCCCCGAGGGGTCTCCGCGTGCACCTCCTGTTTCAGGAACCACGTGAGAGGGCATTCGACAACGGTGTCGAGCATGCTGCCGGAGATGGACACGGGCTCGGACGGATCCCGGAGCGGACGGTCGTTCACCGTGACGTCGCGCATGCCCCACCAGGTGGCCGGATCAGCGAGGGGGACCAGGGGACGACCGTGCTCGTCACGCTCGGCTGCCATGGCCGCGAGGCGCGTAACGGCAGCCTCGCGTAGGACCTGCGATGCCCTCGCATCCATGGCCACGGATCGAAGTTCAGCAACCAAGCCGTCCAGCGAGGACGGATGCACGGGCCTCGAGGTGGCCATCGCCTCGATGTCGTGGCCGAGGTGCAGGGCGAGGTCGCGAAACAGCCGGCTCGGCTGGTCACCAGCATCGTCCGGTTCTGCGACGGCGCTCACATGAAGACGGTGCCGCGCGCGCGTGCAGGCGACGAAGAGCAGCCGACGCTCCTCCTCCAGCAGGTCAGCAGGCCGTGGACCGGTGCCGATCCCCTGCGTCGACAACTCCTCCGCACGCAGGGTCGATCCCCGAGCCCGCAGATCTGGCCATCGGCCTTCCTGCACTCCGACGACCCAGACGTCATCCCACTCCAGACCCTTGGCTCGATGGGCGGTGAGCAGCCGCACAGCGTCGGCGCGCGCACCCCGGTCGGCCACGGATTCCGCGGGCAACTGCTGATCGGCAAGGGTCTCGATGAACGTTCGCACGCCGAGGAATCCCGGATAGCGCCCCGCGAGGCGCGCGGCGGTGTCGAACAGAGCCATCACGGCATCCAGATCGTGATCGGCCGCGGCGCTGCCGGCCAGTGCCGCAGCACGCAGGCGCTCGGGCCACGCGTGCGGATGGCTCGCGCCTGACCAGAGGGTCCAGAGCACCTCCTGCGGATCCGCGCCGGCCTCGATCTGCCCGCGCGCCTGGGCGAGCATGCCGGCCAGTCGCCGGATGGCGACCGTTGCCTCGTCGTCCGGTGGCAGCGTCACCACCCCCGGCGGGCGGCCAAGGAGGGATCCCAGAACGTACTCGTGGATCAGGTCCGCTGAGGGCGGGGCGGCATAGCCCGCCTGGCGCGAACCGTCGCGCAGTACTCGTCCGAGGCGGCGGAGGTCGCTGGGCGATAGACCGACGATCGGGCCCGACAGCACGTCCAGGACCTGGGTCGGGGAGGCCGTCGCAGGGCTGGCAGCCAGGCTGAGAACGGCGAGCAGTGTCGCTACGGCTGGCTCGTTCTTCAGGGGGATCTCGTCTGCTGCGACGACGGCCGGTATCCCCGCGGCGCGCAGCGCGCGGTGCAGGGGCGGGATGTCGGCGCTCGAACGCACGAGGACCGCCATCTGCGTCCAGGGCACCGACCTGCGCACGTGGGCCTGCCGGATCTCCCGAGCCACATGCGCGGCCTGCGACCCGCGATCGGGAAAGGTGCGCAGGGTGATGAGGTCGTCGATGCCGGGATCCGCGACCTCGGCGCACGCGGGCTGACGATGCCGCAGCAGGAGATCCGGCGGCAGTCCGACCGGAAGACGCGTGCCCAGAACAGATCCGGCGGCAGCACGGATGCGTGGGCCGAATCGCCTGGCCGTGCGCAGGACGATGATCGGTGCCGGTTCACCGGCCGCCGTGCGAAAGGTCTGCGGGAACCTGAGCAGCCCGTGCATGTCCGCGCCGCGAAAGCCGTAGATGGCCTGGTCGGGATCACCCACGGCGACGACGCAGGTGTCCGGTCCCACCAGCGCGCGCAGGAGTGCGACCTGCAGCGGATCGGTGTCCTGGTACTCATCCACGTAGATGGCGCGGTACCGCGACCTGAGCCTGCTCTGCACCTGAGGGTCCTGGGCCCGGACAACCGCCTGGAGGACGAGTTCGCTGTAGTCGAGGACGTTCTCCAATGCCATGACCTCCTGCTCCTGCTGGACCAGCTGCCCGACGGCCACCCAGGCGGCCCGGTTCTCGGCCCGGCCGATGCGTCGAAGGGCTGGCCCGTCGAGACCGAGTTCGCGCGCCCGAACGAGGACGGCGCGCACTTCATTGGCCAGACCGAGGGTCGGCAGTGCCCCGATGAGGTCCTCCGGCCAGTCCACTGATCCATCGACGACGGCCCCGCGGAGCAACTCACGAATCCGTACGTCCTCTTCAGCACCAGACATCAGGCGCGGTGGATTCGCGTACTCCTCGGGCGTCGCCGTCTGCTGCAGCAGACCGAAGGCGAAGGAGTGGAAGGTCGCGATGGTCGGGATCAGCCCGCCCCCCACGCGAGCAGTGACCCGGTCACGCAGTTCAAGGGCCGCGCGGCGGCCAAAGGTGAGCGCGAGGATCGCATCAGCCGGCAGCTGGTCCTCCGGATCGCTCAGCCGAGCGGCGATGGCCTCCACGATGGTGGTCGTCTTGCCCGTGCCTGGACCGGCCAGCACGAGGAGCGGCCCCCGGCGGTGCGCCACGACCGCCGCCTGCTCGGCGTCAAGATCGGGGACAGACGGCGCCGGCTCTGCGTCGACCTCCAAGCGCCAGCCCATGACGCATGGATACCACCCGGGTGCGACACCCGTGGCTCGGAGTCTGGGACCATCGGGTCTGTGAGTCCCGAGGCCCCCACCCCCAGCTCTGCTGCGGACGAGGATCTCCAGGCCCCCGTGCTTCCGGTGACGTCCGAGCCGCACACGGCCGTGATCGAGGATCCCCGGATTCCCCGGCGCGTGCGCCGCCCGCTTGACCTCGCCCGGTTCGTGCTCGCCGTCGCCATCACGGCCGGCATCATCCTGCTGGCCTACTTCGCCACCGACACCGCCGCCGGACTGGACAGCGACCTGGAGACCGGTGCCTCGCTGCTTCCGTCCCTCGTCGTGCTCGTCCTCAACATCATCGGGGGCCTCGGCACGCTCGGACTTCCGATCGCTGTCGCGGTCGCCATGGTCCTGCGCCGACGCATGCGTCAGCTGTTCGACGCGCTCGTCGCCCTGTTCCTGGGAATCGTGGTTCTCACCGCCGTCTCGTGGGGCATCTCCGCACTGGACGTGCCGGCCCTGCTCGTCGCGCTGGCGGGTTCGACGAGCGCCTCGGCCGCCACCACGACCCCGATTCTCGGCGGTCTGGTGGCCTTCCTGACCGTCGCCCGGACCATGGGTCGGCGCCCGTGGAACGTGCTGACCGTCGTCGTCATCGGCTCGCTGATCATCGTCAGCCTGCTCAGCGGAGGGATCACCTTCGCGGGCGTCGGCATCTCACTGACCACCGGATGGGCCGTGGGCCTCATGACCCGCTACGCCGCGGGCACCCCCACGACCCGGCCGAGCGGCCTGGAGGTGGCCGCTGCGCTGGACCGCGGCGGCTTCCCCATCACTGTCCTGCAGGCGCTGGAGTCCACCAGCCGTGGGCGCCGCTATCTCGCCACATCGCGCGCAGGGGGGCAGTTCCTCGTCACCGTTCTCGACCGAGACCTCGAGGGCGCTGGCCTGGCCAATGCCATCTGGACCAGCCTGCGTCTGCGCGACGATTCGCGCACCGGGGCCTTCAACATGCGCCGATCCCTGGATCACTCGGCGCTGGTGTCCTATGCCGCACAGGCCGCCGGCGCTCCTGTCCCCCGGTTGCTGCTGTCATCCGAGGTCGGACCGGACTCCGTCCTCATGGCGCATGAGTACATCCTCGGCACCCGCTTCAGCGAGCTGGAGGAGGTCACCGATGAGGATCTCGTCGGCGCCTGGCGCGCGCTGCGCACCCTGCACGAGAGCCAGATCACGCATCGATCGCTGTCACCCGAGCACCTGATCCGGGCTGAGGACGGCTCGGTGTGGCTGATCGGCGGCGAGACGGGAGCGATCGCCGCCGGCGACCTCGCCCAGCGCATCGACACCGCGGAACTGCTCACGACACTCGCCCTCCTCACCGACGTGACGCGAGCGGTCGCCACCGGCCGGACGGTGCTCGGAGCAGAGGGGCTCGCGCACTGCCTGCCTGCGCTCCAGCCGGTCGCCCTGTCACCGGCCACGCGTCGAACCATCCGCAAGCACAAGGACGTCCTCGTAGCCCTCCGCGACGCCCTGGCGGAGATCCGGCCCGGCGCTGACGACGAGCAGATCAACTTCGAACGGTTCCGACCACGCACGCTGATCATGATCATCGTCGGCACGATCGCCGGCTACGTGCTCATCTCGCAGCTCGCGCAGGTGGATCTCGTCGGCCTGCTGCGCACCGCCGACTGGGCCTGGATGGCCGCCGCGTTCGCCTTCGCGATCATCACCTACTTCGGTGCCGCCTGGTCACTGTCGGGATTCGTTCCTGAGCGGCTCCCCCTGCACCGCACGATCATGGCCCAGATCGCCGGTGACTTCGCGACACTCGTCTCGCCACCGACGCTCGGCGCGATCGCCATCAACGTGCGGTTTCTGCAGAAGGCAGGACTCCACCCAGCCCTCGCCGGAGCAAGCGTCGGGGTGTCACAGGTCATGGCCTTCGTCTTCCACATCCTGCTGCTGCTCGGCTTCGGCATCGCCGCGGGCACTCAGACGGATCTGACCTTCGACCCGCCACGCATCGCCGTGGTGATCGTGGTCGCGGTGCTGATCTTGATCCTGGCGCTGCTGGCCGTCCCCGCAGTGCGGCGCCTGATCGCCAAGCGCGTCGGTCCCCTCCTGAAGGAGGTCGGACCGCGACTCGTCACCGTCGCCCAGCGACCCCTGAAGCTGCTGGAGGGCATCGGCGGCATCCTGCTGCTGAACCTCGCCTACATCGGCGTCCTCTACTCGTGTGTCCTGGCGTTCGACGGCAGCATGAGCATCGCCGTCGTCGGCGTCGTCTATCTCGCCGGTGCAACGATTGGCCAGGCCGCGCCGACTCCCGGTGGCCTGGGTGCGGTCGAGGCCGCCCTCGCAGCGGGCCTCACAGCCGGTGGCCTCGATGCCGGCCTCGCCGTCTCGGCCGTGCTGCTCTACCGTCTGATCACGTTCTGGATTCCGACGATCCCCGGCTACTGGGCCTTCAACTGGCTGACCAAGAAGGGCGCACTGTGAGCGAGAACCCGCGACATGTCCAACTGACCTTCCCCCCGGGCCCCGCGACGGACCCGGTTATCTACGAGATCGTCACGCGGTTCGGTGTCGTCCCGAACATCCGACGCGCCCTCATTCAAGATCACAGCGGCTGGATGGTCTGCGAACTCGGCGGGGATCCCTCAGCGGTCGAGCAGGCCATCGCGTGGATGGAGTCGATCGGGGTAGTCGTGTCGAACCCCGATGGGGACATCGTCGCCGGCTGACGTCGATTGCGAACTTGTCGTTGACATGCGCGCACCCTCGGTCTGCGCCACACTGGCGCCATGAGCGAAGTGAAGATCATCCCGACCACCGACGGCCCTCTCGAAGTCGATGGGGACGTGCGCATCGTCGCCCCCGACGGCACCGTGATTCGCGAGACCTCGAAGGCCTACCTGTGCCGCTGCGGGCATTCCAAGAGCAAGCCGTTCTGCGACGGCAGTCACAAGCGCGAAGGGTGGACCGAGGCCAGCGAGTAGACCCTTGCTGCGTCAGTAGGTGGGCTCCGCGAGGCCGGACGACCCCACCTACTGACGCAGCAACGAGCATGACAGGAGCCCCGCCCGAAGGCGGGGCTCCGTCGTGTGGTGCTACTGCCTGCGAACCAGGAGGCGGGTTCCCGCCGCTCCGATTCCGATCAGACTGGCCACCAGGAGAGCCATCGCTCCCATGGGTGCGCCTTGCTGGCTTGAGCCGTCACCTGCGGGCACTGCCGCAGGCACCTTGACCGTGGCCGGCAGGGGAACCGAGACAACCTCGGGCTCCTCTGGCTCGTCGACCGTGGCCGGCAGCGGAACGGCGACCTGCTCGGGCTCGGTCGGTGCGACCGGCTCTTGAACCGTCTCCACGACCGTGGCCGGCAGCACCGGTGCGACCGTTGTCGGCGTCGGAGTCGGCGTCGGCGTCGGCGTCGGCGTCGGAGTCGGCGTCGGAGTCGGCGTCGGAGTCGGAGTCGGCGTCGGAGTCGGCGTCGGCGTGTTCGCGTAGCAGAAGGTGATGTGTGACAGACCCTTTCGATCTGGCGTCGACCAATTGCCAGAGGTGCCCGGCACGCCAGTGGCGCTTCCGTCACCGTCCGATCCCGCCTTTACAACAATGCGCACCGTTGTTGACCCGGTCGCCCACCCACCCGCGAGGGCCTCGCCTTCTTCCTTGACTTCAGCAATCGTGATGCTCGCCCCACCGCTCGTCAGCGTCTCGCCGATGTCCACGGGTCCACTGATTTCGATCTTGTCGTAACCGATGTAGTTTTCGATGCCCGCGCACTCCGTGCCGGGATTCGCCGCCGCAGGCACCGTGGCTGAGCCAACCGACGCCATCGTCAATGAAACGGCCAGCAGGGAACCAACGGCCACTACGGCCGTCCATCCGCGCGTCGTCCTTGCCCTCGTCGTCCTGCGACTGATGTCGCTGCTCCTGCGCATTGTCATCCCTCTCGCCCCCTTCGTGGCTCCCTATTTCAGGGTGGGGTCAGGAGGGTGTGCTCAGAGACCTGAGAAGGGTGATTGTCAGGTCAGTGACCGGCTGATGCAGTCAATGACCAGTCAGGAGAAGTCACACGGAGGGCCAATGGGTCAGACGACCAAGGATTGCGTGATAGCAGGCGCCGAGGTGGATCGCTCAGTAGGCGGGCTTGTCCGGCTCCACCTGGGCGATCCACTGCAGGATGCCGCCGCCGACATGCACCGCATCGGCGTAGCCCGCTCCCTTGACGACGGCCAGGGCCTCAGCCGAGCGCCCGCCGACCTTGCAGTGCAGGACGATCCGCTTGTCGTCGGGCAGCTTCTCCAGTGCGGATCCGTCAAGGAATTCGCCCTTGGGAATGAGCACGGCACCGTCGATGCTGACGATCTCGAACTCGTTGGGCTCACGGACGTCGATGAGGATGAAGTCCTCCTCGCCTGCCTCGCGGGCGTCGAGCATGTCCTTGAGTTGCAGGGCCGTGATGGTGGAGTCCCTGGCCGCTTCAGCTGCCTCGTCCGAGATCGTCCCGCAGAACGCCTCGTAGTCGATGAGTTCGGTCACCGTGGGATTCTCACCGCAGACCGCGCAATGCGGATCCTTGCGGATCTTCACCTGCCGGTAGGTCATCTCGAGTGCGTCATAGATCATCAGCCGACCCAGCAGGGTCTCGCCGATGCCGGTGATGAGCTTGATGGCCTCGTTGACCTGGATGGACCCGATCGACGCGCACAGAACTCCGAGCACACCGCCCTCGGCGCACGAGGGAACCATCCCCGGCGGCGGGGGCTCGGGATAGAGGCAGCGGTAGCACGGCCCCTGCTCGGCCCAGAACACGCTCGCCTGACCGTCGAAACGGTAGATCGATCCCCACACGTAGGGCTTGTTGAGCAGCACGCAGGCATCGTTGACGAGATACCGCGTGGCGAAGTTATCGGTGCCGTCGACGATGAGGTCGTACTGACTGAAGAGCTCCATCACATTCGAGGAGTCAAGGCGCTCGCCGTGCAGGTTCACTTGCACGTAGGGATTGATCTCGAGCACGGAGTCGCGGGCGCTCTCGGCCTTGGGCCGACCGATGTCGCTCTGCCCGTGAATGATCTGCCGCTGGAGGTTCGACTCGTCGACGACGTCGAACTCCACGATTCCGAGCGTGCCGACACCAGCCGCAGCGAGGTACATGAGGGACGGGCTGCCGAGCCCCCCGGCCCCGACGCACAGCACCTTGGCGTTCTTCAGCCGCTTCTGCCCCGACATGCCCACATCGGGGATGATCAGGTGACGGCTGTAGCGCCGGACTTCGTCGACGGTCAGTGCGTCGGCAGGGTCCACCAGGGGTGGCAGGCTCACGGAGACTCCTTGAGAGTGATTCGAATGCCCCAGAGTAGACGGGCCGAGAATTCCCTTCCCGGGCGCCTTGAAAGGTGCAAAGGATTCGCAGGCGTCCTAGGCGTTCGGACCCCGGCCCTCCGATGCGCCGTCGCGCCCCTCCTGGGCCACCAGATTGCGCAGCGCACGGAGTGCTACTGACAGCGTCGCCAGATTGGGCTCATCCACGGCCTCAATGTCATCCAAGGTCGTGCGGGCGCGCGACACGCCTTCACTGTTGGCCCACTCCCAGGCAGACAGTCGCTCGAGGGGAGCCTGATCGTCCGGGGTCGACCGGAGCACTCGTGACGTGAGACCAGCGACCACGGAGTAGAGATCACTGCGCAGCGCGAATCGCGCCAGGGCACTCCACCGATCCCCCCGCGGCAGGTCGGAGATCTTGACCAGAGTGCTGTCGATCTCGTAGCGATCAGAGATGGTGAAGTAGAGCGGAATCACCACGTCAACAGGCTCACCGGTGCGATGGCAGATGTCTGCAATGTCGAGCAGGGTGAACACGTCGAGGGAGACGGCCGCATACCGCGAGAGCTCCTCCGGCGCACCCGCCTGCTCGAACCTGCGCAACAGGCGCTCGAATCGCTCACGCTCCTTGCCGAGCAGGTTCGTCGGCACCGCACTGGTGTGATCATCGACTGCGGAGGCGAAGCGCGTGACCTCATCGCGCACGTCGATGACTCCGCCGCGGGTCTGCAGGAACCAGCGCGTCGCACGATCGAGCAGCCGGCGCGTCTCCAGGTGCAGCGCCACCTGGGCGCTCGCCGAGATGGACGTGTCATGGTCGTTGACCCGCTGCCAGAAGGCCGGGATCTGGAAGATCTCCATGGCTGCCGCCGCAGCTCGGACGACTTCGACAGCGCTGGCACCTGTCTCCTCCATGGCTCGGAAGACGAAGGTGATTCCAGCGATGTTCAACAGGCGATTGACCGTGACGGTGGTGATGATCTGCGAGCGCAGGGGGTGCACGGCAATGGCCTCAGCGAACCGCTCCCGAAGACGCTCGGGGAAGTAGTCGATCAGGGCGCTGGTGAAGTAGCCATCGGCGGCGAACGTCGAGTCATTGAGCTCTTTGGTCAGCCAAATCTTGGCGTAGGCCAGCAGGACGCACAGTTCAGGGCCGGTGAGTCCCTCCCCCGCCAGTTCACGCGTGCGCAGTTCCTCGTCGTCCGGCAGGAACTCGAGTGCACGGTCGAGAAGACCCGACCGCTCAAGTTCTCGAATCATGCGCTGCTGCACCGTCACGAGTGCCGGTGAGCCCGCACGCGCGTTGCCGAGCACGACGTTCTGCCCGTAGTTGTCCGCCAGCACCATGCGTGCCACATCGTCCGTCATGGCCATGAGCAGTTCGTTGCGCTCGTCGCGCTCCAACTGCCCCTGCAGCACCAGGGAGTCCAGCAGGATCTTGATGTTGACCTCGTGGTCAGACGTGTCGACTCCAGCCGAGTTATCGATGGCGTCGGTATTCAGGCGCACACCGTGACGAGCCGCCTCGATCCGACCGAGTTGGGTCAGGCCGAGATTGCCGCCCTCGCCGACGACTCGACAGCGCAGATCATGGCCGCTGATCCGAATGCGGTCGTTGGCCTTGTCGCCAACATCGAGATTCGTCTCCGTCTGCGCCTTCACGTAGGTGCCAATGCCACCGTTCCACAGCAGATCCACCGGGGCCTTGAGTGCGGACTGGATCAACTGGTCGGGCGTCATCGCGAACACACCGGAGGGAAGATTGAGGGCAGCCGTCATCTCAGGCGTCACGGGGATCGACTTCATGGATCGCGCGAAGACGCCGCCCCCACGTGAGATCAGGCTCGGGTCGTAGTCGGCCCACGATGACCGGTGCAGGTCGAACAGGCGCCGTCGCTCCGCGAACGAGACAGCAGCGTCAGGGTCGGGGTCGATGAAGATGTGCCGGTGATCGAAAGCCACCACCAGCCGGATGTGCTCACTGAGCAGCATTCCATTGCCGAAGACGTCTCCACTCATGTCGCCAATCCCGGCGACCGTGAAGTCGTCGGTCTGTGTGTCGATGTCCATCTCGCGGAAGTGGCGCTTCACCGACTCCCAGGCGCCTCTGGCCGTGATGCCCATGGCCTTGTGGTCGTATCCGATGGAACCGCCGGAGGCGAACGCGTCCCCGAGCCAGAATCCGTACTCGGCAGCGATGTCGTTGGCCAAGTCGGAGAATGTCGCGGTCCCCTTGTCGGCGGCCACGACCAGGTAGGCATCGTCGCT
Source organism: Candidatus Nanopelagicales bacterium (assembly GCA_021741645.1). GTDB lineage: Bacteria > Actinomycetota > Actinomycetes > S36-B12 > S36-B12 > UBA10649. Next base: position 12,985 of record JAIOXK010000006.1, read on the forward strand.
GTCGTGACGAACCACTCGTTCGGGATGAACCACGGTCCCGTCGACGAGATTGTCGGTGACGTCGAGCATGGACGAGATGAAGTCCCGATACGCGGCCTTGCCCTCCGCAAGCCACGCATCGCGATCGACTGCTGGGTCAGGCAGCCGCTTGGCATAGAAGCCACCCTTGGCGCCGACGGGGACGATGACCGCGTTCTTGACCTCCTGCGCCTTGACCAGCCCCAGGATCTCAGTGCGGAAGTCCTCCTGCCGGTCGCTCCAGCGGAGTCCTCCCCGAGCCACGGAGCCGAATCGCAGGTGCACGCCCTCCACCCGGGGTGCGAACACCCAGATCTCGTACTTGGGCTTCGGCAGCGGCATGTCGGGCACCTGCTGCGGGTCCAGCTTGAACGACACCGCCGAGCGTTCGCGCCCATCGAGATCGACCTGGAAGAAGTTGGTACGCAGGGTCGCTCGGATGAGGGCGAGCAGTGAGCGAAGAATGCGGTCTTGATCAAGGCTCGCCACCTCGTCCAGAGCCGTCTCGATCTGCTCGATGAGCTGTCGCTCCTGCGTGCTCCTGTCCCCGTCCAGGTCAGGCGAGAACCGGGTGCGGAACAGGGCTACGAGCATTCCGGCGATCACGTCGTTGTCCGTGAGGACTTCCTCGATATAGGTCTGGTTGAACGTCGACCCGATCTGTCGCATGTAGCGGGCGTAGGCGCGGAGCACGAGCACGTCGCGCCAGTCCATGCCCGCTGTGACGATGAGGGCATTGAACCCGTCGACGCTCGCCTGATCGTCGAACGCGGCCGCGAAAGCCGCGTCGATGCGCTCCGCCAAGGAGGGGCGCCCCACGATCTCGCGATCGGGCAGCAGCATGCCGAAGTCGAGGATCCACGCGGTTTCCTTGTGCGCCCTCGCGATCTCGAAGGGGTACTCGTCGACGACGTCAACCCCCATCGACTGCAGGATGGGAAGCACACGAGACAACGAGATCGACGGACCGATTCGGGTGATCTTCAGGCGCACTTCACGCCGTGAGGCATCGGTGGGCTGGTACACCTCCAGGGAGAGTTCTCCGGGAGTCAGCTCCTCCATCACCAGGGCGTCATGCACGCCTCGCTCGGGACCGAACTCCTCCTTGTAGGCCTCGGGAAAGGCGTGACCGTAGGTGCGCAGGAGGGGAGCAGCGCCTGCGTCACCGAGTCGACTCGCCAGCTCGGCGCCGAAGTCGTCATCCCAGCTACGGGTGGCCGCCGCCACCCGTGTCTCGATCTCGCGATGATCGAGTTCCGGCAGCCCTTGGCCCATCGGCACGTGCACCACGAAGTGCAGACGGGCAAGAACGGATTCCGAGACGCGGGCCGTGTAGTCCACGCTGGATCCGCCGATGACCTCCGTGAGGATCTGCTCGATGCGCAACCGGACGGCCGTGGTGTAGCGATCGCGTGGCAGGTAGACGAGGCAGGACATGAAGCGTCCGTAGTCGTCGGGGCGCAGGTACAGCTTCGTGCGCCTGCGCTCCTGCAGGTGAAGCACGGAGTCGGCGACCGCGGTCAGCTGCTCATCGTGCGTCTGGAACAGCTCGTCGCGCGGGTAGGTCTCCAAGAAGGCGACCAGGTCCTTGGCGTCATGGGAGGCAGGGACGAAATCCAGGCGCGCCTCGAGCATTCGAGCCTTCGATCGCAGGATCGGAATATCGATGATGCTCTGCGTGTACGCGCTCGAGGAGTACAGGCCCAGGAAGCGTCGTTCTCCCGTGACGTTTCCGTTCTCGTCGAACCTCTTGACGCCGACATAGTCCAGATACACCGGACGATGCACGGTCGAGCGTGAATTCGCCTTGCTCAGGACCAGTAGCTCAGGCTTGCGAGCCAAGGCCCGCACCGCTGGAGGAAGCACTGCGAAGCTCTTCGACATCATGGTCGGTGACTCCGGGTCGACGACCATGCTCAGAATTCCCAGCCCGCTGCCGTCGACGGGGACGAGGGTGTCCTCGCCATCCACCGACTTCAGGTCGTACTCGCGGTAGCCAAGGAAGGTGAAGTTGTCTGCGGCGAGCCATCGCAGGTAGGCCACTCCCTCTTCTACCTGAGTGGATCGCAGCCCCTCGGGTGGAGTGGCGACGATCTCATCCGCCAGCGTCAGGGCCCGCCCCCGCATGGCCTGCCAGTCACGGACGGCATGCCGGACGTCCATCAGGACCTGGTTCAAGCGCCGCTCCAGGTCGGCCGCTGAGCCTTCGACGAAGCTGCGCTCCATCTCGATCCACATCCAGGACTCGGCCTGGGCCCCAGCCGGACGGGGATCGTCGACGTCCAGCGGCAGCACCTCCAGCAGCCGTCCTTCCTCGTCGCGCCGGACGACCACTGTCGGATGAAGAAGGAGGTGAATGGCCCGACCCGACTCAGCGATGGCAGCGGACACCGAGTCCACCAGGAACGGCATGTCGTCGGTGGCGATGAGGAGGGTGCAGACTCCCCCCGTTCCCGCTTCGCCTCGATCATGAATCCGCACGAGCGAGTGCTGAACGCCGCGCACGGATGCGAACGCCAGCAGGTCGGCAGCGTGGTGCGCGAGCCGATCGGCAGAGCGAAGGTCCTCGTCGGACAGGTAGCGGGCAAACCGGTGAGCCAGATGGCGCACTTGCGGGTCCGTGACGGCATCAATGTCCTGCCGTAGGCGTGTCATCGCGCTGCTCGTCACGTCGTCTTCCCGCCCATCAGCCGTCCACGCAAGACGAGGACGCCACCTCGTTGTGTCGTCCTTCCTCCACGTTAGCGATCCGACGGATGCGACGCTGCCCTACTCGTCACTCCGTTTCGGCCTCTTCTGCAGCCGATGCATGTCCGGGGTGGAGCGCAGGCGCGCCCGTGCGGGGGCCCGAGTCCGGATGGTGCAGCAGGATCGTGCGGCAGGATGGGGTTCCACGAGTTCCCTCAGGGAGCCCCTCACCCCACGGAGGTTCGACATGGCCACCTCACTGGACTGCACGCAGCAGTTTCCCGGCTCCCCCGCCGATGTCCTGGCCATGCTTCGTGACCCCGCGTACGTGACGGCGAAGGCGGAACGGACGGGTGCCTTCGACATCGAGGTCGCCGTCGAGGAGCGACCCGACGGCGGCGTCACGATCTCGTGCACCCGGTCCATGCCCGCTGAGGTGCCGTCCTATGCGACCGCCTTCGTCGGCGAGCACCTGACCATCACCGAGGTCCAGCAGTGGTCGGCCCTCAGTCCTGACGGCACCGCCTCAGCGGAGGTGTCCGTGGACTTTCATGCGCCGCTCGACTACGTGGGAACGATCACGCTCAGCGCAAGCGCCGGAGGAACCGCACTGGTCAATCGGGGGCGCTTCAAGGCGAGTGTGCCGTTCGTCGGTGGCAAGGTCGAGAGGGTCGCTGCAGAGATGACCGAGAAGTACCTGGCCAAGGAGGCCGAGGTCGGCACTGCCTGGCTCGCCAACTGACGCTGCCACCGGGGAGCCGGTGCGAATCGGCGGATGCACCGCGAAACCGGTGCAAGTCTGCAGACTTGCACCGGTAAGCGGTGCAAATCGAGGGATGGCGGGGGTCAGCCCGTGCGGGCGACGTCCTCGGACTCTCGCCACGCCACGGTGCTGGTGCGCAGGGACGTCTCCAGCACGAAGCGGATGCGGGTGCCGTCCATCAGGTTCGCGCCTATGGCGACGAGATCCTCGGGGCCAGGGCCCACAAGGCGCACCGGCACACCCGTGGCTCGGACGACATCGGCTTCACGCTCGGCCACCTTGGTCACCTCCTCACGCCAGCGACGCTCCAGTCGATGGGTCACCCCGGAAGGCTGGTCCATCGCGAAGCTGACCATGGGGGCCACCACATACACCTCGTCGAGCCCGGCGTGCGCCACGACGTCGATCGATGTCGCGGACACGGCGCCGCCGTCGACATACGTATGGCCGCGGATGTCCACGGGTGCGAACCAGCCCGGGATCGCGCATGAGGCCATCACCGCATCGGCCAGCGGGACCATGGGTGCACCAGGTCGACCGAACACCACGCGCTTGCCGTCCTGGTAGTCCATGGCCACGACCCACACACCCGTGTGGCTCGACCACTCGCCCATCGGCGTGACGGCATCGATGAGGTGACCGACCCGCTCCAGCGTTCGTGTCCCCTCGGGCATGAATCCGCTGAGCACCGCTGTGGCCGGCAGTTGCCCGAGTCGACGCAGCGACGAGCCGATCAGCTTCGGCGACCCCGGTCCGAGCAGGCGAGGAAATCCCGGCCGGTGCCCGCCGGTCGCGCGCACCGGGTCGAAGTCATAGCCGGCGAGTGGCCCGGCCGTGACCACCTCCTCGTTGTAGTGCTGGCGCAACTGATCAACCGTGACCCCTGCTCCCAGCAATGCGGCGAGCACGGACCCGGCCGAGGTGCCGACGATGACGTCCGCATCCCCCGCGCGGAAGCCGAACTCCTCCTCCATCGCCGCGAGCGCCCCGACCGCCCACGTGCCGCCGAGGACTCCCCCACCGCCGAGCACCAGCCCACGGCGCGGGCGTCGGGTGATCTCGCGCAGATCGCTCATCGCGCACCTGCTCCTGAGCCTGGCTCGTCTGAGTCATCCACGGACTTCGCGGCATCACGGACGACCCGCAGGGACCGGACCGAGCCTCGGGAACGCTCCAGCAGCTCATCAGCGGATTCGCTCATGCAGGTCGTGAGCAGGTCAAGGTCCACCAGCGCGTCCCGATCGGCATACAGCCCCACGTAGACGCCGCCGTCATAGGAGATCGCGCCGATGCTGAGCGCCTGGTGCTGCGTCAGTGGGGCCACCGGATAGGCGGCAACCATGCGAGACCCCGCGGCGTAAAGCGGGCGCTGCGGGCCGGGGACATTGGTGATGACCAGGTTGTAGAGGCGATTGGACACCGTTGCCCCCACCCGAGCACCCAGGGCGTGCAGGGTCGGGGGACCGAACCCCGCAATGCCCACGATGGCGTCGGCGCCGACGAAGTGCGAGCTCTCGTCGAGGAAGGCCAGCTGATAGCTGATCTGCTGGACGCGCACAGCCGGGTCCGGCTCACCGATCGGCAGCTCCACCAAGGTCGCCGACACGCGGTTGCCGCCCGCATGCCCGGAACCCGCCGCGGGGATCGCGATGCTCATCGGCAGCATCGCCCGAAGGACGTCTCCCTGACGAACGGGATATCCCCGCGCCTGCAGCCACGACCGCAGCGCTCCGGCGATCACCGCGAGGATGATGTCGTTGATGGTGCCGCCCATCGAGCGCCGCACCTGCTTGAGATCGGCGAGCGACAGGTCGACGCACGAGAAGCGCCGCTGCTCCCCGATCGTCACATTCAGCGGACTCGTCACGGGGCTGCGAGCGATCGCCAGCATCGCCGACACCATTCCGGCGACCTTCTCGCCCACGCCGGCCGCCACGACCGAGGCATCCTTGGCGGTGTCGCGCACGGCCTCCAGCGCAGCGGCAGGGCGCGTGGTGAACTCGGTGAAGGCCTGCGAGAGGAGCTCGATGTCCGTGGGCTCACGTCGAGGCTGCCAGCTGTCCGACGGGGCATCCGGGGTGTCGTCCGTCGCATCGAGCATCACCTGCGCGATGTCCACCGCCGACAGTCCATCGATGAGTGCCTCGTGACTCTTGGTGATGATCGCGAAGTTCCCGTCCGAAAGTCCCTCCACGAGGTACATCTCCCACAGCGGGCGACTGCGATCCAACGGGCGGCTCATGATGCGAGCGACCAGCTCATGCAGCTGCTCCCGCGTGCCCGGCCGCGGCAGGGCCGATCGACGCACGTGGTAGGTCACATCGAAGTGCTCGTCATCGACCCACACCGGGCGCGCGACCCCGAACGGGACGGAGCGAACCCGCTGGCGGTAGCGCGGAACGAAGGGCAGCCGCTGGCTGATCAGCCGGACGAGCCGCTCGTGGTCGAATCCCTCGGCGGGGGGTTCGAAGATCGCCAGGCCCCCAGAGTGCATAGGGGTCGACGGGGTCTCCATGAACAGGAAGGACGCATCGAGGGCCGACATGCGATTGGTCATCGCCGCCTCCTCGCACGCTCATCAGGTCACCGTCTCGGACACCTGTCCGACACCTACTCGTCAGTATCTATCCTGACATGGCTGCATGGCCAACCTCGGCGAATGCGCGACGAAGACGAGAACGCCGGCCCACCTTCCCCACGGGCTGCCCCTCGCGCCAGACCGCCCGCATGACCCGGGAATCCTCCGGCACGTCCACCACACGGTCGACCGGCCCTCCGGACGTCACCGCCTGTCGCCAGTCGGCACCCGAGTCGTGGGCACGGTTGCGCACAAGTGTCACATCGACCCCGTGCAGCATCTGCGGTCCGATCTGCCAGGCCGACACGAGTCGAGCGGCCCCGAGGCCAGTCCCCTCGGCCACGACGACCCGATGATCGGAGGCAGCGATGGCGCTCAATGCAGCCGCGTTGCGCTGACGTCCCCACGGACCTGCCGCGTCGTCCCCCTCGACGCAGAACCCGACATCGACGATGACCACGTCGAAGACCGTGCGTGCCACCTCCCACACTCGCTCCAGAGCGACCGAGGAGAGGTCGCTCCAGCGATCGGCCCGATCAATGCCCCCGAGAACCCGCCACTGTCCCGCGCCACGGACCGGCACGCTCATGGTCAACGAGGCCAGGGTCGTCGCGGTGAGTCGGCCAGCGTCAGCCTGACGGCAGGCGACGGTGAGCCCACTGCTCTGCTCGACGAGCCCGAGGGTCATCGCGACAGACGGGCCGTAGGTGTCCGCGTCCACCAGGCAGACGCGCCTGCCGGACTCGGCCAATGACTCGGCAACCCCCAGCGCGACGCTCGTGCGTCCTGGGGCCCCCGCGGGACCCCACACCGCGATCATTCGTCCGAGGTGAGTCGAAGACGCACGTGGCGATGGCGTCTCCGGGCGGTCAGGCTTGCCCGGCGCAGCTCCCGGCCCGGGCTCGAGCACGGGCCGCCCGGCAGCTGCACGCCTCGACCCAGCTGGGGCTGGCACCGACCGGCAGATGTCTCCCACCTGCTGCATGGTCGCCTGAGGTGTGGGGCTCGCCTCGATCACCGGATCCACGCCCCACCGCTCGAGCCGCTCACGACCCAGCCGATCACCCGCGAGCCCGATGACGAGTCGGTCTCCCAGCCGCGCCACCAGTTCCGACGACAGCCGAGGCAGGGTGCTCGAGGTGACCACTGGGCAGTCCTCGGCAGCCGCCGCCGCGCCCAGCAGATCCGCGGCGTCCACACAGCGTCGCACGACCTCGATACCCACCGCTCCTGCCGCCTTCAGCAGATCGACCTCCTCCGGCAGGCCCGCGAGCGCGAGGATGACCCGGGTCATGGTGCGATCGACTGATCGGCCAGCGGAACGGTCACGATGTCGATCGCCCCCGTGCGCATCGCCTCGATGACGTCGTCGACCTGCTCAAGCGGCACGGCCAGTTCGACGCTGAGTCCGCCGCCGAAGCTGGATGCCTCCACGGCGGTGACTGTCGCCTCTTCCAGCACTCGAACCGAAGTGGAGCGGCCGCCGAGAGCCTCGGGCGAATCGGACGTGACCCACGCATCGACCAGATCACCTGCGAGCAGACCCACCGGAGTGCGTCCGGGATCCAGCGCCAACGTGACGCCGCGCGTGGGGGTCGGTGCAGCGTTCGCCAGCACTCCCCTCGGGAGCAATTCACCCGCGGAGATCGGCCATCGCACCTGACCGTCCACGAGTGAATCGGCCGCCACGTAGGAGTCCGCCACTGCTCGTGGAACGAGGACCGGCTGCAGGTCGACCGGTACCGAGCCGACGGAGAGGTCCCGCGTCGCCTGAAGCACCGCGACCTCGTCGCCCGAGCGACCCAGCAGCAGTGCACCGGCGAGCGCAGACAGCACCAGCAGGGTGGCACCGCCCCACACGCGGGCGTCCGACAGGCGTGCCCGCGACTGCCGCGCGGCACGTCCCTCCTGACCAGCGGGCACTTCGGCCGAGCGCGTGGCCGAGGGGCGTTCTCGGGTGAGGTGCATTGCGGGCGTCCTCTCATCGATGACCGACTCACAGGATCACCCGAGAGGCGAGAAAGTGCGAACGGCTATCCACAGGCTGAGTCGATGTCGCGCAGGGCCCCTCCGGTTTGGCACCATCAGGGCATGGCCCCGCGCTTTCTCACCCTCGCCGACGTGGCCGAGACGCTCAACATCTCGGCCGCGCAGACCTATGCGCTGGTCCGCAGCGGAGATCTCCCGGCCATCAAGATCGGCGGCAGGGGGCAGTGGCGCGTCGAGGCCAGCGCGCTCGAGGACTTCATCGCCCGCAAATACGCGCAGACGCGGGAATTCGTGCAGACGCATCCGTTCGGCGCCGACGACGCGTGAGCCGCTGACCGTCAACGGTCGGAGAGCTGCTCGCGGATGCTCCAGCGCTCGACCGCGTCGTGCGCGATGACCACCTCGAGACTCGCGTCCCCTCGTGCAGGATCAGGGGACTCGACGACCACCGCATCAGCGCCGACCCAGGCCAGGCGCCCCCTTCGCACTTCACTGTCGCACGTGAGGATCTCGATCAGCACCCCGGTTCCCCACGCGTCGCGCAGCCACCCCGTGAGCCGTTGCTCACGGTGGTGCGCCGTGTCGTGCGCCAGCTCATTCCGCAGGTGCGCGAAGGTCCCCGTCATCGAGACCACGGCCCGGAGCGGTACGAGGGACGTCGCCGCGGACGCATCGGCCACCACGAGATGGCCCTCGACAGGAGGCAGCGCACCCAGCGTGCCCGTCACGTCTCGACCGCACCGCAGCCGGATGGTGCCTTCGCCGCAGAGGTCCACCATCCGCGAGCGGGCCGCCTCGGCCACATAGATCTCATAGGCCTCGTCCAGGACCTCGTCCCCCGCTGCTGCCGACAGGGCAGCGTCGGCCTCCCACCACAGTCGCTCCGCTTCCATGGCTGGAGGATTCCCCGATCAGCCGCTCGCCAAACCTCACATCACGGCCCCCGCATCGAAGAGGAGGTTTGACGGGCCCGACAGCGGGGAACACTCCCGGTGGCTCCTCTCCGGTGACACGGACGAGGGATCGGCCTTGTCCACCGGCACTGACGAGGTCTTGACACGCGTCAAGTGGTGTCATACAAACGTAAACACAAGCAAACGCATGGATTGCCTCATCCGAGGTCACGGCCCCCGACGTGAATTCCCATGTGCCTACCGCGAAGGGGAGTGCCGTGACTATCGCCACGCCTGCACACGAGAAGACCGAAGAAGTCCGACATCTGCGCCTGATCAAGGGGGGCGGATCCGGCGCTCGGCAGTTGAGCCTGCCGTACGAGTACGAGGTGGCCCCGGGGGTGCCGGCCGTTCCGCCGGAGTCCCCACACCTGCGCCTGATCGGCTCGTCCGAGCCCGAGGCCAATCCCACGCTGCCGCCTGCCGGCGCCTGGACGGCAAAGATGGCCAGAGCCATCACGGAAGTGGCGCTAGGGGAGCGCCCTCCCCAGCAATTGGCCGCCCACCTCTCCCGAGAGCAGCTGCACCTGCTCACCCTCCGAGGGCGCGCTGCCGCACGTCATCCGTCGCGGCGTGGCCAGGACTCCTCGTCACGGGTGCGCACCGTGCGCGCCGTGCGGGTCTGCCCCGTGGCGCCCGGGATCGTGGAGACCTCGGCCGTGCTCGTGGGCGGCCCCAGGGCGCAGGCCATCGCCATGCGCCTGGAGGCCGTCGACGATCGCTGGGTGGCTACCGCTGTCGAGATGCGATGACCGCCATCATCCGCGACGCTTGCGGTTGGCCCGCTCCGCCCTTCGGCGCTCGGCGCGAGAGGCGTTGGGATCGACCTCGACGATCTGACCGTCCTCGACCTCCATCTCGCCGTGGACCACATCGCCGCTCTCCCCCGGAGCGCTGTACTCCAGATGCTGCGGGCGTGACGGCCCGAGGCCCGGAGCCACGATCTCCGGCTCTGAACGCTCCTCGGGCTGAGCCTGCGGCTCGCGGGTGCCGGCCTCAACGGCCGCGCCGAGTGCGGCGGCAGCGCCCGAGCCAGAGGCGTCGACGAGACCCTCGACGCCCTCGACGTCCACGGCTGGCTTCTTGACCTCGACCTCGGTGTGGAACAGGAAGCCGACCGTCTCCTCCTTGACCGCATCCATCATCGCGTTGAAGAGGTCGAAGCCCTCGCGCTGGTACTCGATCAGGGGGTCGCGCTGCGCCATGGCGCGCAGGCCGATGCCGTCGCGCAGGTAGTCCATCTCGTAGAGGTGCTCACGCCACTTGCGGTCGAGCACGGACAGGATCACTCGACGCTCGAGCTCACGAGTGACGTCCTCCCCCAGACTCTCCTCCCGGGCGTCGTAGGAGCGCTCGGCATCCTCGACGAGCTCGGCAACCAGGAAGTCCGACGTGAGGGCCGCTCGATCGCCGCCCGCCTCTGCCTCGAGATCCTCGATGGACACGCCCACGGGGTAGAGCAGTCGCAGGGCCGTCCACAGCTGCTCGAGGTCCCAGGACTCCGGGTAGCCCTCGCCCGTGGCTGCGGTCACATAGCTCGACACCGTCTCTCGGATGAAGGTGCGGACCTGCTCCTCGATGTCCTCGCCCTCGAGTACCCGGCGGCGCTCGTCATAGACGACGAGCCGCTGGCGATTCAGGACGTCGTCGTACTTCAGGACGTCCTTGCGGATCTCGAAGTTCTGCGCCTCCACCTGCGACTGCGCGGACCTGATGGCGTTGGTGACCATCTTCGCCTCGATGGGGACATCGTCCGGCACGTTGAAGCGACGCAGGAAGGAGTCCACCATGTCCGACTTGAACAGTCGCATGAGGTCGTCCTCGAGAGACAGGTAGAACTGCGACTCGCCGGGATCGCCCTGACGTCCGGAGCGGCCACGCAGCTGGTTGTCGATGCGGCGTGACTCATGTCGCTCGGTCGACAGCACGTACAGGCCCCCAAGGCCGACGACCTCCTCGTGCTCGGCCGCGACCGCCGCCTTGGACTTCTCCAGGGCCTCAGGCCATGCAGTCTCGTAGGCGTCGGGATCCTCGATGGGTGACAGGCCCTTCTGCGAGAGCGCCGCCGCGGCCATGAATTCGGGATTGCCGCCGAGGATGATGTCCGTTCCGCGTCCGGCCATGTTCGTGGCAACCGTCACGGCGCCGCGACGACCGGCTTGGGCGACGATCGCCGCCTCTCGCTCGTGATGCTTGGCGTTGAGCACCTCATGCGGAACGCCGTTCTGCTTCAGCAGGCGCGAGAGGTGCTCAGACTTCTCCACGCTCGTGGTACCCACCAGAATCGGCTGCCCGGTGGCATGCCGCTCCACGAGGTCCTCCACCACGGCGGCGTACTTGGCATCCGCCGTGCGAAAGACCAGATCTGCGTTGTCGATCCGAACCATGTCGCGGTTCGTGGGAATGGGAACCACACCGAGGTTGTAGATCTGATTGAACTCGGCCGCCTCGGTCATGGCCGTGCCGGTCATGCCACCGAGCTTGTCGTACAGGCGGAAGAAGTTCTGCAGCGTGACGGTGGCGAGCGTCTGATTCTCAGCCTTGATCTCGACGCCTTCCTTGGCCTCGATCGCCTGGTGCAGGCCCTCGTTGTAGCGGCGCCCAGCAAGAATTCGACCGGTGTGCTCGTCGACGATGATGACCTCGCCGTCGATGACCACGTAGTCGCGGTCGTTCTTGAACAGCTCCTTCGCACGGATCGCGTTGTTCAGGAACCCCACGAGCGGGGTGTTGACCGTGTCGTAGAGGTTGTCGATGCCGATCTGGTCCTCGACCTTGTCGATGGCCTGCTCGAGAACGCCCACGGTGCGCTTCTTCTCATCGACCTCGTAGTCCTCGTCCCGCTTGAGGAGTCGGGCGATGCGGGCGAACTCCGCGTACCAGGTCGTCGGCTGGTCAGCCGGGCCGCTGATGATCAGCGGGGTGCGTGCCTCGTCGATGAGGATCGAGTCGACCTCGTCGACGACGGCGAAGTTATGTCCGCGCTGGACCATCTCCGTGCGAGACCACGCCATGTTGTCGCGCAGGTAGTCGAACCCGAACTCATTGTTCGTGCCATAGGTGATGTCGGCGCCATAGGCGGCCCGACGAGCCGACGGACTCATGTTCGACAAGATCACGCCGACCTCGAGACCGAGGAAGCGGTGAATGCGGCCCATCCACTCCGAGTCGCGCTCGGCGAGATAGTCGTTCACCGTCACCACGTGCACGCCCTTGCCAGTGAGCGCGTTCAGGTAGGCGGGCAGGGTCGCCACGAGGGTCTTGCCCTCACCCGTGCGCATCTCGGCGATGTTGCCCAGATGCAGGGCCGCACCGCCCATGAGCTGCACGTCGTAGTGACGCTGCCCGAGCGTGCGCTTGGCGGCCTCGCGAACCGTCGCGAAGGCCTCCGGCAGCAGGTCGTCGAGGGTCTCCCCCGCGGCCAGCCGCTCGCGGTACTCGTCGGTCAGGGCACGGAGCTCCTCGTCAGTGAGACTGACGAAATCCTCCTCGATGGCGTTGACGGCCTTGACGATGGCCTCGAGCTTGCGCAGGACCTTGCCCTCGCCGGCGCGAAGGATCTTGTCGAGCACTCCCACAGCGGTGCGACCTTTCCATTGCCGGATGCGCGTCCGCGGCCCCAGGCGGGCACCGCGCGCATGCGCCACGTACGAGCGCGCCCCCCATCGTAGATGGCACCCTGTCCCAGGGCGCGCCTGCAGTGCGAGACTGGGGCCATGGTGTCCCCTGAGCGCGCCCCCGGGGTGGTGCTCAGCGACGGCATCGTCAGCCTGCGCCCCGTGACTGCCTCGGACGCTCCCGACATGGCGGCCGGGTGCCAGGACCCTCAGGCGGTCCGCTGGACGACCGTGCCGACGCCCTACGCCCTGAGCGACGCCGAGGAGTTCATCTCCGAGCGGGCCGCCGGTCCCACGTGGGCCGACCAGCCGACCTGGGCCGTGACGACACTGCCGGACGATCGCTGGTCTGGAGGCGTGGATCTACGACCCGATGGTGAGGGAGGTGCCGCGCTCGGCTACCTGCTGGCCCCGTGGGCCCGCGGTCACGGTCACGCCGCCCGAGCCCTGCGCCTGGCCTGTGGCTGGGCCTTCTCGGCACTCAGCCTGGAGGTCGTGACCTGGTTCGCCTACGCCGGCAATGACGCGTCCCTTCAGGCGGCCAGGCGCGTCGGCTTCCAGATCCCCCCGCATGTTTTCCGCAGCTACGCCAGCCAGCGGGGCAGGCGCCGGGATTGCTGGGTGGGAACCCTGACGCCGGACGACCTCGTGACCTCAGTGCGGGTGGCGGAGGCTCGGCGCGACTACCTCGGACCGGACCTGACCCGACGCGAGCTGGACGTGCTGCGCCGCCTCGCCCGCGGAGAGGCCAATCGGGCGATCGCTGTTGAACTGGGGATCAGCGAGAACACCGTGAAGAATCACGTGCGGAGCATCCTGGAGAAACTGCAGGCCTCCTCCCGGTCCGAAGCCGTCGTCAGCGCCCTGCGCCTCGGCATCGTGGCGCTTCCCACCTAGCACTGCCCATGTGGCACTGCCCATGTGGCACTGCCCATGTGGCACTGCCCATGTGGCACTGCCCCCACGGGTCAACGATGGGCTCGGCATCCACAGGCCTGGCACCGCTGCACAGGTCCCGCACTGCTTGTTCCCGTCGTCGCACCGCCGCGCAAGCCTGTGATCATGACACTGCGATCGCTCGCTCACGACCTCGCTGACCTGGCTCTCGGTCGGTCCTGCCTGCTCTGCGACTGGCCTGGGCGCCCCCTGTGCTCTGCGTGCCTGCAGTACCTGCGCGAGGACGACGGTCCGCGACAGGCGGAACTCACCCCCCTGGACCCGAAGGGGCCAGTGAGCCTCTCGTTCTGCCTGCCGTATCACGGGGACGGCGCTGCGCTGCTGCTCGCCTACAAGGAGCACGGCCTTCGAGCCCTGCGGCCGAGCCTGGGCATCCTCCTCGCCGATGCCATCGTGCAGGCACTCGCCGCAGGCCAACTCAGCACCAACGCCGGTCGGGGCTCACACACCCGGCCCAACGCGAGCACCATCCTCGTGCCCGTGCCCGCGCACCGCCGCTCTCGTCGAGGCTTCGACGCGCTGGGAGACCTGCTCACCGAGGCACAGCGGAGCCTGAAGTCCCGCGGAGTCCAGTGCTCCTCCCTGCCCGCGGTCACGCGGACTCGCGATCACCAACCCCTCAAGCGCCTTGACCGACATCGTCGAGCGCAGGCGGTCAGCGGCTCCATGTGCCTACGAGCCGACTACGTGGGTCAGGTCTGGTCTGCCGAGGTACTCGTCGTCGATGACATCGTCACGACGGGAGCGACCGCACTGGAGGCCTGCCGGGCGCTGCGGGATGGAGGCGTGCAGGTCACTGGCGTCGTCGCCCTGGCACATCAGCTGCCCGAGGGCCGGACGTCAGGCGCTACTAGCCCGGGTAGGTAGGCGCTGAACCACGCACGCGCTCGACCCACGTGCCGCCGACGATCTCGTAGACCAGGCCATCAGCTGCGCCCACCAGCGTCGGCAGTCCCGGTGCCGCTCCCACGCTGACCGGGGCCTCCGGGGCCCCGTTCGGCCGTGTCATGCCGCGCGCGATGCCGACGTCGAAAGCCTGAAGGCTCCCCGCGCTCTCACTGCCGAGAACCGACAGCGTGTCCGAGTCCGCCCACGCCACGTCAACGACCTCAGCCAGTCGCGCCTCGACTCGCTGCGGCGCTTCCACCGTGATGCCGGAAGCACTGACAGACGATCGGACGATCCGCGCGATCAGCAGCTCGGTTCGCGGACCACGCTGGACGATCAGTGCCGCACGGGTGCCATCCCTGGAGGGAACAGCCGCTCGAAGCTCCGCACGTCCCAGGAGCCCATCCACCTTGATCTCGCGCGAGAGCGCGGCGGCCGATACCGCGACGAGCCCCTCATCGACATCCACCACCCACACCGACGAGGACCCATCGAACGCCAGACTTGAGGCCAGGCCCTGCTCGCGGATCTTGATCATCGCCGCACCAGAGGACAGCCGCGACCGCCAGACGGCGCCCTCGGTGTCAATTCCCGCCACGGAGCCCGAGTCAGCGGCCACGGCGATGTCGATCAGGGTGACCTCTCCCTCGCCGGCCCCACCCGGAACCGTGAGCACGCCGTTGGTCTGCAGCTCCACCACGCCCTCGGGGCGAGTGGCGTAGCCGCGGGACCCCAGTGGCATGGCGTTCGGGTCGACCTGGGGCCACGAGTCACGCGGCTGAGGGCTCGGCACCCCCGGGAGCAGGAGCGGTTGTCCCACCGCAGTGATCTCGACCGCCTGCACCTCCGGAAGCTGCCGGAGGGTCCACACGATCTGCTGCGAGAGTGCCGTCCGCGTGTCGTCGTCAGCCTCCAGGACATTGGCCGTGAGATCCACCCTGGCCACACCGCTCTCGATCGGCACAGCATCGATGTTGAGCCGGACGCCCGGCGGCAGGCCCGTCCGCACGGCCGGCTGCAGCCACTCTGTGGGTCCGGTGATCAGCCGCCGCACCAGCGTCGTGGCAAGTCCCGGACCAATCACCGGGATCATGCGCGGGTCGGGCACCAGCATGGAGAAGTCCGGATTGAAGAAGAAGACGTTGAAGTCCCGGAACGCCCGATCGACGTCCGCCTGGGACAGCAGCAGGCCGGCGGGCAGGCGCGCGATCCGCCATTCGCCGTCGACGTCGTCGAGGAAGAACGTCGTGCGCACCTGCGACCCCGGTGCCGCCACCACATAACGACCGCTCGTCTCTATGGAACCCGAATGCGCAGCCTCGAAGGACACGGCCGCGCCGAGCACGGTCAGAGCAGGTCGACCCTCATAGACCGTGACACCCGCATCCGTGTCCCACGTGCGACTCGCCTCCGGGGTCAGGTACGTGCGAGCAACCGCATGGTTGCCGTCGAAGGATGCCGACGCGTCCAGGAAACCCGCCACCACCTCGGTGGCCGTCATGCCGGGGCGAGGCTCGCGGGCGATGACCCGAATGAACTGGTCTTCCGGGTCGACCCCGATCTGCTCCCCCTGCTCGATCGGCCCGGAGGTCGGCACCTGGGCCGACAGCGAGGTCGGCACGACGCCGCACCCTGCCATCAGCGCGCTGCTGATCAGCAGCGCGATCGTGGCAGTGACCCTGGTAGGCACAGACCGGGAGCGGGTCGGCGTCGTCTCTCTCGTCGCTCTCGTCGCTCTCGACACTCGCGTCGTCCTCGACGACGTGACGGCGATCATGGATCGACCCCCTCGATCACGAAGCTCGCCGCCGGGCTCGACTTCGACCCGTCATGGTTCGACCCATCATGGTTCGACCCGTCATGGTTCGACGCATCCTGGTTCAATCCATTCTTGGGAGGGTCCCCCTTGCCCCCAGGAGCACGGTCGGCCTCCTGCTCGCTCGACACCTCGGGCGGCACGGGCAGCGGCACATCCTCCAGCGGCAAGGGGGACTCGGCGATCTCCTGCTGGCGGTCGATCGGCATCGTCAGGCGGAAGCAGGCACCCTTGCCCGGCTCGCCCCACGCCTCGAGCCAGCCTCCGTGCAGACGGGCGTCCTCCAGCGAGATCGCAAGGCCCAGTCCCGTTCCCCCCGTGGTGCGTGCGCGGGCAGGATCAGCCCGCCAGAAGCGGTTGAACACCAGGCTGGACTCGCCCGGAAGCAGGCCTACTCCGAAGTCACGCACGGAGATGGCGGCAGCGTGCTCGTCATGCGCAATGCGCACATCGATCCCCCGCAGGTCGCCATGCTCGATGGCATTCTCCAGAAGGTTGCGCACGACGCGATCAACCCTGCGCTGGTCGCAGGTCACGAAGCAATCCTTGTCCGTGGTGACCAGCCGGATGTCCAGGCCCGCCCGCTCGGCCAGCGGCAAGGCGGTGGCAATCGCCCTCTCCACGAGACCGACGAGATCAACCCGGTCGTCATCGAGGACGGCAGCACCCGCGTCGAACCTCGAGATCTCAAGCAGATCGGACAGGAGCGCCTCGAATCGATCGAGCTGGTTCTGCAGCAGTTCGACCGCGCGCTCCGTTGGCGCATCCAGCTGGTCACGATCGTCATAGACGACATCGGCGGCCATGCGAATCGTCGTGAGCGGCGTGCGCAGCTCGTGGGACACATCCGAGACGAAGCGCTGCTGCACCCGAGACAGGTCCTCCAGCTGACGGATCTGGTTGGCCAGGCTCTCGGCCATGGCGTTGAAGGAGGTTGCGAGTCTCGCCAGGTCGTCGGTGCCTTTGACGCGCATACGCTCGGCAAGATTGCCGTCGGCCAATCGGGCTGCGGTTCGGGATGCTGCGCGCACAGGCAGGACCACCTGTCGGGTGACGAGCCATGCGACGCCGGCCAGCAGCAGGACGAGCAGCAGGCCCGTCACGATGACAGCAGAGCGGACGAGATCCAGGGTGCTCTGCTCCTGCCCGAGGGGGAACAGGTAGTACAGCTCATAGGCGCCTACGGAGGGAACCGAGAGCGGAGCGCCGACGACGAGTCCCGGTGCGCTGCGGCCATCAAGGAAGCGGATGTCGGTGTAGGTCCACGACTGACGGCCAGAGTCGACGATCGCGGCCCGAAGGGCGGGAGGCACGGACGACTCCGCCACGAGGTTGGTGCCGCGCTCGGGGGCATCGATGCCCAACTGCGATGACAGAAGCAGCACGTCGAAGGTCGCCGGTGACCCGGCGCGTGCAGCGAGCGCGCTCACAACGCCGTCCACAATTCGCTCGGGTGCTGGTGTCGAGGGCCCCGTGTCGGATGCGTCCAGAAGGCGCAGGGCCTCGCCAAGCCCGGCCGTCGCCTCGCCTACGGAGATTCGCTCCTTGGCATCGAGAAGCCCGGTCGTCACGCGCGACAGCAGAGACAGACCCAGGACACCGACGACGATCAGGGACAGGACCAGAGTGGTGATGGTGACACGAAGCCACAGGGATCGCCCCCACAGTCGTCCGATCGCGCGCGGCACCGCCAGCAGCACGCGGGGCACGACCAGGAGCAGATGCGTCATGGGCGGGAGAGTCGGTTAGGCCGGGCCGGCTTTGTAGCCCACGCCGCGCACCGTGAGCACGATCTCCGGGTTCTCCGGATCACGCTCCACCTTGGCCCGCAGCCTCTGCACGTGGACATTGACCAGCCGCGTATCAGCGGAATGGCGATATCCCCAGACCTCCTGGAGAAGAACCTCGCGCGTGAATACTTGCCCCGGCTTGCGCGCCAGGCACGCGAGCAGATCGAACTCCAGGGGCGTCAAGGACAGCACCTCGTCGTTGCGGCACACCGTGTGTCCGGAGATGTCGATCTCCAGGTCTCCGGCCGTCAGCACCTGCGCCGCCGGAGCGTCTGTGCGTCGAATGCGCGCGCGAATGCGGGCCACGAGCTCCTTGGGCTTGAACGGCTTGACGATGTAGTCATCCGCACCCGACTCGAGGCCGACCACGACGTCAACGGTGTCGCTCTTCGCCGTCAGCATGACGATGGGAGTGCCCGCCTCAGCCCGAATCGCTCGGCACACGTCCACACCGTCGAGACCGGGCAGCATGAGGTCCAGCAGCACCAGATCGGGCTTGGAGTCCCGGAACGACTGGAGCGCGTCGGTGCCATTGCCGCAGAAGACAGGATCGAACCCCTCACCCCGCAGGACGATGCCGAGCATCTCCGAGAGGGCCGCATCGTCATCGACGACCAGGACCCGGCCTCGAGAGCCGTTGGTGCTGCCAGCGGGAACCGTCATCTGCCTATGGTGACACGTCCGGCACGCCCACGAGCAGAGCAATGGCTCCCGGCGCATTCACCATCCCGTGGGTGAGCATGGCGGCCCCCGTGGATCCGGTGCGCCAGCGAACCCAGCCCAGGACGAGGCCTGTGGGTAGAAGCACGAGGAATCGCAGGGGCTCGAGGTGGAATCCGGCAAAGACCACCGCCGTGATGACAATCGTCAGCACGGCTCCCACGCCCCGCTTGCGCAGGGCGCCGAAGAACAGCCCGCGGAAGAACAACTCCTCCACCACAGGGGCTCCCACCATGACGAGCGCGGCGAAGAGCACCATGCCCGGGCGGCCCGTGGCCACCTCCAGCTCATCGGCCGCATCGGCCGCCGCTGAGGTCAGATCGGGGACGAGCTCCTGCATGGCCACCGCGGCCAGGCCCGCGGCCACGAGGGCGACCAGACCCCCCAGAAGTCCCCAGCCGGTGTCAGCCCACGTCAGCCGCAGGCCCAGATCGATGCGCGGGCCATTGCCTCGACGCATGGTGACCAGGATCGGCCACCCGCACAGCACCAGCCAGGGTGCGGTGATCCCGACGAGGATCTGCACGGCCACGGGAGCATCGATCCACCACAGCAGACCCCCGACGACGAAGGCCAGCACGAACGCAGCGCCCAGTCCGATGAGCACATCCCACAGCCCCCACCGCGGGAACCGCAGGACCCTGCCCGACGCCAGGGCATCCGTGACAGTCGCCGGGCACCCGGGGTAGTCGGCGGGCTCGGAACTGGACGGCATCCGGCCACACTAGGTCAGTGGGCGTCGCGGGGCAGGTACGGTCGGGACATGGCCCCCTCATCGACTCCCAAGAGCCGCTCAACCAATGCCTGGCTTCGCATGAGCCCCATGCCCCGCGCTATCGGTGCCGTCATGCTGGTCATCGGAGGCGTCTGGTTCTTCCAGGGGATCGGTGTGTCGCAAGGCAGTGAGATGAGCAACAACACCGGGTGGGCGGTCCTCGGTGGCGCTATCGCCATCGGCGGCTTCGTCCTGCTCTACCGGCAGAACAAGATCACGAAGGCGATGATCGACCAGGAGCAGGCAGAGGCGGCACGAGCGGCCGAGGTTACCGAGCCCGACGGGTCATAGAACGCCGAAACCTGCAGGCATGGTCACAACCGGCGTGCGGTGCGACCGTACCTGCAGGTTTCGGTGACAGAGCTAGTGAAGTAGCTAGCCAGCGACCCAGCCTCCTCGGCTGGAGGAGTACGAGATGGTGCGGGTGCACACGGGGCCGGCGTAGCCCTCCCACGAGCCCCACGACTGGCTCCAGCCGCCTGCGGCCACACCGGCCCAGTTCAGGCTCTCAGGAGCAGCCTCGTCGCAAGTTCCCGCGGCGGGCAGACCGAACTGCTGCATCACCGATGCCGGCACTGACCCACCCGACGAATCTGAGCCTCCGCCGCCGCCTCCTCCCGTGATCACGACAGGTGAACTTTGTGCAGTAATCGTGTAGGGCGACGCGGTGTAGTCACGAATAACGACTGTGTACGAACCAGCGGTCAGAACATCCGGGGTTGGGACCAACACTGATCCTCCCGTGAACGTGCCGCCTGTAGGCGTCGAAAAGAGTGATTACAGACCGCCGCCAGAGGGTCCGCACGCTCCTGCTGCCGTCGATGAGGAGCAGAAGTAGACGGCGTCGTTCGGGTCGAGAGCGACCGTCACCGATCCATCCCCGTTGTCGGTTATTGAGGACGCGGCCTGCGCGGGGGTGGCGAGGGCGATGGCTCCGAGGCCGAGGCCGAGGGAAGCGAGGACGACGAGGGCGCGGCGCATATGGGGGATCTCCTTGGCAACGAGTGATGAGGCCCTCGGACCCTAGGCGGGCAGAGCCCCGAACCCCAACCCGAAATGCAGTGTCGGCGGCAGGTGTGGGGTTTCCCGAACATCAGGCATTCGGAATTCCGCCCGCGCATCCCAGGCCAGCCAAAATGGGGGAAGGCCGACGGGTCGTAGAACGCCGAAACCTGCAGGCATGGTCACAACCGGCGCGCGGTGCGACCGTACCTGCAGGTTTCGGTGAAACGTGACTGCTAGTAGCGGTAGAGCTCCGGCTTGTACGGGCCAGCGACATCCACGCCGAGGTACTCCGCCTGCGGCTTGGTCAGCTCGGTGAGCCGAACCCCGAGGGCGTCGAGGTGCAGGCGAGCCACCTTCTCGTCGAGGTGCTTGGGCAGCGTGTAGACGCCCAGCGGGTACTGATCGAGCTTGGTGAACAGCTCGATCTGCGCCAGCACCTGGTTGGTGAAGGAGTTGCTCATCACGAAGGACGGGTGCCCCGTGGCATTGCCCAGGTTCAGCAGCCGGCCCTCGCTCAGCATGATGATCGAGTGACCGTCGGGGAACGTGAACTCGTCCACCTGCGGCTTGATCGTCTTGCGCTCGATACCCGGCAGCGCCATCAGACCGGCCATGTCGATCTCGTTGTCGAAGTGGCCGATGTTGCCGACGATGGCCTGATGCTTCATCTTCGCCATGTCGTCGACCTTGATGACGTCGTAGCAGCCGGTCGCGGTGATGAAGATGTCAGCCTGCTCGACGACGTCTTCCAGCCGCGCAACCTGGTAGCCGTCCATCGCGGCCTGCAGTGCGCAGATCGGATCGATCTCCGTGACGATGACGCGGGCGCCCTGGCCGCGCAGTGAATCGGCCGAGCCCTTGCCTACATCCCCGTAGCCGAAGACAACAGCGACCTTGCCGCCGATGAGCGTGTCCGTCGCACGGTTGATGCCGTCGATCAGCGAGTGGCGGCAGCCGTACTTGTTGTCGAACTTGCTCTTGGTGACGGAGTCGTTGACGTTGATCGCCGGGAAGAGGAGCGCACCCTCGCGCATCATCTCGTAGAGGCGGTGCACGCCGGTCGTGGTCTCCTCGGTGACGCCCTTGATGCCCGCGGCAATGGTGGTCCAGCGCTGCGGATCCTCCGTGAGCGAGCGGCGCAGAGTCTCGAGGACGACGGCGTACTCCTCGGAGGTGTCGGCGTCAGGCAGCGGAACGACGCCTGCCGCCTCGAACTCCTTGCCCTTGTGGACGAGCAGCGTGGCATCGCCACCATCGTCGAGGATCATGTTGGGGCCCGCGCCATCCGGCCACATCAGGATCTGCTCGGTGCACCACCAGTACTCCGGCAGGGTCTCGCCCTTCCAGGCGTAGACGGGCACGCCCTGCGGGTCGGCAACCGTGCCGTTGGGGCCGACCACGATGGCGGCCGCTGCGTGGTCCTGCGTCGAGAAGATGTTGCAGGAGGCCCAGCGCACGTCGGCGCCCAGGGTGGTCAGGGTCTCGATGAGGACGGCGGTCTGCACCGTCATGTGCAGGGAGCCGGTGATGCGAGCACCCTTGAGGGGCTGGCTGGCGCCGTACTCGGCGCGCATGGCCATCAGGCCGGGCATCTCGTGCTCGGCGAGACGGATCTCGTCGCGGCCGAACTCGGCCAGGTTCAGATCGGCGACCTTGTAGTCGGGGGTGCCGTCGGGCTTGGACACGGACATGCGGAACTCCTTGTGAGAGTGGATCAGGTCTGTGCGAACGGCACGAGGCTTCGATGGTTCGCTTGGGTTGAACTGCGAATTGCCACCGCGGGAACCAGGGCTCCGGACCGCTGGGGCTGGCCCAAGTCTGCCAGATGATCGGGAAATCCGCCGAATCGGCCGCGCGGCACCGGTGCCCGTGTCGGCCCTGCGAGCGGGAAGGCTCCTGAGTCCTCAGGCCTGCCGGTCGATGTCCGGCTCGAGGAAGATGTAGGCCGCCGTGGGCACCGCCGCTCGAATCGCCGCCTCGGCATCATCGATGTCCTTGGCGATCTCGAGTCCCGTGTCGCCGTGCGCCACCCCGATCTTGGCAGCGACCAGAAGCTCATCGGGACCGACATGGAGGGTGCGCAGGTGGATCACGCGGGTGACACCCTCCGAGCGCTCCAAGGCGGTGCGTATCGCCGACACCTCCTCGGGCAGTGCACTCTCGCCCACCAGCATGGCCGTCATCTCCATGGCGAGGAAGATCGCGATGACGACGAGCAGCGTGCCGACCGACATGGCCCCCAGGGCGTCGAAGCGCCCGTTGCCGGTGATGACCGCAAGCCCCACGCCGAGCAGGGCGAACAGCAGGCCGACAAGTGCGCCGATGTCCTCGAGCAAGATCACCGGAAGCTCAGGCTGACGGGCATCACGAACGAACTTCGCGAGCGATCGCTTGCCACGTGAGCGGTTCGCCTCGCGGATCGCGGTGCGCAGCGAGAACGACTCCAGGCCGATCGCCACCAGCAGCACCACTACGGCGATCCACCAGTCGGAGAGCGCCTCGGGGTTCTGCCACTTGTGCCAGCCCTCGTAGAGGGAGAACAGTCCGCCGACGAGGAACAGGACGATCGCCACGACGAAGCCGTAGACGTAGCGACGGCGTCCGTATCCGAAGTTGTGCTGCTCGTCGGCCCTCTTCTTGGCGCGCTTGTTGCCGACGAGCAGCAGCACCTGATTGCCCGAGTCGGCAAGGGAGTGGATTGCCTCGGACAGCATCGACGACGAACCGGTGAAGGCGAACGCGACGAACTTCGCAACCGCAATGCCCAGGTTGGCGAACAGGGCTGCGACCACCGCCTTGATTCCACCCTCGGTGCTCACGGCTGCTCCCTCAACGTTCTGTGGACTGGATGATCGCCACGAGTCCATCCGCACGGACCAGTGCGTCCGGATCACGTGCATCCATGACTGCCGCTGTTCCCTCACGCAGGGACGTCTCCGCATTCACCGACTCCACGGATGCCGCTCCTTCGATCAGCAGGACGATCCGATACGACCCGGAGAGGATCTTCTCCTCGCCGGCTCGCAGCACGCGCACGACAAACGGGGAGTCAATGGGCCAGATGAGGTCGCCGTGGCTGGTTCGAAGAACCTGCGGTCGAAGGTCAGGCACCAGAGCGGCGATGGCGTGATCGACGTGAACGGGCTTGGAGGTCAGGCCAAGGCGAACCACGTTGTCACTGGACGACATGACCTCGAGTCCAGTCCCGCGGATGTAGCTGTGCGGCACGCCCGCGGGCACGTAGACAGCCTCCCCCGGTGCGAGCCTGAGGTAGTCCAGCAACGGCGTCAGCAGGGCACCCGCGTCATCGGGATACAGATCAGCCACGGTCGCATAGGCGGCCACCTGCTCATCGGGAAGACTCGCGACGCGAGCGGCCTCCGGCAGCGAGGCGATGCGTTCGGGCGTTCCGAGCTCGAGCAGCACTCGGATGGCGTCGGCCAACGTGCCGGTTCGCAGCGATCGGACGGCCAGCAGCGTCCCCTCGATCGCCTCCAGGAAGGCGATCGACTGGTCCACGGCGCGCCAACCGGCGAACGCCTCGAAGTCCTCCAGGGCGATGAGCATCTCGGTCTTCTCGAACGGATCGGTGTAGATCACCGGCTCGTCTTCACGCTGCAGGGCGTACTGGTCCGCAGCGACATGCCGGCGCGGATGCACCTGCACCGAGAGCGGCTTGGCCGCTGCGAGCAGCTTCACCAGAAGCGGGATCGCCTCCACGTCGAAGCGATCGCCCAGGTGCTCCCCCGTGGGCCGCCAGTTGCCGTCGAGCAGCGGCGAGGGACCGCCTGGGTGGACCCCGAACCACAGTTCGGCCTGTGGCTCCCCCGTTGACTCCGACCATCGGGCTAGGCCGTCCACAAGACCCCAGTCATAGGCCTTGACGGCACCACGCACGAGGAGCACGTCAGCTTCCGCCCAGCAGGTCGCCCTGTCCGTCGGGAAGCATCGCCTCGTCCAGGAGCATCACCGGAATGCCGTCGCGCACCTCGAAACTGCGACCGCAGTCGGTGCAGATGATGCGGCCGGTCCCCTCGTCGGGGCGCACGGGGGCGTGCGCAGGGCACGGACAGGCCAGCAGGTCCCACAGCTCAGGTGCAATACCCAGGGCACTGGTCACATCGGCCACGTCAGGCTCCTTCACGCATCACGGTGAGCACTTCGTCTCGCAGCGCTGCCATGGCGGATTCGTCGGCCGCCTCCACATTGAGTCGCAGCAGCGGCTCGGTGTTGCTGGGGCGCACGTTGAACCACCAGTCGTCGCCGGTGACCGTCATGCCGTCGAAGTCCTCGATGTCGACGGCCCGCGAGGCGAACTCCTGACGGATCGCCTCGGTCGCCGCCGTCGCATCGGCAACAGTCGTGTTGATCTCGCCGCTGACGCAGTAGCGGTCATACGGAGCGAGCACGCTGGACAAGGCCGTGCCCTCCGGAGTCTCGCCCAACGCCGCGAGGGCATGCATCGCCGCGAGCATCCCGGAGTCAGCGCGCCAGAAGTCACGGAAGTAGAAGTGTCCGGAGTGCTCCCCGCCGAAGACGGCTCCGGTGTCGGCCATCGTCTGCTTGATGAAGGAGTGGCCTACTCGCGTGCGGACGGCCGTGCCACCGTTCTCGACGATCACCTCGGGAACCGCCTTAGACGTGATGAGGTTGTGGATCACCGGGCTGCCCGGATGCTTGGCCAGCTCGCGGGCGGCGATCAGGGCGGTGAGCGTCGAGGGGGTGACGAGCTCGCCGCGCTCGTCCACCACGAAGCAGCGATCAGCGTCGCCGTCGAAGGCAAGGCCGATATCGGCACCGGTCTCGCGCACTCGTGCCTGAAGGTCGCGGAGGTTCTCCGGCTCGATCGGGTTGGCCTCATGGTTCGGGAAGGTGCCATCGAGTTCGAAGTACATCTCGTCGATGTCAAGGGGCAGCGGCGGCAGGCCCGCCGCATCGCCCAGGACGGCGGGCACCGTGAATCCGCCCATCCCGTTGCCCGCATCGACCACGACCTTCAGGTGCCTGCTGCCGGAGAGATCGACGAGGCCGCGGAGGAACTGCGCATATCCGACGAGCAGATCCTGTTCGGACACCTCGCCCAAGGGGCCGTCGTAGGTCGGCACTCCCCCTTCGACCAGCTGGCGGATCTCGCGAAGACCGGTGTCCTGCCCCACGGGCGCCGCGCCGGGGCGGCACAGCTTGATGCCGTTGTACTGGGCAGGATTGTGGCTCGCCGTGAACATCGCACCCGGCAGCCCGAGGCTGCCCGAGGCGAAGTAGAGCCCGTCGGTGCTGGCCAGTCCGATCAGGATGACGTCGCACCCCTGCTCGCGCACACCCTCGGCGAACGCGGCCACGAGTCCAGGGCCCGACGGGCGCATGTCGTGGCCGATCACGACGGCGCCAGGTCCACCGTCTCGAGCGGCCGCACCCACGACCCTGACAAGGGCGGCACCCACCGCATGGGCGAGGTCCTCGTCGAGTTGATCGGGGTAGGTGCCCCGAACGTCATAGGCCTTGATGATCTGATCTAGGTTGCGCACCGCCCAAGGCTATCGGCCGGGGCGCACTGCGGGAGGCCACTGCGGTGAAGCCCACGCAGTCGGGGCCCCCGACCGTCAGTCGTCGAAGTCGACGAACAGGTGATCGTCTGGTCCGGATTCACCGGTACTCTCTGCCACGACTCCTTCGCCCCTACCCCGGGGATCGTCGACGCTGGCGAGCATTCGGAGGTGACCACGGCGCGCGACCTCGACCGAGCCGACCGGCACCTCGGTGGGAAGCGGCTGGCCCGGCTCATACCGCGGCCGCGCGGCCTCGCGCACGGCATTCGCCAGCGCCTCGAGGTCCTCGCTCGAGGGCTTGAGGGCGTCGGGGTCCGGCGTGATGCGGACGATCTCCCAGCCTCGAGGGGCCGTCAGCCGCTCGCTGTGCATCTGGCAGAGGTCGTAGCAGTGCGGCTCGGCGTAGGTCGCCAGCGGTCCGAGGACTGCCGTGGAGTCGGCGTACACGTACGTCAGCGTCGCCACAGCGGCACCGCTGCAGGACGGCTTCGAGCATCGGCGACGACTCACGCACGGCACGCTAGTCCCTTCACGGCACTGCACCCGCGAGGCACGCCGGAGCGTTTCAGCGCATCCCGACTGCAGGGTCCTGCACCGACGTCGGGATCACGACCTCGGTGCGCAGCGGAGGCCACGGGTAGCCCGTGACCAGATCTCCGAAGCGGGACTTCTCCTTCAGTCGGTGCGCGACGACGATCGGGCCGGAGCCTTCCTGTGTCGTGACCACCGCGGTGTACCAGTCGACGCCCGTAGGTGGACTGACGCGGACCCACTTCAGCGTGCCAGCGGGAATGGTGATGGTCCGCACCCCCGTCGGCTCGGCCGCCTCACGTCCCCGCTTGTAGGGAAGAAGTGACAATTCGACGGAGGCCTCCTCCTCGGGTGCAGCGATCGAAACCCGCACCTCCGTCGCCGTTCGAACCGGAAGACCCGAGACCGCAGCCGAGCCGGTGAAGGGCAGTGCGCCAGCCGTGAAGGACGTCTCATTGCCAAAGAACTGCCGCATTCCCGCCACGATCGGCACGTCGGAGGTCAGCTTGAGGGTGGCCGGCTCGCGGTTGAGAACCGGTGACATGTCAATGGCGACGACCGAGTCGGCCGAGACCTCTATGCGCGAGCGCTCAGCGGGAGCGTAGGTGCCGTCCTCCGCAATGATCTCGATGTCGACCACCGCGTTATCGTCACCGGGAGCCGTGACCGACAGCACGCGCGCGCCGTCTCCATTGATGACTCCCGGGACGTACACCGTGCGTGAGGGTGGAGCCGCCTGTGGAATCCAGTCGCTGCCGACGTTCGTCAGACCCGATCGCTGCTCGTCGTCGACTGCCGCCCCGACGCGTCCGGTTCGGGCCAGCACCTGCACGGCTGTCGCTGGCACACCGGGCGCGAGCACGTCGAGCCGCACCACGAGACGCTCCTGGCCGGGCACGACCAGACCCCGTCCCGCCGGTGCGTCGATGATGCCGCCCGGACCGCGAATGATGAGGTCGACGATGGCCGCATTCTCATCAGGGTTGACGAGGACAATCCGTGTCCGCCGTCCGGCAATGGCTCCGCCGCCCACGAACCAGAACTCCGAGGAAGCGACGGCGCAGTCGGTGCTCGCGAGGCTGCGGCCAGCCCCGCTCGGGTCGCGGCCCCACTGATCGGCCACCAGCCCCGGGGCGAGGCTTCCCTCGCCGTAGGCCTCGATCGGGGGCAGGGCAGTGCTGCCGAAGGCCTCGATCTCCGCCTGCCCGCCGGGGACGCGGATCCTGCTCTGTGCCGACTCCTTGCCGGGCAGCGTGCGCAGCCCAGCCGAGCCCTCATCCCCCTCGGCGTTCTGGCCTGGCAGACCCGGCACCACCGCTGCCGTCACGCGGACACCGAGGTCTGATGATGCTCCGGGCTCCGGGCACAGCAGCACCGCCGAGCCGATCGGCTCCACCTGCACGGCGCCGTCGGTGGTAGTCGGCTGCGCCTGCTGCAGGAGCGCGGCGGCACCGGTGGCCACCACGGCAACCCCGATCGCGCCGATCAGCCATCGGTACGACAGGCGCAGGGGATCGGACTGATCGCGACGTCGAGGTCGACGAAGGCGATCCGTCTCACGACGTGGTGACTCACTGTCCAGGCGACGGCTGGGTCGACGAGGCCTGATCATGGAGCCTCCCCGGCGATGGCGGCATCGACATCTATCGCATCGGGTCGATCCACGTCCTCATCCGCCTCTGAGCGCACTCGCTCCGGCAATGCCATCACGACCAGGACGAGCAGCGTGATGAGCTGGAGCACGAGCCAGCGGTCCCGAGCACTGCCGTCGTACGTGACCTCGACCAACGGCGCGCCATTCGGAATGGGAAAGGCCTGCGACCAGTCGAGCAGACCCGAGACCGTTGCGGCCGGAAGGCTCCGCACGCCGCCCTCGGCATCCACCACGTCGGCACGCCAGCCAGCATCCGCCGTCACCCCGGCCACCAGAGCCCGCTCGCCCGTCCCCTCGGGGAGGATCTGCGAGATGTACGGATCCGCCGTTCGCGTGCCCTCGGCGGCGATGCCCACCGGTGCCGGTCCCGAGGCACTGGCTACTCGAGCTCGGGTGGTCACCCCGGACACGCGCCAGAGCACCTCCCCGTCCGAACTCGAGAGCCGGCGAAGTCCCGGTTCAGCATCCAGAGTCGAGACCAGATCAGTGGAGTTGCCCTCCGCCATGACCACGTAGCGCACCCCGTAGCCGGCCAGCGCCTCGACCTCGTCGCCTCCGCGCCCAGACACCATCTTTGAGACGTAGGGATCGAGCGCCTCCCACACCTCGGCTGGCGGCCCCGTCTCCGCATCCCCGAGATGCGGGCCCTCGCCGTTCAGCAGCGAGTACCTCACCCGACCAGCCGCATCCGTGGCGATGATCAGGCTCCGAGGAGCCTGGGCGCTCAAGGAGTCGGCAGCGACGAATGCGGGCAGCGGCGAGGCAGGGGCCTTCGTCATCACCGTGGACAGTCCCGTGGCGTACCAGCCTGCCGTGAGCACCGGTGCGAGCAGTGCTCCGACCGCCACCAGCAGGGCCACCGGCTGACCCAGCGTGAAGCTCGTGCCCACGAAACGGTCACGCAATCCCTGGACCGCGACGGCCGCCATCGCAATCAGCGCCAGTCCCAGCACGAGCGTGGCCTGCCCCGGCCACGGCCGCACCTCGGATGTGGCGCCCGGAGGAGTGACAAGGAGAATCAGCTGCAGATAACCGAAGGCCAACGCCAAGGCACCGAGGACAGCGAAGCCGCCGGTGATGTGAAGTCGGTCGCGGCGCAGCAGGGCAAGCAGACCTGCCACCACGATCCCGGCGCTGATCCAGACCGGCGTCATGCCCGGGCCACCGGGATGCAGAAGCAGGACGTGCCAGGGCGCCAGCCCAGGGTCCGTGATCGCACCGCCGTTGAGCCCCGGCTCGAGCAGGATCAGTGACGGATGCGTCAGGAGATATCCCGACCAGGGCAGCAGCAGCACGACGGGCGCAAGCAGGCCGATGGCCAGGCGACCGAGCACCGCGCGACGTCTGCGCGTGGGACCCAGCACGAGCCAGCCACCCGCCACCACGCCGCCGACCACGAGAAGCAGCCACACTCCCGGTGACACGGACATCACTATCGCGACCAGGAGCGCCGTTCCGGCCGCTCGTCGGTACGTGCCTCGCTCAGCGCTGATGCGCACGAGCGACCTCAGCGCGAACGGCAGGGCGATGGCGAGAATTGTCGTACCGATCCGCCCGGACGCCACTGCTCCGGTCATGGCAGGAAGCAGCGCATAGGCGGCCGCCGCCCAGAAGCGAATGCCCTTCTGCGGAACCAGCCCACGCATCGTCACGTATGCCGCGATACCTGCCAGCGGGATGCCGAGCAGCAGGATCACGGTCACGGCTGCCGGCGCCTTGCCAAGAAGGACCAGTGCGACCGCGGTGACAACCGCGAGGTAGGGCGGCGCTGGCGTCGCCGATCCGGGGCCGACGTCATGCCACGCGCTCAGGTAGGTCTGCCAGAGGTCGCCCGCACCTGGAGGAGCGGGGAACAGGGCTCCTCCCTGCAGGACGCCCTCTCCAAGCCAGAGCCCTCGAGTACCGATCACCGCTATGACGACGAGCACGGCTGTCAGCAGGACACTCGGAGCGGTCAGCAGGCGTCGCACAAGCCCCGAGGAGTCATCCGCGAGGAAGTCCACGTCCTCGCCCACCGGCCCGCTGTCCAGACCGCTGACCGAGGCCTGATCGGATGCCGAACCACTCGTGGTCGCGATCCCCCCGACCATCTCGAGGACCTGGCGGACCTGCGACCGCACCGATGGGCGCAGATGACGCGCGACGCTTGCTGGCAGCGTGGTGGTCCGGCGGATCAGGTCACGTGAGCTGCGCACCTTGCTGGGGTGCAGGGCCAGCGCCATGACGGCGGCCACCTCATCGCGCGCGGCGATGACGTCCTTGCCCAGCAGGTACACCAGGGCCCGGGCCAGACTGCCCACGATGAGGCGGAGCGCCACAAAAGGCGCCGCCCACGTGGCCGCGTGGGCCAGGAGCACATGAACGGCTGCCTCGCGGTCGGCGCGATGCGGGCGTGGGGCCAGGTCGTCCGCTCGGCGTCCATGGGCGGAGGCCTCGCGATGGTGGATGACGGCATCGGTGGCGACGAACACCCGCTCGTCAGCGCGATGCGCACGCCAGCAGAAGTCGAGGTCATCGCGGAAGAGCGGAAGCGTGGGATCGAATCCCTCCAGGCGGTCCCAGACATCGCGTCGGACGAGCATGCCGGCCGAGCTGACCGCCATGACATCGCGGGCACCGTCGTGCTGACCCTGATCGTGCTCCCGACGCTCCAAGCCAGTCACACGACGCCCCGAGCCGGAGATCGTGACCCCGGCCTCCAGAAGAAGGCGACGGTCATGCCATCCGAGGATCTTGGGGCCGAGCACGGTCGCTGACGGATGGTCATCGGCGGTGGTGAGCAGATCGCTCAAGCAGGTGACGTCCGGTGCGCTGTCGTCGTGCAGCAGCCACACCCACGACACGACGTCGTCAGCGGACGTCGGATCACCAGAGTCGCCGGCCCCGCCCACGCCCGCCTGCTGCACGCGCGCATCGTGGAGCGCCACTCCCGCGGCAACGCATGCGCCGAATCCGGCGTTCTCCGGGGAGTTCACGACTCGGTCCTCGCCGAGGGAGTCCCTCAGCAGTGCGAGCGAGCCATCGTGCGATCCGGCATCCACGCCGATCACGTCGTCGGTGGGTCGGGTCTGGTGGGCCAAGGTGGTGAGCACCGCCGGCAGCCACACGTCGCCCTCGTGGGCCACGACGATCGTGGTGACGTGATGGCGGCGGCGTGGGAGGGCCTCTGGGCCGTCGTCCCGACTAAGTCCCTCCTCGACGCTGAACCACTCGGTGATCTGCTCGTCAGTGCCGAGCGAAGACGGGAGGACGACGGGCTCGTCAGCAGCGAGCACGGCGTCGGATGCCGACGCGGCATCGAACACGTCGGGGTTCGAGAAACCCTCGTTCGGGAGATCATCGGCCGAAAGGCCATCCGCGGGCCCGGCCTCGTCATGCCAGGGATCGTCGCGCACATCTTCGTCACGCCACGGATCGTCGGTCACGCTATGAACCCTACGTTGCCAGCCAGCACCGAACGGCGGCGCGCGCCGCCGCGAACAGGACTAGACCGCGCGCTTCTTCAACCGACGTCGCTCGCGCTCCGACAGTCCCCCCCAGATGCCGAAGCGCTCGTCCGATGCCAGCGCATACTCCAGGCATTCAGGACGGACCTCGCAGGACAGGCACACCTTCTTGGCCTCCCGGGTACTGCCGCCCTTCTCCGGGAAGAACGCCTCGGGATCTGTCTGAGCGCACAGAGCGCGCTCTTGCCAAGCCAACTCCTCGACGTCAGACAGCGGCACAAGCGCCATGTCGATCACTCGGGGAACCTCCTCGACCCATGCGGCAATTGCCGCCTTGATGATGTATTACAGGCGTGTAGTTCGCATTCGTCAAGCCGGATCCTCACAAAACGGACTCAATTCACCCGAATTCCCCGAAATGTGGGAAGAAATACCCTCTTTTCAAGGAAATTCCCCTCACGAGCCGCACATCTCATCCGCGCGAGCGTCCCCCGAAGAAGGGACAGCGCTAGGTCGGCTGTCCGTCTGACAGGATGTGCCGATGCTCATCACGGTGCTGGCCGGCGGCATCGGCGGATCGAGATTCATCCGAGGCCTTCAGCGGGCCGTGGAGTCGGCCGCTGACCCCTCGACCATCACCGTCGTCGGCAACACCGGAGATGACATCTGGATCCACGGTCTGCGGGTCTGCCCCGATCTCGACACCGTGATGTACACCCTGGGCGGCGGCATCAGCGCCGAACGGGGCTGGGGCCGAGAGGACGAGACCTTCACCGTGCGCGACGAGCTCGCTGACTACGGAGTCGAGCCGACCTGGTTCGGTCTCGGCGATCGCGACATCGCCACGCACCTCATCCGCACGCAGTCCCTCAATGCCGGCTACACCCTCACTCAGGTCACGGAGGCTCTCTGCCAGCGTTGGCAGCCGGGTGTGACCTTGCTGCCCATGTCCGACGATCGGGCCGAGACCCACGTGATCGTCGACGATCCCGCTGGCGCAACCGCCGCCGACGGAACCCCGCTTCGTCGAGCACTGCACTTCCAGGAATGGTGGATCCGCTATCGGGCGGAACTGCCCGCGCATGAGTTCGTTCTCGTGGGGGTCGACACTGCGACTCCGGCTCGAGGAGTGCTCGATGCCATCTCCGACGCAGACCTTGTCATCTTCCCGCCGAGCAATCCGGTCGTCTCGATAGGCACGATCCTCCAGGTTCCGGGAGTCGCCGATGCTGTCCGGTCCACCTCAGCGCCCGTCGTCGGGGTGTCCCCCATCGTCGGCGGCGCCCCCGTGCGCGGGATGGCGGATGCGTGCCTGCGGGCCATCGACGTCGAGACGAGCGCCGCAGGCGTCGCGCTGCACTACGGGGCGCGGGCACGCGGGGGTCTCCTGGACGCGTGGATCATCGACACGGCCGACGCCGCGAGCGCATCGGAGATCGAGGCATCAGGCATCTCCTGCGTCATCGCTGCGACGATGATGACCGATCTTGACGCGTCCGCGGATCTGGCCCGAGTGTGCCTGGATGCGGGACGTGGTGTCTCCTCCAGCGACCGGGCCTGAGCCATGGACGTGCCCGCCCCATCATCGGATGCCATCCAGATCGTGGCACCGGACGCGCTTCCCGACGTCCTCCCCGGGGACGATCTCGTCGCCCTGATGCGCGCACCGCTCGAGACGATCCAGTGGCCGGACGGCAGCACCGGGCTGCAGGACGGCGACATCGTCGTCATCACCAGCAAGATCGTGGCCAAGGCCGAGGGCCGAATCGTGAACACGCCCGATCGCGAGTCGGTCATCGCCCTCGACACGGTCCGCGTCGTGGCCACCAAGGAGACACCCCGAGGGACCACGCGCATCGTCGAGACGCCGCAGGGCCTTGTCCTCGCCGCCGCCGGCATCGATGCGAGCAACATCGACGAGGGTCAGGTGGTGCGCCTTCCGGCGCATCCGGACTCGTCGGCGCGAGAGCTCCGAGCCGGACTTCAGGAGGCACTGGGCTGCCGTATCGGCGTCGTGATCACCGACACGATGGGGCGACCATGGCGGCTCGGCGTCAGTGATGTCGCCATCGGTGCGGCTGGAGTCCTCGTGCTCGACGACCACACCGGGCGCCTCGATGCGTTCGGTCGCACACTCGAGATGACGATGATCGCCGTCGCCGACGAGATCAGCGCCGCAACGGATCTGGTCAAGGGGAAGTCTCGGGGCCGACCCGCGGCTGTGTTGCGCGGGCTCGCCGAGTACGTCACCAGTGAGGACGGCTCGGGAGCGGCAGCCACGGTGCGCCCCAGCGAGGAGGACCTGTTCAGCCTGGGAACCGCTGAGGCGATGGCCGTCGGACGCCGCACGGCCCCTGCAGCGCGGCGCACGGTGCGGTCGTTCACTGACGAACCGGTGCCTGCGCATGTCATCGCAACCGCGGTCGCGGCGGCCGTGAGTGCGCCCGCTCCGCACCACACGACGCCGTGGCAATTCATCGCGCTGCAGCACGGAGAGCAGCGGTATCGGCTGCTGGACGCGATGGCCGATCGCTGGCGTCGCGACCTCGCCGAGATCGACGGCTACGAGCCCGAGGCCGTCGCCCGTCGCGTGGCACGCGGTGACATCCTTCGCTCGGCGCCCGTCGTCGTCCTGCCATTCCTGGACCTGTCCGGAATGCATGAATATCCGGACGAGAAGCGACGTGCACATGAGCGCGACCTGTTCATGGTCGCCGGCGGCGCAGCAGTGCAGAACCTGATGATCGCGCTCGCCGCGGATGAGTGGGGTTCGGCCTGGATCTCATCGACCGTGTTCTGCCCGGAGACCGTGCGGGAGACCCTCGACCTTCCCGACGCCTGGCAGCCGCTCGGCGCCGTTGCCGTCGGGCGACCTGCTGGCACACCGCCCGCCCGCGCCGAGCGGCAGGCGGACGACTTCCTCTCGTGGCGGGAGTGATCGCTCAGGAGTCGCTGGAGAAGCGCACTGTGCCGTCCGCGATCTGCGCGCTCGGCCAGACCCGGACCCCGTCAAGTAGCTCGTTTCCGCGGCCGATCACGGCGCCGTCGCCGATGACCGCTCCGCGCAGCACGGTTCCTGCCCCAACCACGGCCCCCACACCGACGATGCTGTGGGAGACATGGGCGCCCTCGCCGATCTCCGCACCGTCGAACACCACCGCCCCCGTGACGACGGCTCCCGGCGCAATGACCGAGCCTCGGCCCACGACGGTGCCCCCATGCACCTGGGCATC
The DNA here is from genome assembly GCA_021741645.1 of Candidatus Nanopelagicales bacterium. Lineage (GTDB taxonomy): Bacteria > Actinomycetota > Actinomycetes > S36-B12 > S36-B12 > UBA10649. Next base: position 47,952 of record JAIOXK010000006.1, read on the forward strand.
GTCCGCGATCTGCGCCCCGGGCAGTGCCAGGAAGTCGCCCACCGATGGCACGGCCGGGGACGGGGCAGCCCCGAGCACGAGATCGCACGAACCCTGGACGAACGCCAGTGGCGTGCCCAGATCCAGCCAGTAGCCGCTGTCGACGACTCCCGTGACCAGCGCACCGTCCGTGAGCAGGCCCGGGAAGGTCTCCCGCTCGACCGAGACCGGGCGGCCAGCAGGGATGCGATCGATGACACTGCGCTTGAACACGTAGCAGCCGGCATTGATGTTGTTGGTGACGATCTCCTCGGCCGCCTTCGGCTTCTCGAGGAACGCGGTGACCCGTCCGTCCTGGTCGGTCGGAACCAGCCCGTACGCACGGGGATCGTCGACGGGAGTCAGGTACAGCGTGACGTCGCTCCCGGTGGCCTGGTGGTGCTGCACGAGGCCGTCGATGTCGACACCGCTGAGGACGTCGCCATTGAAGATCAGCACCGGCTCATCCGGACCGGACTCCAGAAAGGGCAGGGCATGCCGGATGGCGCCGCCGGTGCCCAGCGGCTCGTCCTCGGTGGCGATGACCACCTCGATCCCCAGATCGGAATCGTCGATGAAGGCCCTGAACACCTCCGCCTTGTAGGAGGTCGCCAGAACGATGCGAGTGACACCCGCATCGCGCGCACGCGTGATCTGGTGCACCGTGAAGGGAACACCCGCCACGGGCAGCATGGGCTTGGGCGTATTGATGGTCAGGGGGCGAAGTCGCGTGCCCTGGCCTCCGACGAGGAGAACGGCTTCAGTCACGCGCCTCAGCGTGCCACAGTCCGCGCGAACCCCCTGCGGCAGCCGCGCCCGCGCCACCCCGGGCTTCCGCAGGTACCGTGCCGAGATGACAGACATCTGGACACTCCTGCAGCGACGGGTCCGATCCTCAGGAGCCGCGCCCCTCGTCACCTACGTCCACCTGAACAGCGGGGAGCGCACCGAGCTCTCCGTGGTCTCCCTCGCCAATGCTGCGGCGAAGACCGCCAACGCACTGCGCGACGCATTCGACCTCGAGCCGGGCGATGCTGTGGCGCTCGACCTCCCCCTCCACTGGCAGCGCTCGACGTGGTGCGCGGGCGTGTGGACCGCCGGATGTGTCGTCCGCACCGAACTCACCGACGCGCCCCTGGTCGTGACCACCGCTGATCGTGCAGAGTTCGTGCGAGCGTCTGTCACTTCGCCCGTTGCTGTCGTCTCGATGCATCCCTTCGGACTCCCGATCTCCGAGCCGCTGCCGGATGGCACCGAGGACGTCACGGTGGCAGTCCGCTCCCAGCCGGACGCCTACCTGTTCGAGGCGCCGGATGCGCACGCGACGGCGATCGACGGAGCAGTGGGCCACATGACGCAGGAGCAGGTGCTGACCGAGGCATCCTCGCTGGCGGCGAGCCTCGGCCTGCGCCCCGGCGACCGACTTCTCGCTGAGGACAGCGCCGACCCGCACGACCTCTGGCTGGCCTGTCTGGCACTTCCCCTGGCAGCCGACACATCGGTCGTGCTCACCCGCGGAACGCATGGGACGGGCAGTGGTTCAGGCGAGGATGACGCAGTCGCGAGGATCGCCAAGCAGGAGAACGTCACGGCCCGGTTGCCGACACCCTCCGCATGAGGCTGCGCGTCAGCCTCGTGCCCTGATCGTGACGGCGAACTCCGGGCTGACCCCCGCCACCTCGTTCTTCTTCACCACCAGGATCCTGAAGGTGCCTGCGGCCTTGCGACCGGCATCCTTGACGACAAACCGGTAGCGGCCCTTGGCGTTGGTCCTCGTCCGCTCGACCGTCTTCCAGTCCGCCCCCACCAGCTTCTGCCGCCACACCTTGAGCTTCCTCTGACCCGGGCGCACCACACCGACGACCTTGTAGCGCTTGCCCTTCTTGACTTCTATCGCCCCCGGCGTCAGCAGGGAGACAGTCCGCTGCATCACGGTCGGGGCAGGCGGTGCCGTCTCCGCCGGTGGCACCTCGACGGGTGGCACCTCCACGACGGGCGCCGACGGGACTGCCACGGCCGGCAGGGGAACGCCCACCTTGCCGTCGACCGTGTTGACGTATCGCGAACGGAGATTCAGTGCCGTGGCCCATTGCGGACCGGTGCGGGTCACCACTGTTCCGTCGGGAAGCTGGGCAGAGACTCGCCTGACGGCACCTGATGCATCCCGCTCGCTGACATCCACGCTGGACACCGCGGGCACCCCGAATGCGGCTGCCATGGAGGCCTGCGGAACGACCACCTGCCAGGCCGCATGAGGATTCTCAGGAACCCTCATCCACGGATCCGGAACACTGATCACGTAGGGAAGCGTGCCTCCCCACACGTCCTGCACCGACTGAGTGGCTCCGCCGCTGGAGGAGTGATAGAACGCCCGAATCGCCTTGCCCTCGTGCAGGATCGCGTTCCCAGTGACGTCCGACGCATGAGTCGCGTTGACCGCGGCGATCCAGCGATCGCCCATCGCCGCGCTCGGCTTGCCCCAGCCGGTGAACGTCTGGTCGGCGTAGGGCCCGCCACCGTCGTCCACATGGCATGAGCAGGCCACTCGCACGCCACTGTCGATCTTGCTCACCGCATAGGAGCGGGCAGCCAGCGCCTGCGCCTGCATCGCGGCATCCGGCCAGGAGCTGGACACCTCGGCGATTCCGTAGAGGTACTCGTCATGAACGCGGACCACATTGACGGCATTGAGGCGAACGCCTGACTTCGTCGAGATCGGAACAATCTCCAGATGCCCGTAGCGATAGCGATGTCCGGCGGAGTCGAGGTTGTCCTGCTTGCGGGCGACATTGAGCAGCGTCGGCCCCCCGGCAGCGGCTCCCGGGGCCCTCGTCCCAGCCCAGCGCACCGACACCTGAGGGGACGCACCCAGATCCACCGTCTGGCCCCCGGCCGTGCGCTCGACGCCCACGTCGGCGCCACGCACGGTGAACTTGAACTCGTCCAGCGGCGAGCCGACCACCACATTGCCACCGACGGACACCTCCACGGCACCGCCGGACGGGTCCATGGCCTCGCTTCGGACGAATACGCGCTGCGTCTGATGCAGCAGTGCGACCCGGATGTCCATGTCGTCCTGAACCGGGACCACCTGAGTGCCCTGGTAATAGTGGGTCACGATCCCGGCTGCGTCATAGCCGGCCTTGGCCATGCCGTACGCCCCCCACTGGGACATGCCGACCCCGTGGCCCCAGCCCGCGCCGTCCAGCGTGAATGCAGGCGGCGCACCCTCGTCCGCCGATGCCGCGGACGGGCCCATCAGGCTTCCGATCCCCAGCGCACCGGCCAGCAGCCCGGTGAGGGCGGTCACGGCGAGTGGCCGACGAGGGGGCACGTCAGAACTCCTCACATCTGGGCCCCTCAGCAGACTCCGGCGAGGGGAAGCGGAACGGGTACGCGGGTGCTGGTCCCTGTCACGGTGCCACACCGGGACGCCACAAGGATGCATCACACGCCCCATCTGTAACAAATGCCACACGCAGGCAATCCCGTGAGGGGAACGGTGGCCCTCCATGGTGCGTCGCAGCAGGGACGACCATCGCTGCGCTTACCATGGCGAGGGCCCATGCGGCCGCACAGACCATGAGGCCGGCTTCCCACTGCCGCCCCGAGACCGTCCAAGGAGAGAACTGCCGATGACCCGCTCAGGAGGAGGCGTCGGACGCATCCTGCTTGCCCTGGTCTCTGCAGCCGTCCTCGTCCTGACCGTCATCGGAGCCGGTGTGAGCGTCCTCATGGGGCAGCTGCAGGGCAACATCACCGCCGTCGACATCAGTGACAACGTCACCTCCGACCCCACGACAGCTCCCCTCAACGCGGTCGACGAGGAGACCGGCACCTACGAGCCGCTCACCGTGGTGCTGATGGGAAGTGACTCTCGGTCAGGCAAGGGCAACGGCGGGTTCGGCAGCGCCTCCCAGATCGGCGGCGAGCGCTCGGACACCACCATCGTGCTGCACGTCAGCGGAGACCGGACGTCGGCGATCGGCGTGAGCATCCCCCGCGACACCACCGTGACCCTGCCCAAGTGCAAGTCCAAGGGCAAGACGGTCGGCGGCTACGAGGGACGCTTCAACCAGGCCATGGACATCGGCGGCCCCGGCTGCACGGTCAAGGCGGTCGAGGAGATGTCAGGTCTCGACATCTCCAACTTCATGATGGTCGACTTCCGGGGGTTCAAGAGAATCGTCGACGCCGTCGGTGGCGTGGAGATCTGCCTGTCCAAGCCGGTGGACGACCCGCTCAGCGGACTCAAGCTCTCCAAGGGCAAGCACGTGGTCGAGGGCGAGGAGGCCCTGGCTTTCGTCCGCGCTCGCAAGACCCTTGGCGATGGGTCGGACACCTCGCGCATTCGTCGCCAGCAGGCGTTCTTGTCCTCGCTGATACGCAAGGTCCTGTCCAGCGGCACCCTGCTGAACCCCGCGCAGCTGCTCGGCGTCCTGGACGCCGCCACCGAATCCCTCACGGCCGACCCGCAACTGGCGGACATCAACAACCTCAAGGACCTCGCGCTCAGCCTGAAGGACCTCAAGCCGGCCAACGTCACGTTCACGACGATTCCGTGGAAGCCGAATGGCGATGGCGCGACAATCAGCGTCAACACCAAGAAGGCCGCTCCCATCTGGAAGGCGATGAAGGACGACACTCCCTGGCCGCCCAAGGGCACCGGCAGTGACGAGGATTCTGCACCCCTGCTGAAGACACCTCCGGAGAAGATCCAGGTCGACGTCCTGAACGGCACCACCACGCCGAAGATGGCCAAGAAGGTGGCCCGTCAACTGCGCAAGCAGGGCTTCGTCGTGCGCGACGTCGGCAACGCCGACTCCACGGACTATGCGCAGACGACCGTCATCTATGACCCCGACTGGGACCAGTCAGCCAAGACCCTCGCCGCCGCCATGGACACCGACGTGGTGCAGAAGGACAAGAAGCACGGAAGCATCCTGACGGTCATCGTTGGTGAGGACTTCACGGCCGTGCAGCCCGTGGAGATCCTCGATATCACGCAGGACTACACGGCGCAGGTGAACACCGGAGATGAGGCCTTCTGCGCCTCCTAGGCCGGATGTGATACTTGCCACCACCATCGGGCCGATCGCCCCGCCGAAGTCGTTTGGCCGTGGCAGCGCTTCGTGTAAACTCGACAGTGCAAGCCCCTGATGTCTCCCCCGTCGTCAGGGGCTTGTCCTATTCCCAGGCGGTTTCTTCCCAAGCGATTTCTGAGACGAGCCCTTCGACAGGGGTGAGCCAGGCTCGTCAGATGACGGGAGGTCGGCCAGCCCGGGTCATCCGCCATACGGTCCGCCACCGCATCGGCCGGCGCCCCCGCGGCCGGTCCCGGATGCCCTCGCGCAGACCGGAGAACCAGGCACCCAGGGCCTGCCGGTCGCGCATTCGCAGGGTCGTCATCGCGATCCATGTGCCGACGTACACAGGCTCCAGGGCCAGCGGCAGGTTCCGACGGGCCAGCCAGACGCGATTGCGGGCCGTCAATCGGTAGTACACATCGTGCCGAGCCGGGTCGATCACCGGATGGTGGGCGATCAGGTCGGCGGCGTACCAGGGGGTTCGCCCGGCGTCCCAGACCCGCCAGACCAGATCGATGCCCTCATGCGCGTAGAAGAACTCATCAGGCCAGCCGCCGGTAGCCTCGAAGACGTCGCGAGGCATGGCCACCGCTCCCTCCCAGAGCGACGTCGCCGGACTCGAGGCGAGCGGATCCCCCAGCCGAAGTCGGGGAACCCAGCGCCGCGGCGACGGCAGGCCGGTGGCGTCCACCACGCGGGGCTGGATCAGCCCCAGCGCCGGGTCAGACCGGAAGCGGTCGGCCACCTCTCGCAGGAAGTTCGGATCGGGCAGCCAGGCGTCGTCGTCCAGGAAGAAGAGCAGCTCCCCCTCGACTTCCGGCACCCCTGCATTGCGACCCGCGGGGATTCCTACGTTCTCCGGCAGGGCAAGAGCGCGCACCTGCTCGGGCAGATCGGTCGGCACCCAGCCGTTGCCCACCACGACGATGTCGGTCTCAACGCCCTGCTGCCCGAGCAGCGACTCCAGACCACGTCGCAGGTCATCGGGTCGCTGCCCCATGGTCAGGACCACCACCCCGAAACGAGGCAGTCCCACGCTCATCGCAGCCGACTCGACGAGAGAATGGAGGCGAGGTGTCCGACGATCGTCAGGACTCCGAAGACGGCGAGGAATGCGACCAGCAGGCGCGTCACGGCGAGGTCACCAACGATGGCATCGCCGATCGCGGCCGCGAAGGCCAGCAACGTGAGCTCGACCGAGTGGTAGGCCCGATGGAAGGGGAAGAATCGCGCCATCGAGCGAAGTCGGCGGAGTCCGCTGCGGTGCGGCTGGGCCACACTCGCCTTCTCCTCCAGCCGGGGCAGGCCGTTGTAGGCGCGTGAGACGTGGACCATGTCGTTGAGTGCCTTGTTGTAGAGCACCATCACCGAGATGAGAGCCCCGATGAGCGGCCACGGTGAGTCCAGCCAGCCCGCCTCGGGGAAGCCCGCCGCGCGCAGCCCCAAGGCAATGGGGATGA
>JAIOXK010000079.1 GCA_021741645.1 Candidatus Nanopelagicales bacterium
CAATGACGCTCTTCGTCCCGGATTCGACGTGGATCTTCTGGCGACGTCCCTTGAGCGAGGAGTCCGGTCGCTGCGTGCGACTGGTGCGACGGTGGTGATCTTCGCCTTCGGCGATCCCGCTCGCAGGTCACGCGTGATGGGCTCCATCCGGGAGCGGATCCGCGTGATGAACACGGCGGTGCATGCGATCGCAGACGAGTACGACTGTGGTGTGGTGGATTTCTGGGGCATGGCGGTATTCGACGATGACCGACTGTGGAATGCCGATCGACTCCACCTCTCGCCGAGGGGGCATCGGCTCGCCGCGCAGTCGGTGCTGGAGGTCCTCGGCCATGCCGATGACTCATGGCGGACTCCCGCTGAACTGGGGGCGCCCGGGTCCGTGCTGTCGCGAGGGGGCGGCCATCTCCGGTGGGTCGGCAGCCATGCCGCGCCCTGGGTTATGAGGCGGCTGCGAGGGGAGTCCTCGGGCGATTCGATCACGCCGAAGCACCCTGACTGGGTGGCTGTCCACCGGACTGGTCAGGCATCCACAGGCTGAATTTCAGCGCTGTTCCTCCCGCGTGGGGTCGGCGACGGTGTCGCCATGACAACGACAACAGCCCAACGCATCAGCCTCCAGAGTCCCGAGTATCTGTGCTGCTCGGTTCCACACCTGCTCGGATTCCACCCGGTCGACAGTGCCGTCCTGCTGTGGCTCGTCGACGGGGTCATCGAGTTGGCCCAGCGCATCGATCTGCCTGCGTCGAACCACGATCGTGAACCATGGCTGGATGCCGTGTGGGGTCATCAGGCGGCTCCTCGGGCCGACGAGGTGCTCGTGGTTCTCGTCCCGCCCGCGACCGTCCCGCCAGCGACCGACCCACAGGTCGCCTTGACAGAGGTGGGCGCGTGGATCGCCGATACCGCCCGTCGCAGGGGTCCGGTGCTTCGTGATGTCATCGTCCTCGACCATGACAGATGGCGGAGCCTGCTCTGCACGGATCTGACCTGCTGCCCGCCCGCCGGCAACCCGATCAACGCGATGGTTCGGGCGGAGGTCGCTGCGGAATTCGCCTATGTGGGCTCGGCCCCGCTGCCGGCTCGAGCGAACGTGCTGGCGGCCTTTGATACCGACCCGATGGGCGTGGCGGAGGTCATGGCGACGGGGGTCCTTGCTCGAGGCCCGGTGCAGGCGTGCCGTCTTGAGCCGTGGCGTGATCGGATGCTGGCGAACCTGCTGGACTGGGTCGCTCAGCCGAATGCTGCGGACCCTGCGCATCGGTGCGCCCACCTGCTCAGAGCCCTTCGGGACATCCGAGTACGGGACACCCTCCTGTGGGAGATCGGCCACGTCGACAGGGAGTCGCTCATGCGATCCCAGGGCCAACTCGCCCGCCTGATGAGAATGGCACCGCCCGGGGACGTTGCTCCGGTTGCCACCTGTGTGGGCCTGTGTGCGTGGCTGCTCGGAGACGGCGTCCGAGCGGCCACGGCAGCCCAGTTGGCGCTCACCGACGATCCCAGTTACCGGATGGCCCTGATCCTGCAGGCATCCGTGCAGGCGGGGCTGCCTCCGTCCGAATGGCAGCGAGCGATGGCCGGCCTGTCTCGGGAGATCTGTCGACACGGTGATCAGGGAGGGGATGCGAACCCGGAGGACGACGCGCTATAGTTCCGCGCAGGTCAAGAGTTCCAGCGTCAAGCTCCGGCTTGCTGGACGGCAACCCTCCACCGCGGTGGGGTGCTCCGGATGAAGACCGGGCCCGGTTATCGGGCAAGCGCGGGTCTTGCACAGGGCAAGACCCCGGAGTACGTGCGAGGTCATTGTGTCCTGCTGTCGCCGAATGCACAGCCGCTGACGCACGCGCCTGTTGGGCGCGCGCCGAGCGGCACTGTCGATGCCCTGATGGGCAACGGATCCTGCGGGTCCACCACCATCGCGTGGCGATGCCGTCACGCCCCATCGTTGTTGAGGAGAACACATCATGAGCACCACCTGGTCCTTTGAAACCAAGCAGATTCACGCCGGGCAGGCCCCCGATGCGGCAACGAACGCGCGCGCCCTGCCGATCTATCAGACGACGTCCTACACGTTCAATGACACGACGCATGCCGCCAACCTGTTTGGCCTGAAGGAACTCGGCAACATCTACACGCGGATCATGAATCCCACGCAGGCCGTCGTCGAGGATCGAATCGCCGCCCTCGAGGGCGGCGTCGCAGCGCTGCTGGTCTCCAGCGGCCAGGCCGCCGAGACCCTTGCAGTGCTGAATATCGCGGAGGCGGGCGATCACATCGTGTCGAGCCCAAGCCTGTACGGCGGCACCTACAACCTGTTCCGCCACACGCTGCCCAAGCTCGGAATCGAGTGCACGTTCGTCGAGAATCCGGGCGATCCGGAGTCCTGGCGTGCGGCCGTGCGACCGAACACGAAGCTGTTCTTCGGAGAGTCCATCGCGAACCCGAAGAATGACGTGCTCGACATCGAGGCCATCGCGGCGGTGGCCCACGAGGTAGGAGTGCCGCTGATCGTGGACAACACGGTGGCGACTCCGTACCTGATTCGTCCACTGGAGCACGGTGCAGACGTGGTGATCCACTCGGCCACCAAGTATCTGGGAGGGCACGGAACGGCCGTCGCCGGAGTGATCGTTGATGGTGGCACCTTCGACTATGCCCAGTACCCGGATCGGTTCCCGAACTACAACCAGCCCGATGAGAGCTATCACGGTCTGGTCTACGCGCGGGACCTCGGAGTCGGCTCGGCCTTCGGGGCCAACCTGTCCTTCATTCTCAAGGCGCGCGTGCAGCTGCTGCGAGACCTCGGGTGCGCGGTTTCGCCCTTCAATGCCTTCCTGATTGCCCAAGGCATCGAGACCCTGTCGCTGCGCATCGAGCGCCACGTGGAGAACGCCAAGGCAGTGGCCCTGTGGCTGCAGGAACGTCCTGAGGTGCTGTCGGTCAACTACGCGTCGCTGCCCTCAAGCCCGTGGCATGCCCTCGCGCAGAAGTACGCGCCGCAGGGCACAGGTGCCGTCCTGAGCTTCGAGATCGACGGGGGACTTGAGGCCGGGCAGCGATTCGTCGAGGCGCTGGAACTGCACAGTCACGTGGCGAACATCGGCGACGTGCGCAGCCTGGTGATCCACCCGGCCTCCACGACCCACTCTCAGCTCAGTGCCGAGGCCCAGGCGGCGGCCGGGGTGACGCCCGGCCTGATTCGCCTGGCGGTCGGCATCGAGAACATCGCCGACATCCTCGCGGATCTGGAGATCGGCTTCGCGGCTGCGCGACAGGCCTGACGATGTCGCCATACGGGGCCCTGTCCTACGCCGGTCCCCCTCCTGCCAGCGGTGCCTGGCAGGAGGGGGACCCGGTCGGGCATCGGCAGTTCCTCGACGTGGGGCCCTTGACCACTGAGTCGGGGGAGCGGATCCCTGATGTGCGGGTGGCGTACGAGACGTGGGGAACGCTGAATGACGATCGCTCCAATGCCATCTACATCTGTCACGCCCTGACCGGGGATTCGCATGTAGCAGGCCCGGCCGGACCAGGGCATGCCACCGGGGGCTGGTGGGAGGGCCTAGTCGGTCCCGGATGCGACATCGACACCGATGAGTGGTTCGTCGTCTGCGCAAATGTGCTGGGTGGGTGTCAAGGGACAACTGGGCCGGCCTCGCTGGCTCCGGACGGTCGTCCGTGGGGCAGTCGATTCCCGGTGGTCACGGTCGGTGACATGGTCGAGATCGAGCGACGGGTGACCGACGCCCTCGGTATCCAGACGTGGGCACTTCTTCTTGGTCCCTCGCTGGGTGGGATGCGGGTGCTGGAGTGGATGGTCAGACACCCCGATCGAGTACGCGGCGGCCTCGTGCTGGGTTCCACTGCAGCCGTCAGCGCAGACCAGATTGCCACCCATGCGACACAGATCGCCGCCATCGAGGCCGATCCTGCCTTTCGAGGGGGCGACTACTACGAGGCGGACGCGGGCGAGGGGCCTCATCAGGGCATGGGTCTGGCCCGCCGCATCGCCCACCTCACCTACCGAACTGAGAGCGAGCTCGCGGATCGATTCGGGCGAACGGCCCAGGACGGTGAGGATCCGTACGCCGGTGGTCGCTTCGCGGTTGAGTCCTACCTCGATCACCATGCCGACAAGCTGGCGCGCCGCTTCGACGCCAACACCTACATCAGCCTCACGCGCGCGATGAGCCTGTTCGACCTCGGGCGGGGAAGGGACGGGCTCGCCTCAGCGCTGGGGACGATCTCGGCGCCGCTGACCGTGGTGGGCATCGACACCGATCGTCTCTTTCCCGTGCGGCTGCAGCAGGAGATCGTCGACCTGACCCCGGGCGCTGATCGCCTGCACCTCATCCTCTCGCCGTTCGGCCACGACGGATTCCTCGTGGAGGACGAACAGGTCGGAGTCTTCGTCGCGCATGCCCTGCACCGCGTGCGTCGGCACCGTCCACAGGCGCAAAACTGAGGCTTTTCCTCAGTCCCCGGGGCTGCCTACCGTGCAGGCATGTCCTCTCGCCGCCCACCAATTCACGTGACCGCTCTTGGACTCATCGCAACCGTGGTCGCCGCACTGGCCCTGCAGGCGTGGACTGGCGGCCCGGCAGGCGCGAGCGCACCGGCAGCCTCCGTCGTTGGTGATGACGAGCGCGACGCCTACGTGGGCACCGGCGGGCTGATCCTGCCCGGTGGAGTGCCTGAGGACACCCGCGCCAGCGTTGCTGGCTGTCCTGATTGCGCGTGGCGAGTAACGAGCCCGTGCGTGGAGTCCGATCTGGGGAATTCCTTCGACGGTGCACCCACGTGCCTGAGCGTCACGCGGGGCTGTCAGGTGGGCTCCCTGCGCCGAACCTGGTTTCGCCCTGCGGGGCAGCCATGGCGGGATCTAGGCCTCATGTGCATGACGGATCGCCCGCGGACCGTCCAGCGAACCGGCGACGCGCTCGCTGACCGCCTGGCCGAGGCGCTGCCCCCGCTGCGGATTGATCATCGCCCCGAGAGGGGCGTCGTCACGACACTTCCCACGCTTTTCGATTCAGGGCACAGGGGCGGTTCCTTCGTGCGTGAGTGGACGTTGGGGGGCGCTCGCGTCACTGTCGAGGCACAGGCGCAATGGACGTGGAGCTTCGCCGGCGTCGAGGTCGCAGGACGTCCCCTGGCGACGCATGTCTTCCGCATGGCCGGGCCGACACTCGTCAGCTGCGAGGCGCGGTGGACGGGGTCATTCACCGTGGCGGGCCTGGGTCCGTTCCCGATCCCGGAGTCGGTGGTCCAGCGGGACTCCCGAGAGGTCTGGGTGGGGGAGGGACGGGCGCTGCTCACACCGCGATGACGGCATGGCACAATGATGGCAAATCCCGGCCCGTAACCAAGCCCCGCGCTTGACACGGGCCCTTGTCGTGGGCAACCGCGAGGAAGGCGCAGCCATCTCGATGCCGAACAAGACCACCGCGAAGAAGGCCCCTGCCAAGAAGGCTCCCGTGAAGAAGGCTCCGGCTAAGAAGACCGCGGTGAAGAAGGCTCCCGTGAAGAAGGCTCCCGTGAAGAAGGCTTCGCCCGCCAAGAAGGCTCCGGCGAAAAAGGCGGTCGTGGCGAAGGCTCCTGCAAAGAAGGCCCCAGCGAAGAAGACCACCGCCACGAAGGCTCTGCCCGTCAAGAAGGCTCCCGCCGCCAAGGCTCCGGCGAAGAAGGCTCCCGCCAAGAAGGCTCCCGCGAAGAAGGCTCCCGCGAAGAAGGGGACGGCCGCGTCGAAGGATCAGTTGGTCGAAGTCGTCGAGACGACAGACGGTGTGGTTGCGGTCGATCCGAATGCCGAGGATGCCGATCCCGAGGCGCTGAAGGAGGCGGCGAAGCTGGAGGCCGACCTCGAGGCCGACCTCGCTGAGGATCTGGCGACGGTCGACGGCGACAAGAGCGCGACCGGCAAGCCGGGCGACGAGAGCTTCGTCATCTCCGATGTCGACGACACCGATGAGCCGGTCCAGACGGTCACCGTCGCAGGTGCCACCGCGGATCCGGTCAAGGACTACCTCAAGCAGATCGGCAAGGTCTCGCTGCTCAATGCCGAGCAGGAGGTCGAACTGGCCAAGCGCATCGAGGCGGGCCTGTTCGCCGAGGAGATGCTGGCCGAGAAGCCCAAGATGGACAAGAAGACCCGACTCGACCTCGAGTGGATCGCCACGGACGGGCGTCGGGCCAAGAACCACCTTCTCGAGGCGAACCTCCGTCTCGTCGTGTCGCTGGCCAAGCGCTACACCGGTCGCGGGATGCTCTTCCTCGACCTGATCCAGGAGGGCAACCTCGGCCTGATCCGCGCGGTGGAGAAGTTCGACTACACCAAGGGCTACAAGTTCTCCACTTACGCCACCTGGTGGATCCGCCAGGCCATCACCCGCGCCATGGCCGATCAGGCGCGCACCATCCGCATCCCGGTCCACATGGTCGAGGTCATCAACAAGCTCGCTCGGGTACAGCGCCAAATGCTGCAGGATCTCGGTCGCGAGCCCACGCCCGAAGAGCTGGCGCGCGAACTCGACATGACGCCCGAGAAGGTCGTCGAGGTGCAGAAATACGGCCGAGAGCCGATCTCGCTGCACACCCCGCTCGGCGAGGAGGGCGACAGCGAGTTCGGCGACCTCATCGAGGACTCCGAGGCCATCGTGCCGTCAGACGCCGTGTCCTTCACCCTGTTGCAGGAGCAGCTGGAGTCCGTCCTGGACACCCTGTCCGACCGCGAGGCTGGGGTCGTCCGCATGCGCTTCGGACTCACCGATGGTCAGCCCAAGACGCTCGACGAGATCGGCAAGGTCTACGGCGTCACTCGTGAGCGCATCCGGCAGATCGAGTCCAAGACGATGTCCAAGCTCCGGCACCCATCCCGGTCGCAGGTGCTCCGCGACTACCTCGACTGATTCATGGTGGCTCAGCAGTCCGGCGCTGACACTCCCACCGGCATTGTGGGGGTCGCGTTTGTTGGTCCCGAGGATGCGCCTGAGGCCGTCGTCGAGGTCACGATGGCTCACGCTGCCAAGCGCAATGCGCTGTCCGAGGAGTTGCTGGCCGGACTCACCGAGCAGGTCGACCGAGCTGCCGAGTCGGGAGTCCGGGCGCTGATCCTGCGCGCCGAGCCCGGAGTCTCCACTTGGTCGGCCGGGTACGCCATCGACGCTCTGCCGGTCGACGGTTCCGACCCACTGACCTGGGCGAATCCCCTGGAGGGCTTCCTGCACCGGCTGCGCCGGGCACCATTCCCTGTGATCGCGGCGGTCGAGGGCGGAGTATGGGGCGGTGCCTGCGAACTGGTGCTCACCTGCGACCTGATCGTCGCGGTGCGGACGTCCACCTTCGCCATCACCCCCGCACGTCTGGGAGTGCCCTACAACACCTCAGGCGTCAATCACGTGCTCAGTGCACTTCCGCTGAACATGGCGAAGGAGCTGTTCTTCACGGCGGATCCGATGAGTGCCGACGAATGGGCGTCCTTCGGAGCCGTGAACCGACTGGTCGCAGACGCCGATGAGCTGACTGAGACCTCGCGGCAGCTCGGCCGCCGGATCGCCTCCCGAGCGCCCTTGGCGGTCCGGGCGATCAAGGGGGAGATGGCAGCCCTGACTGACGCACGCTCCCTGACCAGCGATGACTTCGAGCGGCTGACGGAACTCCGGCGGGCGGCGTGGACCAGCCAGGACTACCAGGAGGGCGTGCGCGCGTTCATGGAGAAGCGTTCACCGAAGTTCGAGGGGCGTTGACCCGAAGGGTCACGAGAGGGTGACCCGAAGGGTCACAAGAGGGTGACCCGAAGGGTTAGCAACTACGCGTCGGCGGTGGCGGGCTCGGTCAGCCGGTGGGTCTCGTCGACGATCTCCGCTGCCTGGGGACGAAGCGCATCCTCGTAGGCCGCCCAATGGTGGGCACAGAACAGCAGATCGGTTCCGGCAGGCAGGACGACGCGAACGTAAGCCTGGGCGTTGCATCGATCGCAACGGTCGGTGGCTTGGAGGGGTGGCGCGCTGAGCGTCGTCATGAAGTGGATCCTCCCGTCGTCCCGAAACGTGTCCCCACAGTCTTACATGCCTTCACCGATCCCACGACGCCACGCCGAGGGCGTTCGCCCAGAGCGCAGAGAATTGTGAAGGACCTCACAGCACCCACCCGACAAAAGCACTCTCAGGTGCCGGGAAGCCCATGTTGCGGTCGACACGCGAGACAGCCCTGCCTGCGACGCGTGCCCTCAGGCGCTGGGTAGGTTGACGCCGTGGCGCAGAAGAAGGTGGCAGCAGCGGGGTACTCGGCCAAGGACCTTGCCGTCCTCGAAGGCTTGGAGGCAGTTCGCAAGCGTCCGGGCATGTACATCGGCTCCAATGACGGTCGCGGGCTCATGCACTGCCTCTGGGAGATCCTCGACAACGGAGTTGACGAGGCGATTGCCGGTCATTGCACCAAGATCTCGGTCACCCTGCGCTCGGATGGCTCGGTCGAGGTAGCCGACAACGGCCGGGGCATCCCGGTCGATGTGGAGCCGAAGACGAAGCTCACGGGTGTCGAGGTCGTCCTGACGAAGCTGCACGCCGGCGGCAAGTTCGGTGGGGGTTCGTATGGCGCCAGCGGAGGCCTCCACGGGGTCGGGGCATCGGTGGTGAATGCACTGTCTGCACGCCTGGATGTTGAGGTCGATCGCGCCGCGAAGATCCACACGATGTCCTTCCGGCGTGGGGTGCCTGGCCATTTCGACGCGGACGGCCCAGACGCGGCGTTCTCACGGAAGGGCGGCCTTCAGGTCTCCGGCAAGTGCCCCCGTACTCGAACCGGGACGCGCGTGCGTTGGTGGGCGGACCGCCAGGTGTTCACCAAGGATGCGGACTACGACCGAGTCGCCCTGCGGGAGCGGGCCATGCAGTCCTCCTTCCTGGTTCCGGGACTGACCATCAGCGTGCGCGATGAGCGGGACCCGTCGGACGTGTGGGAGGAGACTTTCCAGCACAAGGGCGGAATTGGCGAGTACATCGACTACCTGTCCAGCGGCGAGGCGGTCACGCCGATCATCCGCATCACGGGCGAGGGCCACTTCACCGAGACGGTTCCGGTGCTCGATGCCCAGGGGCACATGACGCCGGAAGAGGTTCAGCGTGATCTGGGGGTGGACATCGCGTTGCGCTGGGACACGGGGTACGAGACCACCACACGGTCCTTCGTCAATGTCATCGCAACACCCAAGGGCGGCACGCACGTCGCCGGCTTTGAGCGGGCCCTCACGAAGGTCGCCAACGACCAGCTGCGCGCCAACAAGGTGCTCAAGGCCAGCGAGGACAGCGTCTCCAAGGACGACGCCATGGAGGGCCTGACGGCCGTGGTGACGGTTCGTCTGGCCGAGCCGCAGTTCGAGGGTCAGACGAAGGAGATCCTCGGAACCCCGGCCGCCTCCCGCATCGTGGCGAATGTGGTCAGCAAGGAGCTCACTCGCTGGTTCACGTCCCCCCCTCGCGGCGAGAAGGCCGCCACCAAGGCGCTGCTGGACAAGACGGCGAACGCCATGCGCGCCCGGGTGTCGGCACGCGCCCATCGAGACACCCAGCGACGCAAGTCCGCACTCGAATCGTCAGCGTTGCCCGCGAAGCTCGTGGACTGTCGCAGTGATGAAGTGGAGCGATCTGAACTGTTCATCGTCGAGGGCGACAGCGCCCTGGGCACTGCCAAGACGGCCCGGAGCTCGGACTATCAGGCGCTGCTGCCCATTCGCGGCAAGATCCTGAACGTCCAGAAGTCCTCACTGTCGGACATGCTGAAGAACGCCGAATGCGCCTCGATCATCCAGGTGATCGGTGCTGGTTCGGGTCGCACCTTCGACCTTGATGCGGCCAGGTACGGCAAGGTGATCCTGATGTCCGACGCGGACGTCGACGGCGCCCACATCCGGTGCCTGCTGCTGACGTTGATCCACCGCTATCTTCGTCCCCTGCTCGATGCCGGTCGGGTCTATGCCGCCGTGCCGCCGCTCCACCGTGTCGAGATCATCTCGCCCGGATCCAAGGCGAACGAGATCGTCTACACCTACTCGGATGCTGAGCTGCATCGGGTGATGAAGGACGCGGAGAAGCGGGGCCGACGGATCAAGGATCCGGTTCAGCGGTACAAGGGTCTCGGCGAGATGGACGCATCGCAGCTGCGCGAGACAACGATGGATCCTGCTCATCGCACGCTGCGGCGGATCACGATGGACGACGCCGAGGCGGCCGAGTGCGTCTTCGACCTGCTCATGGGCTCCGAGGTTGCTCCTCGGCGAGATTTCATCGTCGAGGGCGCCGCGGGTCTGGATCGGGAGCGCATCGACGCGTGACGGCCTCGTCAGGCCAGAGCGCTGCTGGGGTGTGAGTCAAGGCCGGCGGAGCGGCGGAGGCCGCGGCCTCCGGTGATCGCGAGAACGATGCAGAAGAGCGCCGCGCCGACCAGCACGATCATGGTGCCTGACGGCACTCCGGCGAAGTAGCTGGCGTACATGCCGATGATGCCGCTGCCGGTTCCGATGGCCGTACTGAGCAGGAGCATTCGTGCGAACGAGTCGGTCAGCATTCGCGCGATGACGGCAGGGATCACGAGCATGGCGGCCACGAGGGTCACGCCGATCACGGTCAGGGTGGCGAGAATCGACAGCGACAGCACGATCATGAACAGTGCCTCGATTCGCGGCACGTTCACTCCGGAGACAGACGCGACGTCGGGATCGAAGGTCGCGAACAGGAGTGCGCGGTAGCGGGTGACCACGAAGATGAGGGCGAGCAGGGCGACGACCGAGAGCCCGATGATCTGGGCATTCGAGATGCCGAGGATGCTGCCGAACAGTGCGTTCTCGAAGGCGGGCCCGCTGGTGCCGAACTTGGCGAACAGGGCCACGCCGAGGGCGAAGGAGGCAGTGGTGATCACGCCGATGGCGGCATCCGCGCCGATCCGGGTGCGCCTGGTGACGCCATTGATAGCCAGTGCCGAGGCGATGCCCCAGAGGGCTGCCCCGATGGCGTAGAACTGGGCGGCGAACAGTTGAACAGCGGCAAACCCGCCGAAGATCGAGTGCGAGAGCCCATGGCCGATATAGCTCATGCCGCGCAGGACGATGTACACACCGAGGAACCCGAGGAGGGCTCCGGACAGCGCGGCGACG
>JAIOXK010000080.1 GCA_021741645.1 Candidatus Nanopelagicales bacterium
ATCTCGGATGGGCCAGTTGGCGTCCAAGTCGGGTCCTGAGCCTGGGGCGTTGCCGATCAGGCCTAGGGGCGTTGCCGATCAGGCCTAGGGGCGTTGCCGATCAGGCCTGAGGGCCACGCAGAGCCCTGTTCTCGGCCTCGAGCTGCGCGATCCGGGCATCCACCTCGTCCATTCGGTAGCCGCGCAGGACCACGTCGAAGGTCGTCGAGTCGTCGACGTCCTGGGGGCGTCTATCCGGCTCAGCGGCCGCCAGCCCCGACCCACGGCCCGTGGCGTACGCCACGGCGCCAGCGATCACAAGGATGGCGATGACGGCGAAGAGGATCGACACCCCTCCATTTCACCATGGAAGCGGCCGACTGTTCACCGTGGAAGCGGGCGATTCCCTGACCGCCCTCGAGTCAAGGCGTGGTGTCTGGCCCGCACCAGGCGGCGGCAATGGCGTCAAGGGCGCCCTCCACCTCGGTTGCCCAGTGCACGTGCGCAACAGCATCGGCCCGCACGAAACCGCGCGTGGCCCAGTGGTCGAGGAGCGCATGCAGGTGGGCGTAGTCCCCCCACGGATCAAGCACGACCACGGGCTTGTGATGCATATTCAGGCTCCGCGCCGTCCACGCCTCGACCAGCTCCTCGAGGGTTCCGATACCCCCGGGCAGGGCCAGGAAGGCGTCCGAGCGCTCGTCCATGATGCCCTTGCGCTGCCTCATGTCGCGCGTGACGATGAACTCGTCGGAATCATGGTCGGCCACTTCGCGGGCCACCAGCGCTTCTGGGATCACGCCGATGGTGTGCCCACCGGCCGCACGGGCGGCGCTTCCGAGAGCGCCCATCATGGAAATGGAACCCGCGCCCGACACGAGGTCCCACCCGCGTGCGGCCACCGCTCGGCCCACCTCAGATGCCAGGTTCAGGTAGCGCTCGTCGATGGTCTGGCTTGAGGCGCAGAACACGCATACGGCGGGCATGGACCGCACTCTACGATCCCGCGGTTAGTTGCCTGCTCAACTATCTGCTACTGTCTGACTAGTTGAACACTCAACCACAAAGACCCTTGAAAGGACGCTCATGTCTGTCATGACCGAGAACGTAGGCCTCAGCGCCACCACCGGAACCTGGGCCATCGACCCCACCCACACCACCATCGGCTTCAGCGTCCGTCACGCGATGGTGTCGAAGGTGCGCGGCAACTTCAGCGACTTCGCGGGCTCCGCGACCATCGACGGCGCGAACCTTGCCGCCTCCTCCGTGGAGGTCACCATCCAGGCAGGGAGCATCGACACCAAGAACGCCGATCGCGACGGCCACCTTGTCTCCGCCGACTTCCTTGATGTCGAGAACTTCCCCACCCTGACCTTCACCTCGACCGACGTCGCCGTCACGGGCGCAGATGTCACCATCACCGGTGACCTGACCATCCACGGTGTGACTCGCTCCGTGACTGTCGAGTTCGAGTACATCGGCACCAGCCTGGATCCGTTCGGCTTCACGCGCGTGGGCTTCGAGGGCACGGCCAAGATCAGCCGCAAGGACTTCGGCCTCGTCTGGAACGCAGCGCTCGAGACCGGTGGGGTGCTCGTGGGCAACGAGATCACCCTCGTGCTCGATGTCGAGGCCGTCAAGCAGGCCTAGCTTCCTCGGTTGCGGCCCTGCCCTCGCGTCAGGGCCGCAACCATGAGCGCAAGCGCACTGCACACTGCTCGATCTGCTCGACGGCCACATGCTCGTCGCGCGTGTGCGCGATCGATGGGTCTCCCGGACCGAAGTTCAGCGCCGGTATCCCGAGGGCAGAGAACCGTGCGACATCCGTCCAGCCGAACTTGGGCTGAGGTTCAGCACCCACAGCACGGACGAATTCCGCCGCCGCCGGACGGTCCAGCCCCGGAAGGGCTCCCGGAGCCGCATCCGTCACCGTCACCTCGAATCCGGTGAAGACCTCCCGCACATGCGCGACCGCCTCATCCAGCGAGCGATCCGGCGCGAACCGGTAGTTGACCGTGACCGTGCAGGCATCGGGGATGACGTTCCCTGCGATACCCCCCTCGATCCGCACGGCGTTCAGACCCTCGCGGTAGGTGAGCCCGTCAATGACAGGCGTACGCGCCTGGTAGTCCGTCAAGCGATCGAGGATCTCCCCCGCGACATGAATCGCATTCACGCCCATCCATGGGCGAGCGCTGTGCGACCGCTTTCCCTCTGCACGCACCTCGACCCGCAGTGTGCCCTGGCAGCCCGCCTCGATACCCGCGTTGGACGGCTCCATCAAGATCGCCAGATCCGCGGTGAGCAGCTCGGGGTGCTCGTCCGCCATCATCTTCAGCCCGTTGAGGCTGGCATCGATCTCCTCGCACTCGTAGTAGACGTAGGTGACGTCACGCACCGGATCGGCGAGAGTGGCCGCCAGGTGCAACGACACAGCAACCCCGCCCTTCATGTCGCAGGCGCCGAGGCCGAACAGCAGACCGTCCGCCAGTCGGTGCGGGAGATTCCCATGCTCGGGCACAGTGTCGAGGTGGCCACCGATGAGGACTCTCTCGGCTCTCCCCAACTCAGTGCGCGCCACGATGGTGTTGCCGTGGCGCACCACGGCGAGCCACGGGATCGCGAGGAGCGCCGCCTCCACCTGGTCCGCCAGAGCAGCCTCGTGTCGGGACTCACTCGGCACATCGATCAGTGCACAGGCGAGGGACACCGGTTCGACGGTGAGGTCAAGGGCATGGGCCGTGGTCACGTCGCTACGGTAGCCGCATGACTTCTGACGCCGCCGCACGCACAACCGTCACCGGTGGAGCTGCCGCCCTTGGCCTGGCCACCTACGACGGTGACTCCATGCTCGAGGCCTGGTACCCCGAGCCCGTCCTCGGCACCGCACCGGTGGACGTTCCCCATCTGGAGTCCGGTATCGAATCGGATGCGGTTCGGGGCATCACCGTGCGATCGGTTTCGACCGTCATTGAGGATCTGCAGGCCCCCCCGGCCGACGTCGCCGATGCATACCTTCGCCTGCACCTGCTCTCGCACCGCCTCGTGCGTCCGCACAGCATCAATCTCGACGGCATCTTCGGCATCCTGCCGCTCCTGGCCTGGACGAGCATCGGCCCTGTGCCCACCGATCGACTCGTGGAGACTCGCCTGCACCTGCGTCGCAAGGGCCAGCATCTGACCGTGCACGGCGTGGATCGCTTCCCGCGGATGGTCGACTACGTCGTGCCCAGTGGCGTACGCATCGCTGACGCTGACCGGGTTCGGCTCGGCGCCCATCTGGCCTCAGGCACCGTCGTCATGCACGAGGGGTTCGTGAACTTCAATGCCGGCACTCTCGGCACGTCGATGGTGGAGGGACGCATCTCGGCCGGAGTCATCGTCGGCAATGGATCCGACATCGGGGGCGGGGCCTCGATCATGGGCACCCTGTCGGGGGGCGGCACCGAGGTCATCAGCGTCGGCGAAGGCTGCCTGATCGGCGCTAACGCCGGAGTCGGCATCTCACTGGGTGACAACTGTGTCGTCGAGGCCGGCCTCTATGTCACCGGCGGTTCGAAGGTGCTGCTGCCCGACGGCACGTCAGCCAAGGCACGCGAGCTCTCCGGTGGTTCGGATCTGCTGTTCCGACGCAACTCGCAGACGGGCGCCATTGAGGTCGTGCAGCGCACCGGGACCTGGGGCGGTCTTAACGCCGCGCTTCACGCCAACGACTGAACTGCGCGTCATCGGCGCCAGCGGCTGATCTCGGACCGCCCACCGTGAAAACACGGTGGGCGCAATGAACTACCGGCCGGTGATGGGCGTGTAGTCGCGCAGCGGCTCGCCGATGTACACCTGGCGAGGGCGACCGATCTTGGTGTCCGGATCGCCGATCATCTCGCGCCACTGGGCGATCCAGCCCGGCAGGCGGCCCAGAGCGAACAGCACCGTGAACATCTGCGTCGGGAAGCCCATCGCCTTGTAGATCAGGCCCGTGTAGAAGTCGACGTTCGGGTAGAGCTTGCGCTCGATGAAGAAGTCATCGGACAGAGCGACCTCCTCCAGCCGCAGGGCGATGTCGAGCAGCGGATCACTGGCGCCGAGCGCCTCGAAGACCTCGTAGGCGGTCTTCTTGACGATCGCCGCGCGCGGGTCGTAGTTCTTGTAGACCCGATGGCCGAAGCCCATGAGCTTCACGCCGTCCTCGCGATCCTTGACCTGGCGGATGAAGGTGTTGACCCCACCACCCTGGGCATGGATGTTCGTCAGCATCTCCATGACGGCCTGGTTTGCTCCGCCATGCAGCGGACCGAACAGGGCGTTGATGCCCGCAGAGACGGAGGCGAAGAGATTCGCGTGGGAGGAGCCGACGAGGCGCACGGTCGACGTCGAGCAGTTCTGCTCGTGATCGGCGTGCAGCAGCAGGAGCTGGTTGAGCGCCTTGGACAGCACCGGGTTGACCTCGTAGGGCTCGGCCGGCACGCCGAAGGTCATGCGCATGAAGTTGTCGATGAAACCCAGCGAGTTGTCCGGGTAGAGGAAGGGCTGGCCGACCGCCTTCTTGTGCGCGTAGGCCGCGATGGTCGGGACCTTCGCCAGCAGGCGGATCGTGGAGATCTCCACCTGGCGGGGATCGAAGGGGTCCAGCGAGTCCTGGTAGAAGGTCGACAGAGCCGAGACCGCCGACGAGAGCACCGCCATCGGATGCGCATCGCGCGGGAAGCCGTCGAAGAAGCGTCGCAGATCCTCGTGCAGCATCGTGTGCATGCGGATGTTCGTCTTGAACTCTGAGAGCTCGTCTGCGCTGGGCAGTGCACCGTAGATGAGGAGGTAGGCCGTCTCAAGGAACGTCGACTGCTGCGCCAACTGCTCGATCGGGTATCCGCGGTAGCGCAGGATCCCGGCCTCGCCGTCGATATAGGTGATCGAGGACGTGCAGGACGCCGTGTTCATGAACCCGTGGTCCAGAGTCACGTGCCCCGTCGTCTTGAGCAGCGGGCCGATGTTGATACCCGACTCACCGACGGTCGAGGCGACCTCGGGGAGCGGCAACTGGCCGTCGGGGTAAGCGAGACTGTAGTCAGACACAAGAAACCTCCTTCTGCGAGCCTACCGAGGGCCTCGGGAGCGCTCCCCCCGGGTCAGGCAACCGCACCCGTGATTCGACTCACGCCAGGCGAGCAGGCACCCGATCGATGTCGTCGTCCGTGGCAGTCAGCGCTATTCGGACGTGACGATCTCCTTGGGGTCCATAGAAGTCGCCCGGCGTGACGATCACGCCACGGTCCGCGAACCAGCGCACGGTGTCCCAGCACGGCTCGTCCCGGGAGATCCACAGGTACAGGCCAGCCTCGCTGTGATCGATCCGAAAGCCTGCCGCCGTCACTGCGGCGGCCAGCACGCCTCGACGCCTCCGATAGCGCTCCTTCTGCTCAGCCGCATGCGCCTCGTCGTCGAGCGCCGCCACGGCGGCCGCTTGGATCGGTGTCGGCACCATCATTCCCGAGTGCTTGCGGACGAGGAGGATCTCCGACATCAGGGCCGGATCACCCGCGAGGAAGCCGAACCGATATCCGGCGAAGTTGGAGCGCTTGGAAAGGGAGTGCAGGACGAGCAATCCGTCATGGGAGTCACCGGCGACCGACGGATGCAGCAGCGAGATGGGCTCTGCATCCCAGCCGAGCTCGATGTAGCACTCGTCACTCGCGACGACCGTGCCCGTCTCGCGCGCCCACGCGACTATCTGCGCAAGGCGCTCGCCCGACATGACAGCTCCGGTCGGATTGCCCGGGGAGTTCAACCAGACGAGGTCGACGTCGTCCACCGATTCCGGCTCGTCGGAGGCGATGACCTCCGCACCGGCGAGCACGCCTCCGACCGCGTAGGTGGGGTAGGCGACGGTCGGGATGACAATGCGCGAGCCCGCGCTCAGTCCCATCAGCCGTGGCAGTCCCGCCACGACCTCCTTGGATCCGATTGCGGGGACGATCGCACTGGTCGAGACCGTGGCGCCGGTCGATCGCGCAAGCCATCGCGAGCAGGCGGCGCGGGTCTCCTCGCGACCAGCCGCCGTGGGGTAGCCCGGCGCGTTCGATGCCTCGCGCAGAGCCCGCTGGACGAGCTCGGGCGTCGAGTCCACCGGCGTGCCGACGGAGAGGTCGATGCCACCCTCAGGGTGCGAGCGGGCTGAATCGGCCAGCGGAGCCAGCACGTCCCACGGGAAGTCCGGAAGGGATCGGGCAGCCGACCTCGAGGCCAGAGCCTCGATCCGGTCGTTGCTCAGTGGTCGTGCTCCTGCGGCGGGACGCTGGCAAGCAGGGCGACGTCGAAGTCCTGCGCACCCAGCTTGGCGGCACCGCCCGGGGAGCCCAGATCGGCGAAGAACTCCGCGTTGGCCGCGGTGTAGTCCTTCCACTCCTCGGGAACATCGTCCTCGTAGTAGATCGCCTCGACGGGGCAGACCGGTTCGCATGCGCCGCAGTCCACACACTCGTCAGGCTGGATGTAGAGCATCCGATCGCCTTCGTAGATGCAGTCAACGGGACATTCCTCGATGCAGGCCTTGTCCTTCAGGTCCACACAGGGAAACGTGATGACGTAGGTCACCTGAGCCTCCGATTGGTTCGCCCTCGGACGAGGACGGGGGTGCAACGACGGTCACAACTTACACAACCCTGTTTCGAACGGCCCGTCATGGGACCGCGAGTCAGTCGAAGGTCCCGTCACGGGACCGCGAGCCGGTCGAAGGTCCCGTCATGGGACCGCCCGTCAGTTCGAGAACACGTCCGGGTCGGTCGGGCTCTGGCTCGCTTCCTTGCTGGGCTTCTTCCCCGGCTTCTTGCTCGGGGTGGCCGAGGCCTCGGGCTCTGGATCCTCGGACGACGATGCGGACGGCGACGGATCCGCGCCCTCCTCGAACTCCTGATCGCCCGTCGCCTGATCGGCGTCCTTCTTCGGCTTCTTCTTCTTGGGCTTCTCGTCGCAGATCACCTGCGGGGCCGGCTTGTACCGGGTGGTGATGGGTTCGCGGCGAACCTCCTCACCGTTCTTGTAGAACACCCGATCGACCACGATCGTGAAGCCGTCGATGCCGCCCTGCGGGGAGCACTCCGGGGAGTCGTTGTAGATCTTGGAGAACTTCACGACGTTGGTGCGCGGGCCCGGCTCCGCCTCGATCTTGTCGTACTCCGGCGTGCCCCAGAAGGTGACGGTGATCGAGGTGGGCGTCGTCTTCGCCTGGATGAACACCGCATTCGGTGTGTCATTGCGGAACTTCAGGTCGAAGATGCCCCACGCCACCGTGGCCTCGAGGCCAGCCTCGTATCGGGAGATCCAGATGGAGTGCGCGACGGTCTGCACGCGCTCCATGCCTGCGAAGAATGCCGCCGTCCACAGGGCCGTGGCCGACGTGGACACACCACCGCCGAGGTCCTCCTGGAAGACGCCGCCGACGCCGACGACGTATCCGGTCGTGTAGCCGTTCGCGACAGTGCGCTCCAGGATCGTGTCGTTGAGGGAGAAGGTGTCACCTGGCATGAGCAGCGTGCCGTTGATCCGCTTGGCCGCCTGCCCGATGTTCTGCGAGCGATACGCCGCGTAGGAATAGCTCTGGGTGAAGGACGAGATCTTCTCGCGAATGCCCAGGGACACGGCGTCAGCCGTCGTCAGCTTCGGCTCTCGAACCCCGACCGACACCGTGACGCTGCGATCGCCGGCGTCGTTTCCGAGGACTCCCGCCACCTTCGCCGCGAGTTCGTCGTCCTCCACTCCCCTGCCCACCTTGGAGCTGACCACGCGCGGAACGTTTCGCCGGATCTTGAAGGTGGCATCCCGGCCCGGTGTCTCGATGGAAGCCAGCTGCGTTCGCAGGGCTCGGTGCAGCTTCGCACCGTTCAGTTTGGGGACGAGCGACCCACCCTCCTGGGTGAAACTCAGGGCGGCGCCGATGTCCGCCCCCGTGAGTGTCACCTGCACCGAGTCCGCCTGCACGGTGACGGGCGCAGCAACTGCTGCTCGGGCAAGCTGGAGAGCCTCCTGCGTAGCCTCGGGGGTGATCGTGGGAGGCACCTCCACGACCGGTGCCGTCTGGGGCTTGCGCACCTTCAAGAACGCGTCCTGCAGGAGTTCCGATGTGGCGGCAACGTCGAGGGCTCGCCCGGGTGTGCCGTCCTTGATCTTGGCGGCATTCCTCGTGACCACGACGCGCGGCTCCACGGGAGCCTCGGCCACCACGTCCGCAAGCTGGGTGACCTCCGCGTTCAGGGCCTCCTCATCGACCGAGGCCACGAGCGGCAGCCGGCCCGCCGATGCCCCGGTCAGCAAGGCCACCGGATTCCAGGTGCGCCCGTAGGCCGGGGACACGGATGCCTGCGCATCCAGCGCAAGTCCTGCGTCGGCGGGAGACACCTTCACGGTGACATCGCCCGCGATGAGCTTGACCGGTCGGGCGGCCCGAGTGGCCAGGCGCGCGGTGACCGCTGCAGCGGCCTCCTCTTCGGTCATCCCGCCGATGTCGACATTGGCGACCTTGGTCCCCTCGGGGGCGGTGTCCCCCGAACCCAGAGCAGCGAGAAGGTAGATCGCGAACAGCACGACGATGCCCACGAGAACGCCCGCCGCCACGCGCTTCTGGGTCAGGGTGAGGGAGTCGGCCGCCATCACCGTTCCCCTTCCCTCGCTTCGTTCCGACGACGTCTCACCGAATGAACCACGCCCTGATGGACCTCAGTGCGCCGAACTTGGCCCGCCTGATTGAGGGCGGCATCCATCGATCGTACGCGGAGTACCTCCGGGTAGACGCTTCACGACACGGGGAGGTTCCGCCTGGGGACGGGCAGGCTCGCCGCCGCTGACGCCAGAATGACCCCGCCGAGCAGATAGGTCATCTGTCGGCCGCCGCCGGAAAGGGCCAGATCCCCGGAAGGTGACTCGGCCGACATCAGCACCGTTGCGAGCAGCCAACCCACTGCAACGGCCGAGCCGCCCCACCGCGAATGGATCCACCAGGCGCCACCGCGAATGGCGGCCAGCAGCGTCACCCACACCAGGAGGAAGCCCCACGGCACGACGACCACGGCCCACGGCAGGTCCAGCACTCCCCGGTGCGCCTGAACGAAAGCCCCGGCCACGCCAATGACGAGACCAGCACCCAGCAGCACGGCGACGAGCAGCCACCTCGTGCCACCCGAGGCGTCAGCCGATGTCATCCGTCGACTCCCGCGAAGAGATCGCGCTCCCATCCGTTCTCGTCCGCCGGCCCCGGATCTCCCAGTGCCAGGCGGTAGTACTCGGTGCCGAAGGCCTCTGCACCGACGTTGTCCGCGAGCGCGAAGAAGCCGCCGTCCACAGTGACCTGCGTGCCGTGCGCCCGCAATGCCGACATCTTGCGATCGAGCCAGTCCCCCGCCTCGATCGCCGTCGTCACCAGCGAGTCGTCACACGCAAAGGGAAGATCGTCCGGGTCCATCGATGTGAAGTCGTCCTCGATGCCCTGCGCCTTCATCGCCTCGATGCCTGCGACCACGATGCTGCGCGGGAATGCGGTCCAGTACAGCTTGCTCACCTGCCACGGTTCGCCGAGATCGCTGCGGAATGTGGGCCCGGCCGCGAGCGCCACGGCGTAGTGGGTCACCCGATGCGCCTGAATGTGGTCTGGGTGTCCGTACCCGCCGAAGTCGTCATACGTGACGACGACCTGCGGGCGAACCTCGCGAATGATCGGCACGAGCTCCAGGGCCGCCTCAAGCAGATCGGTGCGCCAGAAACTGTCCGGCCGATCGTTCTGGGGTGTGCCCATCATTCCGGAGTCCCGAAAGCGCCCGGGCCCACCAAGGAGGCGGAAGTCGCTCACTCCGAGTTCGGCCATCGCCGCGGCGAGCTCCGTCTGCCGATGAGCACCCAGGGCGTCCTCCTGATCGGAGGCCAGATGAGCCAGTTCAGGCAGTAGGACCTCACCCTCCTCGCCAAGGGTGCAGGTGACCTGCGTGACGTGAACGCCTTGATCGACGTACTTCGCCATGGTCCCTCCGGTGGCGATGCACTCATCGTCCGGGTGGGCGTGGACGAGGAGGAGGCGGCGGTCAGCGTCAATCGACATAGGACGCAGAGTATCCGCGTGCCATGATCGGCCGGTGACCACGGATGGGACGAAGGACGCGACGAGAGAGGCGACCACCCTCGAGGAGCAGATCTCCTACCCGCGTCAGGAGGCTCTCACCCGACGGTTCCGCCTCGGTCAGCCGCGCGCCTTCGCCATCGCCCCCGACGGCAGTCGGGTCGCCTTCGTGCGCAGCGCTGACGGGCGAGACCCCCGCGGCTCCCTCTGGGTCCTCGAGCGCGTGGGTGACGAACTCGTCGAGCGATGCGTCGTGGATGCCCTTGACGTCGGTGACGACGCACGCGAGCTGCCAGCCGAGGAGCGGGCGCGTCGCGAGCGCATGCGCGAGACGACGAGCGGAATCACGTCGTACTCGACCGATCGCGAGGTGACACGGGCGGCGTTCAGCATCGACGGCCTGCTCATGACGGTCGACCTCACGGATCCCGCGGCGACACCCGTCTCCATTGACACCCCCGGATCAGCCATTGATCCGCGCCTGTCCCCCGATGGAAGCGTCATCGCATTCGTCTGCGATCGATCCGTCCATGTCGCACCCGCCGACGGGACGGGGGCGGCCCGCCTGCTCGCCGAGGCGAGCAGTGAGACCGAGGCATGGGGACTGGCCGACTTCGTCGCCGCCGAGGAGCTCGAGCGCAGCCGAGGACTGTGGTGGCTCGCGGACAGCAGCGCTGTTCTGGCTGAGAGATACGACGAGGCTGAGGTAGAGCTCCACTGGATCGGCGATCCCGCCGAGCCGACCCGCGAGCCCACCCCGCACCGATACCCGCGTGCGGGAACCGCCAATCCGCACGCGAGCCTGTTCGTCCTGCCACTGCGCGGTGAGGCCGTCGAGGTGGCGTGGGATCACGAGGCGTTCCCCTACCTCGCGACCGTCGTGACGAGCACCGACGGCCCTGACGCGGTGGTCAGCCTGCTCAGTCGCGATCAGAGCAATCAGCTCATCG
This sequence comes from Candidatus Nanopelagicales bacterium, assembly GCA_021741645.1. Lineage (GTDB taxonomy): Bacteria > Actinomycetota > Actinomycetes > S36-B12 > S36-B12 > UBA10649. The sequence continues at coordinate 11,026 of JAIOXK010000080.1, forward strand.
TCGACGTGGCGGCCGACGGCAGCGTGCGCGAACGTGCGACGCGCACGACCTCACCGTGGATCACGATGCAGCC
>JAIOXK010000007.1 GCA_021741645.1 Candidatus Nanopelagicales bacterium
GCGAAGGGCGATCTGGATTTCGCGCAGTGGGGCATGGCCACCACCGACCTGGCCTGGTACTCCGGCGACGACATCCTCAATCTTCCCCTGCTCAGTGTCGGCGCTGCGGGGATGATCTCGGTCGTCGGCCATCTGGTGGGCGACCGCCTCAAGGCGATGGCAGAGGCGCTGGCGCAGGGCGAGTCGCAGAAGGCAGCGGAGATCAATGCGTCCCTCCTGCCCGTGTACACGGGGTGCTTCCGGACGCAGGGTGTCATTCTCACGAAGGCCGCTCTCACCATGCAGGGGCTGCCGTCGGGACCCGTCCGACTGCCGCTCATTGATGCCACAGACGAGCAGAAGGCCGTTCTTCGCGATGATCTTGCGCGCGGCGGTGTGCGCGGCTTTGCCGACTGACACCAGCCGCAGGGAACGGCACCCGCGCGAGACACGTTCAATCCACCGACAGGCAACCTGAAGAGATGACGCCATGAGCCATGTGAAGCTTCCGCCGCCCCCCGCCCTGACGAAGGGGCATCTGCGCATCGTGGCGCTCGGCGGTCTCGGCGAGATCGGCCGCAACATGACGGTGTTCGAGTTCGGCGACCGCCTGCTGATCGTGGACTGTGGGGTGCTCTTTCCCGAGGAGAACCAGCCGGGGGTCGATCTGATCCTTCCGGACTTCGGGCCCATCAAGGACCGCCTCGATGACATCGAGGCCGTCGTGCTCACGCACGGGCACGAGGACCACATTGGCGCCCTTCCGTACCTGCTGCGCCTTCGCGCGGACATCCCGATCCTTGGGTCCCAGCTGACCTTGGCGCTGGTGGAGGCGAAGCTCCGCGAGCACCGCATCACCCCAAACGTGGAGGTGGTCGAGGACGGCGCCCGTCGCGCTCTCGGTCCCTTCGACGTCGAGTTCCTCGCCGTGAATCACTCGATTCCCGACGCCATGGCCCTGGCGATTCGCACGCCCGCGGGTCTTGTCCTGCACACCGGCGACTTCAAGATGGATCAGCTGCCGCTGGACGGCCGCATCACCGACCTGAACGGGTTTGCCCGACTCGGGGACGAGGGAGTCGACCTGCTCATGGTCGACAGCACCAACGCCGAGGTGCCTGGATTCGTCAGCAGTGAGCGCGACATCGTTCCCGTACTCGATGCGGTCTTCCTTCGGGCTGAGGGGCGCATCATCGTGGCGTCCTTCGCATCCCACGTGCACCGCATCCAGCAGATCATCGACATGGCTGCCCTGCACGGGCGCAAGATCGCTTTCGTCGGACGCTCCATGGTGCGCAACATGGGCATCGCGCGCGACCTCGGGTACCTGACCATCCCCGGTGGCATGCTCGTCGCCTCGGATGACCTGCCGAATCTGCCGGACGACGAGACGGTGCTGATCTGCACCGGATCCCAGGGGGAGCCGATGGCAGTGCTGTCGCGGATCGCCAATCGCGATCATCCGATCAGCGTGGGTCCCAGCGACACCATCGTGCTCGCGTCCTCGCTGATTCCGGGAAATGAGAATGCGGTCTTCCGCGTCATCAATGGGCTGGCCAAGCTCGGGGCTCACGTGGTGCACAAGGGCAATGCGCTTGTGCACGTCTCGGGGCATGCGGCAGCAGGGGAGCTCACCTACGTCTACAACGTCGTCAAGCCCAAGAACGTGCTGCCCATTCATGGAGAGTGGCGGCATATGCGGGCGAATTCGCAGGTGGCGCAGAGTGTGGGAATCCCGGAGGAGCGCATCACGATCGCCGAGGACGGCACCGTGATGGACTTGGCCGACGGTGTGCTGAGTGTCGTCGGTTACGTGCCGGTGGGCTTCGTGTACGTCGACGGATCGGGTGTCGGGGATGTCACCGAGACCTCATTGAAGGATCGGCGGGTGCTGGGCGAGGAGGGCTTCATCTCGGTCTTCGTCGCCGTCGACATCGTCGACGGGGCGATCGTGGCCGGCCCGGAGATCCACGCTCGAGGGTTCGGAGCCGACGACAAGCTCGCGGCCGACCTGATCGATCAGGTGACGTCTGCGGTGCAGAAGGCGCTCGACGACGGCGCGGACGAGACGCACGAGCTCCAGCAGCGGATCCGTCGGGTCGTGGGCAAGTGGGCCAATTCCACCCATCGGCGGCGCCCCATGATCATCCCCGTCGTCGTCGAGGCCTAATCCCGCGAACGGCGGATCTGCTCTCGAACGGCGGATCTGCGCTCGAACGGCGGATCTGCGCTCGAACGGCGGATCTGCGCGTGGCGCGTGTGACTACCGTGACAGATGGGATTTCCCCGCTAGTCTCCGAGCATGGCTTCCCGCACGTCTTCCCCCGCGCGGCCCAAGCGGCCTGCCTCCCGTCGTTCTGCAGCGCGCCCTGCGGGGCGAAATGCCTCCCGTTCAGCTGGGCGGTCATCGACTTCGTCAGCGCGATCGGGCTCCCGGTCAGCCCCCAAGGGCGCCTCACGATCCTCGACTCGACGGCCGTCCGGATCAGGGCCCGTGGTGCGGGCCTTCCTAGGGCTCGGTCGCCTCGTGCGAGGGGCTTGGCTTGGTCTGGCGCACCTGATCGGTGCCGCCTCGCGTGCGTTTGGCAAGAGCGCCAAGGATCTGGACCCCAGCCATCGACGAGATGGGCTGGGGCTCGCCCTGATCGCCGGAGCCGGCGTGCTGATGGCTGCGACCTGGTTCGGAGTCGACGGCTGGTTCGTCTCCTGGGCGGACATGGTGGTTACCGCCGTGATCGGGGCCGTGGCGTGGCTCGCCCCGGTGATCTGTCTCGCGCTGGCCTGGCGCTTTCTTCGGCACCCCGACGACAATGCGACCACAGGGCGTCTGGCCATCGGATCGTTCGCCTTTCTCGCTGGCGGTATTGGCATGTGGCACCTGATCACAGGTGCAGCCACCCCGAGCGATGGGGCCGAGGCGATGGCATCCGGTGGTGGAGTCCTCGGCTGGATGGTGACCGCCCCGATCGTGGCGGCTGTCGGGCAGGTCGTCACGGGACTTGTTCTCGTTCTCCTCATGGCTTTCGGCTTCATGGTCCTGACCGCCACTCCGCTTGAGGCAGTGCGCTCGCGCATCGCCGTGTCCCTCCGGTGGGTTGGTCGTCTCCTGAGGGGTGCCAAGCGCGGCGCTTCACAGGAGACGACCGCCTCGGACGACGAGAGCGCGACCCCAACTGGGTTTGCAGAGGCGGATGCTCTGGATCCAGATGACGAAGACGAGCCAGAGTTGAGTGCCTGGGGTGAGGATCCGTCGGAGGTGGAGGTCGCCTCCCATACCGTCATCCTTGAGGACGAGGAGCGACCCGCGGCCTTCCTGATGTCTGGCGTGACTCCCACGGTGGAGAGCGCTGCAGCAGAGGTCGTGGGCCACCCTGCACGTCATGACACGGTGGTCGTTGCGCCGGAGCCCCGCCAGCTGACTATCCCCAAGCGGTCGGCGTACCGACTTCCCAAGAAGGACGCGCTCAAGTCCGGGCCCGCCCACAAGAAGGCCACCCGGTCCAACGACCAGGTGGTGGCAGCGCTGACGGAGGTGCTCGAGCAGTTCGGGATCGATGCCGAGGTGACAGGCTTCATGCGGGGACCGACGGTCACTCGCTACGAGATCGAACTCGGCCCCAGTGTGAAGGTCGAGCGAGTCACGGCGCTGTCCAAGAACATCGCCTACGCCGTCGCCAGTGCCGATGTCCGCATTCTCAGCCCGATTCCGGGCAAGAAGGCGATCGGCGTGGAGATTCCGAATACCGATCGCGAATTGGTGGCTCTTGGGGACGTCCTCCGCAGCAGCGCAGCCACAAGTGATCATCACCCGATGGCCGTGGCGCTGGGCAAGGACGTCGAGGGTGGCTTCGTCGTGGCGAACCTTGCGCGCATGCCACACCTTCTGGTGGCAGGAGCCACGGGTGCAGGCAAGTCCAGTTGCATCAACACGCTGATCACCTCCGTCCTCATGCGAGCGACTCCGGAGGAGGTGCGCCTGATCCTGGTGGATCCCAAGCGGGTTGAGCTGTCGGCATACGAAGGTGTTCCGCACCTGATCACGCCGATCATCACGAACCCGAAGAAGGCGGCGGACGCACTCCAGTGGGTTGTCAAGGAGATGGATCGTCGATATGACGATCTGGCTCACTTCGGCTACCGGCATATCGACGAGTTCAACAAGGCGGTGCGCTCAGGCAAGGTGAAGCCCCTGCCCGGCAGCGAACGCTCCATTGAGCCCTATCCCTACCTGCTCGTCATCGTCGATGAGCTGGCAGACCTGATGATGGTTGCACCGCGTGACGTGGAGGATGCCATCGTGCGCATCACCCAGCTCGCACGTGCAGCCGGAATCCACCTCGTCCTTGCGACTCAGCGGCCGAGCGTCGACGTGGTCACGGGCCTGATCAAGGCGAACGTGCCCAGCAGGCTGGCCTTCGCCACCTCGAGTCTCGCGGACAGTCGCGTGATCTTGGATCAGCCCGGTGCGGAGAAGCTGGTGGGTCAGGGTGACGGCCTGTTCCTGCCGATGGGCGCGAACAAGGCCATTCGCATTCAGGGCGCGTACATCTCCGAGGCGGAGATTGCTGGTGTGGTGAATCACTGCAAGGCTCAGGCTGACACGGACTACCGTGAGGACGTCACGGCGGCCCCGTCAGCGGGCAAGGAGATCGATGAGGAGATCGGCGACGATCTCGATGTGCTCCTGCAGGCCGTTGAACTGGTGGTGTCCACCCAGTTCGGCTCCACGTCCATGCTGCAGCGCAAGTTGCGGGTGGGATTTGCCAAGGCCGGTCGCATCATGGACCTGATGGAGAGTCGGGGTGTAGTGGGGCCGAGTGAGGGCAGCAAGGCCCGCGAAGTGCTTGTCAAGCCGGACGAACTGCCTGGTCTGATCCTGTCCATTCGTGGTGGTTGAGACCTCTTAAGCGCCAAGCTGAGTCATTCCGCTCACATGCTGATCTCCACCTGCCTACACTCGGCGGGTAGCCGCAGCGCCGGGACGGAGGGCCATGTCAGTCGGTGAAATGCTCCTCGGTGCTCGAGAGCGCGCGGGCAAGTCACTGGAGGACGTGGCGGCCGTGACGAAGATTCGCCCCTCGATTCTGGCGGCCATGGAGGAGGATGACTTCTCCCATTGCGGGGGCAGCGTGTATGCACGGGGCCAGCTCCGATCCATCGCCAGCGTCATCGGGATCGACCCTGACGAGTTGGTCCGCGCCTACGACACACAGGAGTGATGTCGGAGGGCTGAGCCCTCTTGGGCCTCGACGATTGCAGTGCGGACAGCCGCGGTGCGCGGATGGTGGGTGCTGCTTCCGTAGGCTGGGCTCGTGAGCACTCTTCCCCCCTCCTCAGACACCCCTGACGTGCGCGGTCGGCGCGTGGCCCTGGTGACTCTCGGGTGCGCCCGCAACGAGGTTGACTCAGAGGAACTTGCTGGGCGACTCAGCGTCGCAGGGTGGGAACTGGTGGACGAGCCCAGCGAGGCCGACGCGGTACTCGTCAACACCTGTGGATTCGTCGACGTGGCCAAGAAGGACTCGATCGACGCAATTCTTGCTGCCTCGGACATGAAGTCCGACGGGGCTGGGCCGACGGCCGTGGTGGCGGTCGGATGCCTTGCTGAGCGCTACGGCGCGGATCTGGCGTCCAGCCTCCCGGAGGCCGATGCCGTTCTGGGATTCGATGACTACCCGCAGATCTCCGAGTCGTTGCGCCGCATCGTGGAAGGGGAGCGGCCCGCCGCGCATGAGCCACGCGATCGTCGTCACCTGCTTCCGATCTCCCCGGTGGATCGACCATCAGGCACGGCGCATGTGCCCGGCCATGGGTCTTCCTCGGGTGTTGATGCCCACATCGGTGAGGAGCCCACGTGGACTCCGCCCATGCTGCGCTCGCGACTCAGTGGGAGTCCGGTAGCGCCCGTGAAACTCGCCTCGGGATGCGACCGCCGCTGCACGTTCTGTGCGATTCCCAGTTTCCGAGGAGCCTTCGTCTCCCGCCCGCCGTCCGATGTCATCGCCGAGACCACCTGGCTGGTGTCGGAGGGTGTGCGCGAGGTTGTGCTGGTCAGTGAGAACTCGACCTCCTATGGCAAGGATCTGGGGGATCTGCGCCTGCTCGAATCCCTTCTGGGTCAGTTCGCCGAGACCGGGGTCGACCGGGTGCGCGTCGCCTATCTGCAGCCGGCGGAGGTGCGACCTGACCTGCTGCGAGTAATGGCGCAGACACCGGAGATCGCTTCATACTTCGATCTGTCCTTCCAGCATGCCAGCCCGGACGTGCTTCGTCGCATGCGCCGATTTGGGGGAAGGGACGCTTTCATTGATCTGGTCACCCGCATACGTCAGCTTGCGCCGGAGGCGGGCATTCGCAGCAACGTGATTGTGGGCTTCCCGGGCGAGACGAGGGAGGAGTTCGAGGAGCTGCTGGGCTTCCTGGAGGAGGCCAGACTGGATGCGGTCGGTGTCTTCGGCTACAGCGACGAGGACGGCACGGAGGCGATGACGCTGCCCGACAAGGTTCCGGCCGATGAGATCAGTCGGCGCGTCGACGAGGCATTGACCCTGGTCGAGGAGTTGATGGCCCAGCGTGCGGAGGACCGCATTGGTGAGCAGGTGCGAGTCATCGTGGAAAGCCTCGAGACCGACGATTCCGGCGACCTCATGGCGATCGGACGAGCCGAGCATCAAGGGCCCGACGATGGGTCGACGAGTGTGCGCCTCGCCGGTGGAGTCGCTGAGGTCGGCCAGGTGCTGCATGCAGTAGTCGTGGACTCCGAGGGCGTGGACCTGGTGGCCGAGCCGACCTCCGCAGTATGAAGCCTGCCCGTCCTGATCCGGCAGGAACGCCCGCGACGTCGGTGCGGGTGCTGAACCTGCCCAATGTCCTGACGGTCATTCGAGTGCTGTGCGTACCGCTGATGGCGGGACTCCTGTGGGTCGATGGGGGTGCCAACGGTGCCACACGCGATCTGGCTGCGGCTGTCTTCGTGTTCGCCTCCGTCACTGATGTGGCTGATGGGCTGATAGCCCGCAGATATGGACTCATCACGACATTCGGCAAGATCGCGGATCCGATTGCTGACAAGGCGCTCATCGGAGTAGCGCTGGCGAGCCTGTCCCTTCTCGGTGATCTCGCGTGGTGGGTCACGGCGGTGATCCTGGTGCGCGAACTGGGGGTGACCGCCCTACGCTTCTGGGTGATCGAGCATGGGGTGATTCCCGCTAGCCGTGGGGGCAAGGCGAAGACGCTCGCCCAGACGATTGCCATCACCATGTACCTCGTGGACGCGCCCTGGCCATGGTGGGCCGACGCGAGCGCCGCCGTTATGGGCGCCGCCGTGATCCTGACGGTCGCAACCGGAGTGGATTACGTCGTGCGCGCTCTCCGCCTGCGCGCAGCGGCCAAGGCAGCCGAGTCAGCATGAGCGCCTCCACGCCTGAGGCAGGCATCGAGCGACTGCGAATGCGAGGGTGGACGCTGTGCACCGCTGAGTCGCTGACCGCAGGTCTCGTGGCCGCATCCGCGGCGAATGTTGCGGGCTGCTCCGACGTGCTCCGCGGCGGGGTGGTGGCTTACCAAGAGGCGATCAAGGCCATCGTCCTTGAACTCGACTCGACGATTCTTTCCCAAGGCGTCGTTAGCCGGGAGGTCGCCGAGGCCATGGCGGTGTCGGCACGTCGACTCCTGCAGGCCGATGTCGCCATTTCCACGACCGGCGTGGCCGGCCCGGAGCCTCATGGTGGCGAGCCTGTGGGTTCGGTGTGGATCGCGGTCGCGACCCCCGAGCGGATCGAGGGCGAGCATCTGAGCCTGCACGGGGACCGTGGGGACATCCGCCGGAAGACGGTGAACGCCTGCTGGGAATTACTGGAACGGGTGATGGGGTGAGCCCTGCCAGAGGCGGGGAATAGGTGGTCGCTACCGGGTGTTGGTTCCAGCAGTGGGCGCGAGTCCCAACCCCGAGGTACCCTTGGGGAGCGTTAATGGAGAAGGGAGGCATCATGATCGTCCTGCGACAGGTCATCGGCGACGAGCTTCGTCGTCGTCGTCAGGATCAGGGTCGGACCCTGCGCGATGTCTCCGGTGCTGCAGCGGTGTCGCTGGGGTACCTCTCCGAGGTGGAGCGTGGGCAGAAGGAGGCGTCCAGCGAGCTGCTGGCCGCTATCTGCGACGCTCTGGAAGTCTCGCTCGCTGACGTGCTTGCCTCGGTCAGTTCGCAGGTGGCGGTGGCCGAGTCGGAATTCCCGCCCGTCCTGACGATGGTCTGATCCTTTCCCGCTCATTCCTCCGCCCGTGGTTGCGCCGCCTCGCACAGGGCAGTTGACCTCCTGATCCCACAGGTCCGCTCGGCGTGCGGCAGACTGCCCCCGTGCGGCTGACGGACTTCTGGGAGCGAATGGAAGAGGTATTCGGCGCCCAGTACGCGCATTCGTGGGCCCATGACATGGTTCTGCCTCCGCTGGGCTGCACGGTGGATCAGGCGATTGCCGCTGGTGTCGACACCAAGGATGTATGGCGCGCCGTCTGCGCGACCACCGACGTACCGGGGACGCTGACATGAGGGGTGCGCCTGCATGAGACGAGCCGCCCCTGACCTGCGCTATCTGACCGTCGTGACCTATGGACGGACGGGCAGCACCGCCCTGCAATCGGCGCTCAACGCCTTGCCGGGAGTACTGGTGCGTGGCGAGAACTATGGCGCGTTCCGCGGCCTTCATGACTATGTTCAGGCGCTTGCGGAGACGGCCGATCGGCATCATTCCGGGCGTCCGGGACACCCGTGGTTCGGATCGGCGCGCCTGGAGCTGGGTGATGTCCTGACGAGTCTGCGCGCGCACGTGCTGCAGACCGTCCTGCGGCCGTCCCCGGGAACGGCCTGGGTGGGATTCAAGGAAGTGCGTTACGAGCCTGGCCACTTTCCCGAGTACGACGGGCTTCTGCAGTACCTGCTCTTCCTCGATCTGCTCCTTCCCGGAATGCGATTCATCGTCAACGTTCGCGAGCCGGATTCCGCAGCGCAGAGCGGCTGGTGGCCCGAGCACGGCGATGCCGAAGGCGTTCTCAGCGTCACGCGCGACCGGCTCGTGCGGGCGGTTGAGGACCTTTCCGCCGTGCTGGGGCGCGATCGTGTCGTCCTGCTGGACTACGACACGTGGACCGCCGATCCCTCCGTCGTCTTGCAGGCATGCGAGCATCTTGGGCTGCCCAGAGATGACACGGCCTTGCTGGACGCGCTCGCTACCCGCCGTGACCACGGGAACCACGGGCAGCCATGAGCGCGGTGGTGATGACGGCCGAGAGCACCGAGGTTCGATCGATCCAGAAGCGATCAGTCGCGGTCTTGTCGGCTGGCTCGGTGCTCGGCGGTGTCGCGGTCGCGGGGTCGGTCGCGGCAGGTGCCCTGATTGCCGAGTCGGTCTCAGGATCGGAGGCGGCCGCGGGCCTGGCGCAGACCATGGGGGTGCTGGGTGCCGCGGTGCTGGCGCTTCCGCTGGCCCGGATCGCCCTCGGACGTGGTCGGCGGGCAGCCCTGGCCACGGGCTACGGACTCGGGGCGCTGGGCTCGGTTGTCGTCGTCGCGGCCGCGGTGACCAGGAGCCTGCCGCTGGTACTGGTCGGGTGCTTCCTGGTGGGCGTGGCGTCGGCATCGACCTACCAGGCTCGCTATGCCGCGACGGATCTGGCGACCGAGGAGCACCGTGCCGTCTCGCTGTCGTGGGTCGTGTGGGCCGGCACCATCGGCGCGGTCGTCGGGCCGAACCTGCTCAATGCCTCGGGCCAGCTGGGGATGTGGTTGGGGCTTCCGCAGTTGGCCGGGCCGTATGTGGTGGCCGGCGTGTGCCTCGCGCTGGCCGCGCTGGTGCTCGTGCTGTTCCTCCGACCTGACCCCTACCGACTCTCGCTGCGGCTACGTGAGCACACCGGCGAGGTGGTACGCCGGCCGAAGCTGCGAGAAGGGCTCACACACCTGAGGGGCCGGCCCCGGGCGGTACTGGGAATAGCGGCGATCGCGGTGGGCCACGTGGTGATGGTGATGGTCATGGTGATGACCCCCGTGCACATGGCGCACGTGGACGTCACCTTGCAGTTGATCGGGTTTGTCATCAGCGTGCACGTCGCAGGCATGTACGCCCTGTCACCGGTGGTCGGCTGGGCTGTGGACCGATTCGGTCGGCTGCAGGTCATCAGTGCGGGAGTGGTCATCCTCGCCCTCGCCTGTGGCATCTCCGGAGTAGCAGCGGGGGACAACGTTCCGTTGCTGGCTGTGGGGCTCTTCCTTCTCGGGCTCGGATGGTCCTGCACGCTGATCGCCGGCTCGACGCTGGTCACCGATGAAGTGGAGACTACTGAGAGGCCTGCGGTCCAAGGGCTCTCGGACCTAGTGATGAACGCTGCGGGCGCGGTGGGGGGAGCGGCGGCGGGCATCATCGTCTTGGTCAGCTCCTATGGCTGGCTGTGCGCCGCTGGGCTGGTTCCGCTGATCGGGCTGGTGGCGCTGATGGCCTCACCGGCGTGTCGCACGCATTCGAACATGCGTTCGATGTAGGTTCCCGAGTGTCGAACCACGTGGTCGGTGCTCCACCGGCCAGCCACGGGGAGCGGCGATGTCAGGCCCGTCACCTAGCGTGCCACGTGCATGACCCGCGAACTGCCCACCACACGTGAGGAGAACCCCATGGCAAGCGCCGCCCACGACCGCGAGAAGGCCCTCGACGCCGCCCTGTCCCAGATTGAGCGCCAGTTCGGCAAGGGCTCGGTGATGCGACTCGGCGAGGAGGGACGCGCGCCGATCGACGTCATCCCCACCGGATCGATCGCCTTGGATATCGCCCTGGGAATCGGCGGCCTGCCCCGTGGCCGCATCGTGGAGATCTACGGACCTGAGTCATCGGGCAAGACGACCGTCGCCCTGCACGCCATCGCCAACGTGCAGGCCGCGGGGGGGCTCGCTGCCTTCATCGACGCCGAGCACGCTCTCGACCCCGATTACGCACAGCGGCTCGGGGTCGACCTCGACAACCTGTATGTGTCCCAGCCAGACACGGGGGAGCAGGCACTCGAGATCACCGACACGCTCGTGCGCTCCGGTGCCCTCGACCTGATCGTCATCGACTCGGTCGCTGCGCTCGTTCCGCGGGCGGAGATCGAGGGGGAGATGGGCGACTCCCATGTGGGCCTGCAGGCTCGGCTCATGAGTCAGGCGCTCCGCAAGATGGCGGGTGCCCTGAGCAATACGGGCACGACCTGCATCTTCATCAACCAGCTCCGCGAGAAGATCGGCGTGATGTTCGGTTCCCCCGAGACCACGACCGGCGGCAAGGCGCTGAAGTTCTACTCCTCGGTTCGGTTGGATGTGCGCCGCATCGAGACCCTGAAGGGCGGAACCGAGGCGGTGGGTAACCGGACCCGGATCAAGGTGGTCAAGAACAAGGTTGCCCCGCCGTTCAAGCAGGCTGAGTTCGACATCCTCTACGGCGAGGGCATCTCTCGAGAGGGTTCGCTCATCGACATCGGGGTGGACACGGGCCTGGTACGCAAGTCCGGCGCCTGGTACACCTACGAGGGAGACCAGCTCGGGCAGGGCAAGGAGAATGCGCGCACGTTCTTGAAGGACAACCCTGATCTGGCCAATGAGCTCGAGAAGCGGATCAAGGAGTCCTTGGGGATCGGCCCGCGCGTTGATGCTCCTGCTGAAGCCGCCGAAGCTCCAGCGCCCACGCCTGCCGAGCCTGCTGCCATCGACTAGGCATGCGATCTCGACCGTGGGGGCCGCCTGCGACGGCGGAACTTGAGCCCGATGCTGACCCTGAGCAGGTGGCCCGCACGATCCTGCTCAGGAAGCTGACCGCCGCTCCTCGAACACGAGCGCAGTTGCGCGATGACCTGATCGGACGAGGGATCCCGGAGGACGTGGCGGATCGAGTACTCGATCGTTTCACTGATGTCGGACTGATCGACGATGGGGCGTACGCGCGGCTGTGGGTGGAGTCCCGGCACAGGTCTCGGGGCAGCGCTCGCAGCGTGCTGCGGCAAGAGCTCCGGCACAAGGGAGTGGATGCGGCACTCGTCGAGGATGCCCTGGCTGATCTGGATGCTGACTCCGAGCGAACGCGAGCGGCGGAACTCGTGCGTGTGAAGGCTCGCTCGCTGAGTCGATTGGAGCCGCAGGCTCGGGTGCGCCGGCTCGTGGGAATGCTGCAAAGGCGCGGCTATTCGTCCTCGGTCGCGTACAGCGTCGTCCGAGAGGTACTTCCCGGTGTCACGGAACAGTGGGAGGGGGACTCGATGAGTCAACCTGATGAGGCGACCTGATTAGGCGTGCGCAGGCGCCTTGAGCAGGGGGAGGACGATCGCGTCGATGACATGGGCGATCTCATCCTCTGTTGGCGCTCGGCCGCCGAGGAGGAGCTGATGGATCGTGATTGCCGCAGGCAGTTGGAGCACGTACGGGTCAATCGACTGAACCGGAATCTCCCCGCGGGCCATCGCCTGCTGCACGACAACGATCGTTTCGCGTTCCTTGCCCTGTCCGAAGCGTGACTGGAATTCCTGGGCGAGAGCAGGATCATGCAGGCTCTCACTGATGAGCTCCCGCACGACCAGCCCCAGGCTGCCGTTCAACTGCTGAATGAAGATGCGCAGGCCAACGAGCAGGTCCTCGCGCAGTGAGCCGGTGTCGGGAGGATCGGCGGGGAGGCTCTCCTCCAAAGTGGTGACGAAGACGTCGAGTGCCAATGCCCGCACATTGGGCCATCTGCGGTAGAGCGCGGACTTGCCAGTGCTGGCTCGGCGCGCAATCCTGTCCATGGATGAACCGCGCAGTCCGTTTTCCGCTATCTCTGCCAAGGCGGCCGCGAAGACCGCTTCGCGGAGGATTTCCCCACGGCGGCGAACGGGACTGCAGGTCGGCATCCGTCTACGGTAACAGCAGTAGGAACGGAGTCGTTCCCTGATTTGACAATTAGGGAACGGTAGCGTTCGCTAACGAAGTGAACCTCTCCCGCGTGGGGAGCTGGTCGAGAGTGCAGAAGAGGTCTCATGCCTGTCTTGTCCGCCTGGGCGGTTCGTCGCCCTGTGATCGCCCTGATCTCCTGGTTCATCGCCCTCGTGGCGGTCATCGGACTCGGAACCCAACTGGGCGGTGAGCTGAACGATTCCTTCGACCTTCCAGATACCGAGTCCAAGGTGGCCACTGATCTGCTGATCGCGAGCGGCACCGATATGAGTCGGGTCGACGGTGGCGCGACGATCGTCTGGTCGCCGGAGACCGGCAGTGCAGTCGACCCCGCGGTGGCGGCGCGTGTGGTTCCGGTGCTGGAGGAGATCGCTGGCCTCGGTTCGGTCACCTGTGTCACGAACCCGCTCGACCCGCGCGGTGGATCCCTGGGCTCGGACTGCCCAGCCCCGGGCCTCGACCCAGGGGCCATGGCCTCGCTTACGCCCGAGGAGCAGCAGGTTCTGGCGTCGCAGTTCTCGACCGTCAGCCCTGACGGAACAGTGGCCTATGCCCAGGTCAGTTTCACGACCGGGCCCGACGGCGAGATGAATGTTGCCGGTGACGACGCCAAGGCGATCCTCACCGCGGTGGCGACCTTGAACACGGATGGAATTCAGGCCGGAGCGCAGGGTCAGGTGCTGGAGTTTGCAGGCCAGGAGCCGCCGAGCAGTGAGGCCATCGGCCTGCTGGTTGCGATCGTCATCCTCTTGATCGCCTTCGGTTCGATCGTCGCTGCCGGCATGCCGATCATCGTGGCCCTCATCGGACTGACGATGGGTCAGATGGGTGTCCTGCTAGTCGCGAACTTCCTCGACGTGGCCACCTTTGCCCCGACCCTCGCCGCCATGATCGGCCTCGGTGTCGGAATCGACTATGCGCTGTTCGTCATGAACCGCTACCGCCAGGCCTTGCTGCACGGTCGTGACGCGAAGACGGCCGCCATGGAGGCAGTCGAGACAGCGGGACGTGCGGTGCTCTTCGCGGGCAGCACGGTCATCATCGCCCTGCTGGGCCTGTTCGTCCTGCGCATCAACTTCTTCAACGGTCTCGCGGTGGGCGCTGCTGTCACCGTGCTCGCCGTGATGCTGTCGGCATTGTGGATGCTGCCAGCCCTGCTCAGTCTGCTGGGCACCAAGGCGCTTTCGCTCCGACTGCCGTGGGGTAAGAAGCCCGGAGCCATGATCGGACACCCGGAGGGCCGCGCATGGGCACACTACGGCCGGATTCTGCAGCGTCGTCCCATCATTCCGGCCCTGCTGGCGCTGGCTGTGGTCGTTGTTCTGGCCCTACCGCTGTTCGGGCTGCGCCAGGGATTTGCCGACGATTCCGGCAAGCCCGAAGGCTCTGCTGCGCGCATCGCCTATGACCTGCGGGCCGAGGGCTTCGGGCCCGGTGTGAACGGGCCGTTCCTGGTAGTTGCCGATCTCTCTGAAGCCACCTCACCCGAGGCATATGGCCAGGTCATCGCCGGGCTGTCGCAGACCGAGGGCGTGGCAGGCACATCGCCGAGCCTCGAGGCCCTGCCGATCTTCGGCAAGCTCGCCGCGGCGAGCGCGGGCGCCCAGGGTGGCGATGGGGCGCAGGCAGTTCAGGCGATTGCGGTCTATCCCACGTCCGCCCCTCAGGACGAGGCGACGATGGAGCTGCTCGATCGCCTGCGGACCGAGACCAACCCGGCGCTGGAGGAGCAGACAGGCGCCAAGCTCTACGTGGGCGGCACTCAGGCGATCACGAGCGACTTCACGACGGTGCTGGGTGATTCCCTACCGCTGTTCTTGAGCATCGTGATCGGGCTGGGCTTCCTGGCGCTGGTGCTGCTGTTCCACTCACTCGTGGTTCCGCTCACGGCAGCGCTCACGAGCCTGCTGTCCTTCGGTGCTGCGATGGGCATCACGGTCGCAGTGTTCCAGTGGGGCTGGTTCAGTGAGTTCCTTGGTGTCGCGAGCACCGGTCCGATCTTCCCGTTCCTGCCGATCATGGTGTTCTCGATCCTGTTCGGCCTGTCGATGGACTACCAGGTGTTCTTGGTGTCGCGCATGCAGGAGGAGTGGAACAAGACGGGCGACAACCTCGCGGCCGTTCGCCGAGGATTGGCTGGCTCAGGCCGCGTGGTCGTCATCGCCGCTGCGATCATGGCGAGTGTGTTCCTGGCCTTCGTGCCGAGCACCAACAGCACCATCAAGCTCTTCGGCCTCGCGTTGGCGTCAGCGGTCATCATCGACGCGTTCATCGTTCGACTCGTGCTGGTGCCCTCCCTCATGTCCCTTCTGGGTCGGGCGAACTGGTGGCTTCCGGGCTGGCTGGATCGTGCCCTTCCCAAGGTTCACATCGAACCGGCGGACGACGAGATCGGTGACGACGTCACCGACGACGAGCCTGTTCCGGTCTCCTGACCGCAATCTCACCGAGCTGCCCGGCGAGAGGGTCGGGCAGCCGGTAGGTTGACGCTGTGATGTCAGCCACGACGGGCGCTGAGGTGGCCGTCGCCGACCGACCTCCACGCAGTGCCTTGGTCCTGGTGGCGTTGGTCACCGGCGCGATCGTCGCGAACATCAATCTTGCGGTGGCCAACGTGGCGCTGCCCACGATCGGCGATGACCTCGGGGCATCACAGGATCAGCTCACGCTCGTTGCGAACTCCTTTGCGCTCGGTCTGGCGAGCACGGTGCTGTACCTCGGCACCATCGGTGATCGATACGGCCGCAAGCTCCTCTTCGTCATCGGGGCCGTCGCTACTGTCCCGACCTCCATGCTGGCCGCCTGGGCGCCCACGGTGGAAGTGCTGATTGCGGCTCGATTCCTCGGTGGTGTGGCCGCAGCTCTCGTCTTTCCCACGACCCTGTCCATCATCGGCGCCTTGTATCGAGGCCGACCTCGGATCACCGCGATCGCACTGTGGTCTGGACTCGGTGGCGGATTCGCGGCCGTGGGCCCGGTGATCGGCGGGTGGATGCTCGAGTACTTCTGGTGGGGATCGGTCTTCCTGATCAGCCTGCCCCTTGTCGTGGTGGCCTTGGTGATCGGACTCATCGTGCTGCCGTGGCATTCTCAGGAGGAGCGGTTCCCGGTCGATCACGTCGGCGGCGTGCTGTCGGTGATGGGCGTCGGTGGTCTGGTGCTGTGGATCGAGCATCTGGACGATGGATGGACGCTGCGTCGCTGGGTCAATCTGGGGATCGTCGCGGCTTTGCTGGGCGTCTTCTTCTGGCGACAGACTCGCGCGAGGCGTCCGCTGGTCTCCTTGCCCCTTGCGAAGGCGCGCACCTTCTGGGTGGCCTTCGTCGCGGGGGCGATCACTTTCGGTTCGCTCATCGGTGCGATGTTCGTGGGCCAGCAGTTCATGCAGAACGTTCTGGGCTATGACCCTTTCATCTCCGCGGCCGTCGTCCTGCCATCTGCCATCTGCACAGCGGTCTTCGGTCAGGTCGCGGGCCGACTGATTGCTGCCAGGGGTTCGCAGTTCACCTTCATGCTGGGGCTGGGCTCGGTGGCCTTCGCCTTCACGCTGATGCTCATCACGTGGCGCACGGGGGCATCCATCTGGTGGGTGCTGATCGCCTTTGCGTTCGTGGGAACGGGGGTGGGTCTCTCGGCGACACCTGCGTCACGGTCGCTGATGAACTCTGTTCCCGCCAATCGAGGCGGCATGGGTTCGGCCTTCCTGGACCTGACGAGAGACCTGGGCGGCGCCATCATTCAGGCGTTCATGGGCGCTGTGCTGGCCGGCGCATATGCCGCGCGCGTGAGCAAGGAGCTGGCATCACTCCCGGCCGATCAGGCATCGAAGGTGAGCGACACGGTGGCTGACCAGCTGACGTCATCATTTGAGAGCGCCTCAAGCGTCGCCGGTCAGTACTCCGGCACAACCGCCCAGGAGATCCTCGCCGGAGCCTCTGCGGCCTTCACGGAGGGCAAGTCGGCAGCGATGGCCATTGCCCTGGTCTTCACGCTCATCGGGCTGGCGCTGGTGTTCCTGCGCTACCCAGGCCACAAGGAGGAGGAGGCGTACTTCGAGAAGGTGCAGTCCGGAGGCGTCACCGAGCAGGGTGCCCCGAGCACTTAGACTCGCTGGGTGTCTGCTGACGAGATCTCCCGGCCTGTGAGCCTTGGTCGGACGTATCAGGTACGCACCTACGGCTGCCAGATGAACGTCCACGACTCTGAGCGTCTGACCGGCCTGCTCGAGGATGCGGGCTATGTGGCGGCGCCCGAGGGCGAGCAGGCTGATGTGGTGGTCTTCAACACCTGCGCCGTTCGCGAGAACGCTGACAATCGGCTCTACGGAAACCTCAGTCACCTGGTTCCGGTCAAGGAGGCGCACCCGGGAATGCAGATCGCCGTCGGGGGCTGTCTGGCGCAGAAGGATCAGGGCGAGATCGTCAAGAGGGCTCCCTGGGTGGATGTGGTGTTCGGAACGCACAACATCGGCTCGCTGCCGGTCCTGCTCGAGCGTGCGCGCATCGAGCAGGAGGCGCAGGTGGAGATCGCCGAGTCCTTGGAGGTGTTCCCCTCCTCCCTGCCGACCAAGCGCGACAGCGCCTACTCGGCCTGGGTGTCCGTCAGCGTCGGCTGCAACAACACGTGCACGTTCTGCATCGTCCCGGCTCTGCGCGGCAAGGAGAAGGATCGTCGGCCCGGTGACATCCTCAAGGAAATCCACGCTTTGGTGGATGAGGGGGTCCTCGAGATCACGCTCCTGGGCCAGAATGTGAATGCCTATGGTTCGGAGTTCGGTGACCGGGAGGCGTTCTCCGCACTGCTGCGTGCCTGTGGCGACGTGGACGGGCTGGAGCGGGTGAGGTTCACGAGTCCGCACCCGCGCGATTTCACCGACGACGTCATCGCTGCCATGGCTGAAACGTCCAACGTCATGCCCCAATTGCACATGCCCCTGCAGTCAGGGTCGGACTCCGTGCTGCAGAGGATGCGCCGGTCGTATCGACAGGAGCGCTACCTCGGGATCATCGATCGAGTCAGGTCTGCCATGCCGGAGGCCGCGATCACGACGGACATCATCGTGGGCTTTCCCGGCGAGACGGACGAGGAGTTCGAGGACACACTGCGCGTGGTGCGCGAGGCACGCTTCGCGAGTGCTTACACCTTCCAGTACTCGAAGCGTCCGGGCACACCGGCGGCCGACATGCCCGATCAGGTACCCAAGGCCGTCGTGCAGGAGAGGTACGAGCGACTGATCGCCGAGGTCAACGACATCGCCTGGCAGGAGAACCAGCGGCTCGAGGGTCGAGTGCTCGACATCCTTGTTGCGGAGGGCGAGGGCCGCAAGGACGAGCGCACGTTGAGGCTGTCGGGAAGGGCACCGGACAATCGACTGGTGCATGTGGCGGTCGATGAGAACGTCGGTGTCCCGCGTCCGGGGGATGTCGTGACCGCTGAAGTGACGTATGCCGCTCCGCACCACCTGGTGGCCGATCGCATCCTGTCCGTGCGGCGGACACGCGCAGGAGACGTAGGGGAGCGAGTCAAGCAGGAGGCCACACCGGGTGTCCTGCTCGGGATGCCCTCGCTGCCGTCGTGACCCTCCCTGCAGTCGTGACCCTCCCGGCCGCTGTGCCTCTCCTCGCCATCGTCGGACCAACCGCGTCTGGCAAGTCGACCCTGGCCGTGGCAGTCGCCGAGCAGCGAGCCGGCGAGATCGTCGGCACGGACTCCATGCAGGTGTACCGCGGCATGACGATCGGCACCGCCGCACCGACGGCCGAGGATCGCAGCCGCGTGCCTCACCACATGGTGGAAGTCTGGGATCCCGATCACCTGGTGACCGTGGCGGAGTTTCAGGCCCACGCGCGGGAGGCCATTGATGAGATCCATGAGCGTGGGCGACTGCCCGTTGTCGTCGGTGGCAGCGGCCTGTACGTATCCGCCGTGCTCGATGACCTGAGATTCCCGGGGACCGATCCCGCTATTCGTGCGGATCTGGAGGCTGAGCTGGCTGAGCTGGGATCGGACGCGATGCACCGGCGTCTAGCAGACGTGGACCCGGCCGCGGCCCAGGAGATCCTCCCGTCGAATGGTCGCAGGATCGTCCGCGCTCTTGAGGTGATAGCGATGACGGGTCAGCCGTTCGCGGCACGTCTTCCGGCTCCGGTCGAGGTCTACCCGTCAATACGCGTGGGTCTGGACATTGAACGCTCTCGGCTGGACGAGCGCATCGCCGAACGCGTGGAGGGAATGTGGGAGGAAGGTTTCGTCGACGAGGTGAGAGGGCTGGCCTCCCGAGGCCTGAGTGCGACTCCCACGGCCTCCCGAGCGCTCGGGTATCAGCAGGTCCTGGCGTGTCTGGCGGGTGATCTCACCGAGACGCAGGCGCGGGAGGAGACGATCGCGGCCACGCGGAGGTTCGCTCGCCGTCAGCAGCGGTGGTTTCGCCGCGATGAGCGAATAACGTGGCTGCCCTACGACTCGTCGTCGCTCCTGGACGACGTCCGTGCGCTGCTGGACGGGTCCACCGAGACGTAGTACTCCGTGCCGAGGAGCAGGGTCCGAACGGGACCTGGCAGCCGGGTGAGCACGGCGAGAGTTCGAGTGGTGCCGTCTGCAGTGGCCTGCGATGCGTGGGCGCGCAGGGCGGCCACCTTCGCCGAGAGTTGAGGTCGGACGTTCACCCGGTGGGTGATCTCCTGAGCCGGCGTCCACGCCTCGGCGA
Organism: Candidatus Nanopelagicales bacterium; assembly: GCA_021741645.1. GTDB lineage: Bacteria > Actinomycetota > Actinomycetes > S36-B12 > S36-B12 > UBA10649. Next base: position 19,629 of record JAIOXK010000007.1, read on the forward strand.
AGGTGGCGGGGTCGAACTCCGTCGGCGTCAGGCCCGAGTGCGCGGCCCATCTCGTCGCCCTGGCAATCGGTTCGCGCGGCAAGGTTGCCTCGAACAGTCGTGTGGGCCGAGCTGTCAGGGCGTGCGCGCTGCGCACCGCACGATGCACCTGGACGTGATCGGGATGTCCGTAGCCGCCTGCGGCGTCGTAGCCCACCAGAATGTCGGCGCTCTCCTCGTCGCAGATCTCGGCGATCCGTCGACCCACTTGAAAGCGTCCGTGATGGCATAGGCCGTCGGGATTCTCCCCGTGGAGTCCGGAGTCTGGATAGCCGAGCAGGACGGTGCGGGAGACGCCCAAGGCATCCGCAGAGACCGCCAGTTCCTCACGTCTGAGCTCGCCCAGATCCGCCGTGAGGGTCGAGGCAGCCAATCCGGCCTCCCCATCGGTGGCGACGATGAGGACGACACGGTGACCCTCCTGGGCTGCCTTGGCCATGGTGCCCGCGGTCAGCAGGGCCTCATCGTCAGGATGGGCATGCACGAAGACCAGGGTTCGGGCGGACATGCAGGCATTCTGGCGCAGTGTCGCTCCATGCCGGCCAGTGGCGTACCGTCCTGACGCGTGAGGATCGCCCACGTCAGTGACTGCTACGCCCCGCGTACCGGCGGAATCGAGTCTCAGGTGCGTTCACTTGCCCTGCAGCAGCAGGCGGCGGGACATGACCTGCGGATTATCACAGCCACGCCCGGCCATGAGGGCGTCTTCGCCGGTATCGACGAGGTCGACGGCCTGCGCGTGCATCGAGTGGCGGCGCGAGTGCCCTTCGAGCTGCCGGTGCACCCCCGCACGCGCCTGGAGGTTGGGAGGGTCCTCGACGATGAGCCGGTCGATGCGGTCCATGTGCATGCCGGCGTGGTGTCGCCCTTCGCGTGGGGAGCCGTCAGAGCAGCGCGGGAGCGCCGGGTGCCCGTGGTTGTCACGGTGCACAGCGTGTGGGGTCCGGTGGCTGGTCCGGCTTTCAGCCTGTCGGACGCTCTGGCTCACTGGTCTCGGTGGGGCGTCACCTTCAGTGCCGTCAGCCGGCTTGCCGCGGATCAGATAGCACGCGCCGTGCCCGATGTCGGGGAGGTGCTGGTCATCCCGAATGGCATCGACGCCAGCCAGTGGCAGGTGGCGCACGCGGGCGCTGGCACGGATCGGCTGCGCGTGGTCACGGTCATGCGCCTGGCACCACGCAAGCGGACGATGCCCTTGCTGCGGATCATCGCCCGGGCGCGGCGCGAGCTCGACGGCAGAGTCGACGTGTCGGCGACGATCGTGGGGGATGGGCCTGTTCTTGAACGAGCACGCAGCTACGTCAGACGGAACGGTCTTGAGGAGGCGGTCCAACTCACGGGGCGGTTGAACCGAGAGGGCGTGCGGCAGGTCCTGGGCTCATCGGATGTCTACGTGCAGCCGTCCGTTCGTGAATCCTTCGGCTTAGCGGCACTGGAGGCACGCACGGCCGGGCTTCCTGTGATCGTTCGGTCCCAGTCCGGCAGCACCCAGTTCATCCATGATCAGGTGGAGGGCCTCGTGGTCGATGACGATGCAGGCGTGGTGCGTGCGCTCGTACGGCTTGGGCACGACCGCGACCTCCTTGACTCCATCACCCGGCACAACCAGATGACACCACCGGCAGAGGTGTGGCCGCAGGTGCTGGAGTCGGTCACGAGTGCTTACCGGCGCGCTGGCGCCTGAGGGTCGGCTCGCGCCTGAGCAGTGTTTTGCCCTTGAGCACTAGGGTGACGGAGTGACGCGACTCAATGAGATCCCCTTCGTCAAGGGGCATGGCACGGGCAATGACTTCGTGCTCATCCCTGATCTTGACGGACGCCGCGGCCTGTCTGTCGATCAGGTGAGATGGCTGTGTGATCGACGTCGTGGCATCGGTGGTGACGGGGTCCTTCGTGTGGTCCGCACGGAGCACATGCCGGAGTTTGCCGAGTGGTCTGGGATCGCCGAGTTCTTCATGGACTACCGCAATTCCGATGGCACGGTCGCCGAGATGTGCGGGAACGGGGCGCGGGTCTTCGTGCGTTACCTCCGTGCCACCGGCTTGATCACCGATGACGAGATCGTGATCGGCACTCGGGGCGGACTCCGCACCGCGATCCTGCGAGGTGACGGCATCATCACGATCGACATGGGTGCCGCGCACACGGCGGAGGCGGACGTGACGGTGAGGGCAAACGGCCACGAGTGGTCGGCGGTACCGGTGTTCGCGCCCAATCCGCACGCGGTCACCTTCATCGAGGCACTCTCGGAGGCGGGCGATCTATCCCAGCCCCCCGAGGTGCGTTCCGGCGACCTGTTCCCCAGTGGGACCAACGTTGAATTCGTCGTGCCCGAGGGTGAGCGGCATGTGAGCATGCGTGTGCACGAGCGAGGAGTGGGCGAGACCCACTCGTGCGGAACAGGTGCGTGCGCCGTGGCGTGGGCGGCTCGTCGCCGAGACGGCGTCGAGGGCGGCGACACGACCTACCGCGTGGATGTCCCGGGCGGAACGCTGGAAGTCACCGAGACGGCGGCCGGGGCCCTGCTGCTCACTGGGCCCGCGGATCTGGTGGCCAAGGGCAACGTGCTGCTGCCGCTCTAGTCCTGCGGCGGCGTCTCACCGTAGGCGTGCGGTCGCCCATACCGGTCACCCTGGAAGCCCTGCATCAGATCAGCGATCTCGTCGACCTCATCGCGCTCCAGGACCATCCGGGCTGCCTCGGCATTCGCTGCCAGATGGTCGGGGCTTCTGGTGCCTGGGATGGGAACCACGTCTTCGCCCTGGGCCAGTAGCCAGGCCAGTGCCAGCTGTGCGGCCGTGCAGCCTCGGGCGGATGCCGCCACCTGCAGGCGCTCCACGATGCTGCGGTTGTGATCGAAGTTCTCGGCCGAGAATCGAGGTCCGGACCGTCGATGGTCATTGGCCGCCAGGTCGGCTGTCGAGCTCAGCCCGCCTGTGAGCATGCCGCGACCGAGCGGGCTGTAGGGCACGATGCCGATTCCCAAGGCGCGAGCAACGGGAGCCACCTCCGACTCGAGGTCGCGGGACCACAGTGACCATTCACTCTGCACGGCTGCGATGGGGTGAGTGGCGTGGGCGCGACGCAGGGTGGTCGAACTGGCCTCGCACAATCCCAGGTGACGCACCTTGCCCGCGGCGACGATCTCGGCCATCGCCCCGATGGTCTCCTCGATCGGCAGGGTCGGGTCGACTCGGTGCACGTACCAGAGGTCGATGTGGTCGACACCCAGCCGACGAAGACTTCCGTCGATGGCACGTCGGGCCTGGTCGGGTCCGGCCGAAACGGAGCCGTCGGGCTCGAACCCGAACTTGGTGGCGATGGTGATGTCGTCGCGGTGGGCCGCGAGCATCGGGGCGAGGAGCTCCTCGTTGGCACCGTTGCCGTAGATCTCTGCGGTATCCCAGAACGTGATGCCCAGATCCAAGGCGCGGGTCAGGGTCGCGCGCGCCTGGTCTGGATCGGCCGGGCCGTAGACCGAGGACATCACCATGCATCCGAGGCCGATCGAACTGACGGTCAGACCGGATGTGCCGAGAGCGCGCTGGTTCATGCCGCGAGCCTAGGCGTGCGACCGATGGTGTCCTGCAGGTGATCGCATGACACCCTTGGGCCTGATGAGCACCCTCGGTCACGACCCAGCCTCACTGCAGGCGGATTCAGCCTCGCGGCAAGACGACCCAGCCTCGCGGCAAGACGATCCAGCCTCGCGGCAAGAGGCCTGGGCCGAGGACGATCCCTCGACACGCGAGCGTGACTCCACGGTGGGGGAGTACGAGCTCCAGGAGCGCGCGGCCCTCCGCCGTGTGGCCGGACTGTCGACCGAGCTGGAGGACGTCAGTGAGGTCGAGTACCGCCAGGTCCGTCTCGAGCGGGTAGTCCTTGCCGGCGTATGGACCGACGGCACGGTGGCACACGCAGAGCGGAGCATGCGCGAACTGGCACTCCTCGCGGAGACCGCAGGGTCGGCCGTGCTTGAGGGCGTGATCCAGCGGCGGGAGTCGCCCGACCCGGCTACCTACCTCGGATCAGGCAAGGCCCGTGAGCTCCGCGACATCGTGGTCGCGACCGGAGCGGACACCGTGATCTGCGACGGTGAGCTGACTCCGGGCCAGCTGCGCAAGCTCGAGGAGGTGGTCAAGGTCAAGGTGGTCGACCGCACGTGGCTGATCCTCGACATCTTCGCCCAGCATGCTCGCAGTCGAGAGGGCAAGGCGCAGGTCAGCCTGGCCCAGATGCAGTACCTGCTGCCACGTCTGCGCGGCTGGGGTGAGTCCCTGTCCCGTCAGGGTGGTGGTGCTGGCGGTGGTGGATCCGGCGGCGGCGGTGTTGGCACTCGCGGGCCGGGTGAGACGAAGATCGAGACGGATCGGCGTCGCATCCGCGCGCAGATGTCCAAGTTGCGCAAGCAGATCGCCGAGATGGAGAAGGCGCGATCCACGCAACGAGCATCGCGTCGCAAATCGGGTGTCCCCAGGGTCGCGATCGCCGGATACACCAACGCCGGGAAGTCCAGCCTGCTCAATCGGATCACCGGTGCGGGAGTGCTCGTCGAGAACGCACTCTTCGCGACATTGGATCCGACGGTCCGCAAGGCGAGGACTCCGAGCGGACGAGAGTTCACGATCGCCGACACCGTGGGATTCGTCCGCCATCTGCCGCATCAGCTCGTGGAGGCCTTTCGCTCGACGCTGGAGGAGGTGGCTGACGCCGACCTGATCCTGCATGTGGTCGATGGCTCGGACGAGGCTCCGGAGGAGCAGATCGCCGCCGTTCGCGAAGTCCTCGCCGAGGTGGGGGCTACGGGAATTCCCGAACTCATCGTGATCAACAAGGCGGACATCGCCGATCCGGATGCTCTGGCGAGCTTGGCGCGACGTGAGCCGCACTCGCTCGTGGTGTCGGCGCGTACCGGTGCAGGGTTCGAGGAGTTGCTCTCAGCGATCGAGCTCGACCTGCCGGCCGGTCTGGTGGATGTCGAGGTCCTCGTGCCCTACTCGCGTGGTGATCTGATGAGTCGAGCGCATCGAACCGGCGAGGTGTTGAGTGAGACGCATGACGAGCAGGGGACCTGGCTGAAGGCGCGAGTCCCGGAGTCCCTGGCAGCGGAACTGCACGAGGTCGGCTCGGAGGTCGGCTCAGATAGCGGCTCGGACGGCGGCCCGGATGGTGGGTAGCGAGTCCGAAGAGGGGTCTGGTGCCGTCGATTCGGGGTCCGTCGAGTCAGCGCTCGACGCGGTGGTGGAGGCCATCGGAGGTCAGCGACGCACCGGACAGCAGCAGATGGCAGATCTGGTGGCCGACGCACTGAGCCACCGATCGCATGCCGTTGTGCAGGCCGGCACCGGCACCGGAAAGTCGGTGGCCTACCTCGTGCCTGCCGCCCTGCATGCGACTCAGCCGGACAACGGTGCCGTCATCATCGCCACTGCCACGCTCGCCTTGCAGCGGCAATTGATCGAACGGGATCTGCCCAAGGTGGCCGCCGCACTGTCCCCGATTCTCGAGCGACCAGTCACGTTTGCTGTGCTCAAGGGTCGCAACAACTACGTCTGCCTGCAGAAGCTTCATGGCGCAGCGAGCGATGACGATGGATCAGCGGCGCTGTTCGAAGCGCCAGCAAGCGAGCTCGGTCGACAGGCAAAGGCACTGCGAGAGTGGGCTGAGTCCACGACCACGGGAGATCGCGATGACTATCCCGATGACGTCGATCCACGCGTGTGGCGCGCATTCTCGGTAGGCCGTCGGGAATGTGTCGGCGAGAGCCGCTGTGCGTTCGGCGAGGAGTGCTTCACGGCGCTTCGTCGACAGGAGGCGATGGAGGCGGACATTGTCGTGACGAACCACGCGATGCTGGCCATCGATGCGATCGAAGGCATCCCGGTGCTGCCGGAGCATGACGGAGTCGTCGTCGATGAGGCGCACGAGCTCGTGGATCGTGCCACCGCAGCGGTGACGGGTGAACTCACGGTGGCGGCGGCCGAGCGCGCCGCGTCCAGCGCGCGTCGCCTGGTGGATCCAGAGACCGACGAGCGACTCACGGTGGCCGTGGAGAATCTCGAGGATGCCCTTCGATCAGCGGCCTCGTCGATGCAGGGCCCCACGAGGATCGACGCGTGGAGCCGGGATGTGCTGCTGGCGCTGACGATGCTTCGGGACGTCTTCCACCAGGCCGTGGCAGAGGTGACGGCCAGCAGGGACGCCACGGACCCGGACGCGCAAGCGGCTCGCCAGCGGATCGTCGGGGGGCTGGAGGAGATCCACGACATCGCAGGGCTGCTGATCACCTTCGACCGGCATGACGTCGTCTGGGTGGATCCAGGAGAGGGTCGCGCCCCGGTGGTGCGCATTGCTCCGCTGTCGGTGGCCGGCCTGCTGCGCAGTGCCCTGTTCGACTCCGGCCCGGTGGTGCTCACGAGTGCCACGTTGACCGTCGGCGGCGGCTTCGATGCCCTTCTCGGGTCCGTTGGTCTGGACAGCAGTGCCGTGGCCGTGGACGTGGGATCGCCGTTCGACCACGGCCGGCAGGGCATCCTCTATGTCGCCCGCCACCTCCCGGCTCCTGGCAGGGATGGCGTGCCGATGGAGGCTCTGGACGAGCTTGCCGATCTCATCGAGGCCGCGGGCGGGCGCACCCTGGCACTGTTCAGCAGTTGGCGTGGGGTGGAGCGGGCAGCGGAGTATCTGCGCGTGCGGCTGGGAGGGCGCGAGGACCTGCCTCTGCTCGTCCAGCAGCGCGGCGATGCGGTCGGCGGATTGGTTGACCGGTTCGCGGCGGATCCCGCATCGACCCTCCTCGGCACGGTCTCCCTGTGGCAGGGAGTCGATGTCCCGGGGGAGTCGTGCTCGCTCGTCGTCATCGACCGGATTCCGTTCCCTCGGCCGGATGATCCGCTGATGGCGGCGCGGCAGCGGGCGGTGGACGAGGCTGGCGGATCGGGCTTCGCCAGCGTGTCCGTCCCCAAGGCTGGCCTGCTGCTGGCCCAGGGAGCGGGGCGCCTCATCCGAAGCTCCGATGACCGTGGAGTGGTGGCCGTACTGGACTCCCGACTCGCGACGGCTGGCTATGGCCGGGCGCTGCGCGCCAGCCTGCCCCCGTTCTGGTTCACCACTGATCGGGACGTCGTCGTCGGATCGCTGAACCGCTTGCGTGAGGCGACCGATGAGCGGGGAGCCAAGGAGTCCTCATGACGGCGGGCGGCTGATTCACCCGTTGCTGAACTCTGTTCCGGACGCGTCTGCCGGCGGCTGAGCGGTTTCGTCTCCTGCGGAGGCGGTGTCTGCTGGGGCGGACGGATCCGCCACCTCTCCTGACTCCACTGCGAACTGGTCCGTCTCCACCGCGAACTCTTCCCCGTCTTCGGACGACACTGACGTCGAGGGCTTGGGCGTCGGGATGGGAATGACGGTGACGCGCGCGGGGCTGCTCGCCGGTGGTGCGTCAACTCCGGCGATGAGGTCGATCAGCACCTGCTGGCCGTCAAGATCGGGATGCAGGCGCCCGCCGTCCTGTTCAAACCATTGCGGGTTCACCGCCGCCTGGCTGGCGAAGTCGAGGACGTGCAGCCACCGGAACTCGGCGGCTGCCGCGACGAGCTCGGCATTGACCTCGTCGAGAGTGTGCGTGCTCATACCCCCGGTATACGTGTCTGGTCGATGCGGCAGAACCCAGTACACATGCTGGCGCGGCTTCCCCGAACGCAGTTGCCGGATCGTGGTGAGCCATTCCTCGACGCGCATCACGTCGGTCTCATCGCCGCGGTTGTTCGTGCCCAGCACGATGACCCAGGCCGGCGCCTGCTGCGCGATATCGGACGTCAGATGGGTGCGCAGGAAGTCTGTTGAGGCCGTCTGCCCCACCCTGCCTGTGACCGGATAGCCCAGTCGGGACAGGGTCGGGGCAATCGACAGGCCGATGGAGTCGCTCAGCACGAAGGCACCCACAGGTGCCGGGCCGGATGCGGGCGAGGTGGGGAGTGGAGTTCCGTCCAAAGTGACCGGCGCCGAGTCGCTGGGAGAGACGAGGACGGTGGTGCTCGGCTGCACCGATTCCAGGGTCGATTCCAGGGTCGACTCGGGGGCGGTCGAGGGCGACGTCGAGGCCGTCATTCCCGCTGGAGGAGTCGCCGACGTCGAGCTCGCGGCATCAGGTGGGGCCTGGGCCGTGGCGGTCGAGCATCCCGCGATGAGCGCGACAGCGGCGGCCATCGGCCACAGGCGTGCGCGGGAGGGGAGCATCCACCCATACTGCGTCACCGGGGTGTCCTGCCCCAACTCGACTCTCCGATACTCGACGCTCGAGTACGCGTCCGCGTGACCTAGACACGACGCAGAACGGTCACGACCTTGCCCATGATCGTCGCGTCGTCGCCCAGGATCGGCGCATAGGCCGGATTGTGCGGCATGAGCCACACGTGGCCATCGCGCCGCTTGAACGTCTTGACGGTCGCCTCGTCGTCCAGCAGTGCCGCAACGATGTCCCCATTGTCAGCAGTGCTCTGCTGCCGGACGACGACCCAGTCACCGTCGCAGATGGCCGCATCGATCATGGAGTCGCCGACGACCTTGAGCATGAACAGCTCCCCGGAGCCGACCAGATCACGGGGGAGGGGGAACACCGCCTCGACCTCCTGCTCGGCGAGGATCGGGCCGCCCGCCGCGATCCGCCCGACGAGCGGCACGTAGGCCGCCTCAACCGTGTCGGAGGGCTGGTCCGCGACGATCGCCAGTTCAGGCCTCGCCGATGCAGGCACCGAACCGGCTACCTCGGTGGGATCGGCGACCGTGAGTGCCCGTGGCCGATTGGGATCGCGGCGCAGGTATCCGAGTCGCTCCAGGGTGGTGAGCTGGTGGGCAACCGAACTTGGGCTGGTGAGCCCCACTCCCTCGCCGATCTCGCGCACGCTCGGTGGGTAGCCGCGGGCCTCGACGCTCTCGCGGATCACTCGCAGGATCGCGAGCTGGCGGGGTGTCAGCCCCGTGGCGTCGTCCTGCGGCCCGTCCGGCAGTTCGGTGATCCGTGCGGTCATGTCGTGGCCCTCCGTCAGCGGTACGTGTGTCGTGCGGCTCGCATTGCTCTGTGCCCCATCAATGTGCTCTGTGCCCCATCAATGTGCTCTGTGCCCCATTTACCCGGAGAGACCCGGAAGGACCCGGAGCCACCTCGCGCGTGAGTCAGTGTCAGAAGCAGTGGCAGAAGGAGTGTCAGACCCCTGCGCAACGGTGTGGCCCACACGTTAGCCGCCGCGACACGCCAAATCAAACATATGTTCGAATGTCGTGGACTCGGCGAGTCGTGGGTGATACAAATCGTACAGACGTTCGATCGAACACCTGTTCGGGTGCCAGCTAGCACCCTCGGAGTTCGGCCGGACGACCCGACAACGAGAGGCACGATCATGAGCACTGCGGTCACCTTCCCCACCGCACGCCGGTCACCCGTCCCCAGCGCACGCCGATCAGCGACAGGCCAAAACGCATCGACCCGAGGCTGGCGCCTGACACGGCGCGGGCGCGCCGTCCTCGGCGTTCTGGTCTCGGTTCCCTTTGCCGCCCTGCTCGTGGTGAACGGATCCGTGACGGCCGATGCCGGAACGTCGGCATCCGAACAAGGGGCAGGTACCGCGGTTGTCGTCGTGCAGCCGGGTGAGAGCCTGTGGAAGATCGCACAGGCGGTCGCCCCGCAGGCCGATCCCCGGGCGACCATCACTGCTATCCGTGACCTGAACGGCCTCGGCGGCAATGCCGTGGTGCCCGGGCAGGCCCTGATCGTCCCGGCTGCCTGATCCCTGGATCGCTGCGCTGGTGAGTGCCGCATACTGGCGTAGTGAGATCGGCACGTCGAGGGGCTGCGAGCGCGGCCGTACTGGGTCTCGTGGTCCTGGCATTGGTCGCGGGCATCGCGCTGCTGGCCGGTCCCGGTGCCGTGAGTCAGGCTACGTCGAGGGTCGGCGCGGAGCCCACATCGGGGCAGAGCCCGGAAGGCGCCGGCATGACGCCCGAGGCGCGCAGCAGTGCTCGGCCGAGCGTGATCGCCCGCTCGACCGGAGCACCCAGCACCGGTACGCCCACGTCCGATGCACTCGTGAGGCAGCCCGACCGTGTCGACCGTGCCTGGCCCCGAAAGCCCCCATGGGACGCGTGTCCGGCACCTGTGTGGCCGGGCGAACTGAACAACAAGGCTCCCGCGGAGGGGCGTCGCATTCTGATCGTCGGGGACTCCCTCACCCGAGATTCGCGCCAAGCGACGCAGAAGGCGTTGCGCGCCAGTGGGTGGACTCCGACGTTTCGGTGCTGGGGATCCAAGCGGTTGGACTGGGGCCTGAATCAATTGGCCCGAGCGCGCTCGCTCAAGCAGCTGCCCGAGTACGTGGTGATGGCCTTGGGCACCAACGACGTCTCCTGGGTCGACCTGTCGACCACGGAGCAGCGAGTACGCACCGTGCTCAAGCGCCTTGGCCCCGATCGGCAGGTCCTCTGGGTGGATCTGGACGTCGACTACAGCGCCTACTCAGCGGAACGGGCGCTGTGGTTCAACCGCATGATTCGCTCGCTGGCGCAGGGCCGCGACAACGTCACGGTCATCCCCTGGCGCAAGTACGCACGGGGGGAGGGGCTCGGCAGGTTCGATGGGATTCACTACGGGCCGCGGGGGTATCGCGCCCGGGGGGAGTTCATCGCCGCCAACGTGGACGCCCGGCTGCGCAAGGTCCAGGGCGTGCAGGCGACACCCACGCCGACGTCCACGCCCACGCCGACACCGACACCGACCCCCACACCGACAACGACTCCCACGCCCACACCGACCGGGTCGCCTGCGTCGTCCACGCCAGCAGCGCCGTCCGTTCGATCGTCCTGACCCCGTCGGCACGAGGGGCAGGGGAGGGCGCGACGCGCCGAACACGCTCATCGGTCCGTTGCTCTTGCCAAAGCTGTGGGGAGGGTCTACCTTGTGACCCCTAGATGTAGTAGTCACAACGGTGTAGTTCATCAACAGGTTGTGGTACTTCATCAACAGGTCCTCCACAGGGATTCCCCAGAGTCATCCCCAGCAGGGACCGAAGAAGGCGCAAGGCTGTGACAGATGAGACTGAAGTGAATGACCGTGAAAGGGGGTGCACCTGATGAGATGCCCGTTCTGCCGGAGCGAGGAGTCCCGAGTGGTGGACTCCCGCGCCTTCGAAGACGGCCTGGGCATTCGACGTCGCCGGGAATGCACGGAGTGCGGGCGACGGTTCACCACGTCCGAGACCTCGGTGCTGTACGTGGTGAAGCGATCGGGCGCCTCGGAGCTCTTCAGTCGCGGCAAGGTGCTCAGCGGTGTTCGCAAGGCCTGTCAGGGACGTCCGGTGAGTGAGGACGACCTTGCGCGACTGGCTCAGCAGGTCGAGGACATCCTCCGGGCCAATGGGCAGGCGGAGATCCCCGCCATGGAGGTGGGGCTCGCGATTCTGGGGCCGCTGCGCGAGCTCGACGAGGTCGCCTACCTGCGCTTTGCCTCCGTCTATCGCTCGTTCGACACGCTCGAGGACTTCGAGGCAGAGATCGCCCTGCTCCGCGCCGAGGGTGAACCGGTCGGGCAGGAGCCGACCCGCGTAACCGGCACTACCAGCACGACTCCCGGATCTCGCTGATCCGGACCCACACTTCCCATCCCTATCCGCTCGAGGACGAAAGGCACCACGCATGACCATCACCAGCAATGATCGCGGCACCGACACCATTGCCACCAGCGATCGCGAGACCTTCGTGCACAACACCCTGCGCAACGATGGTCTGACCATCGAGCGGCTCTACACCACCGAGGGACTGCACCCGTATGACGGTGTGACGTGGGAGCGTCGCGACGTCGTCCAGACGAACTGGAAGACCGGTGAGATCGTCTTCGAGCAGAAGGGTGCGGAGTTCCCCGACTTCTGGAGCGTCAACGCCTCCACCATCGTCACCACCAAGTACTTCCGCGGAGCCGTCGGGTCCGAGCAGCGGGAGTGGAGCCTCAAGCAGCTCATCGACCGGGTCGTCCTGACCTACGTCAAGGCCGGTCGCGAGCACGGCTACTTCAAGACCGAGGACGACGCGGTCGTCTTTGAGCACGAGCTCACCCACATGCTGCTGCACCAGGTGTTCAGCTTCAATTCGCCAGTGTGGTTCAACGTCGGTACCAACGCGCCTCAGCAGGTGAGCGCCTGCTTCATCCTGAGCGTCGACGACACGATGGACTCCATCCTGAACTGGTACAAGGAGGAGGGGCTGATCTTCAAGGGCGGCTCGGGAGCTGGCCTGAACCTCTCGCGCATCCGTTCCAGCAAAGAACTGCTCAAGTCCTCCGGTGGCACCGCCTCCGGTCCGGTCTCGTTCATGCGTGGCGCGGATGCGTCGGCAGGCACCATCAAGTCCGGAGGTGCGACCCGTCGCGCGGCCAAGATGGTCGTCCTCGACATCGACCACCCCGACATCGAGGAGTTCGTCGAGACCAAGGTGCGCGAGGAGGACAAGATCCGAGTCCTGCGTGATGCCGGCTACGACATGGATCTCGGCGGCCGTGACATCACGAGCGTGCAGTACCAGAACGCCAACAACTCCGTGCGTGTCTCCGACCTGTTCATGAACGCAGTTGCGAACGGCGAACCGTTCGGCCTGACGGCCCGTACCGATGGCTCGGTCGTCGAGACGATCGATGCCAAGGGTCTGTTCCGCACGGTCGCCGAGGCCGCATGGGCATGCGCTGACCCGGGCATCCAGTACGACGACACGATCAATGACTGGCACACCAACCCCGAGACCGGTCGGATCAATGCGTCCAATCCGTGCTCGGAGTACATGAGCCTGGACAACTCGTCCTGCAACCTCGCATCGCTCAATCTGCTCACCTTCCTCAAGGAGGACGAGACTTTCGACTCCGAGCGGTTCGCGAAGGCTGTCGAGTTCGTCATCACGGCGATGGACATCTCCATCTGCTTCGCTGACTTCCCCACCGTCCCGATCGGGGAGACCACGCGGCGCTATCGCCAGCTCGGCATCGGCTACGCGAACCTCGGCGCACTGCTCATGGCCACGGGCCTGGCCTACGACTCCGATGCTGGTCGTGCCTTTGCCGCGTCGATCACGAGCCTCATGACGGGCACGGCCTACAAGCGCAGCGCAGAGCTGGCCGGCATCGTCGGCCCGTACGAGGGCTACGCACGCAATGAGTCGGCGCACAAGCGGGTCATGCGCAAGCATGCGGCGGCCAATGACAACGTGCGCGGTTCCTCAAGCCTTGATGGCGATGTCCTTCGACTGGCCGAGAAGCAGTGGGAGGCCTGCCTGAAGATCGGTGAGGAGAACGGCTGGCGTAACGCGCAGGCCTCCGTCCTTGCACCGACCGGCACCATCGGGTTCATGATGGACTGCGACACCACGGGCATCGAGCCGGACTTCTCACTGGTGAAGTTCAAGAAGCTCGTCGGTGGCGGTTCGATGCAGATCGTCAATCAGACGATCCCGCGAGCCCTGCGTCGCCTCGGCTACACCGAGGAGACCGTCGAGGCCATCATCGAGTACATCGGCGAGAACGGCCACGTGGTCGATGCGCCGGGTCTGAAGACCGAGCACTACAGCATCTTCGACACCGCGATGGGCCAGCGGGCGATCACGCCCATGGGTCACGTCCGGATGATGGCGGCGGTTCAGCCGTTCATCTCCGGGGCGATCTCCAAGACGGTCAACATGCCGGAGACAGCCACGGTCGAAGAGGTCGAGGAGATCTACTTCGAGGCCTGGAAGCTGGGCGTGAAGGCACTGGCGATCTACCGGGACAACTGCAAGGTGGGTCAGCCGCTGAGCGACGCCAAGGCGAAGAAGGCCGACGAGCTGGTGGACGTCACGGCGGAGGCGCTGCAGGCAGCCATGGCTGGTCAGCCCGTGCGCAAGCGCCTGCCCAAGACGCGGCCGAGTCGCACGACGAGCTTCTCGGTGGCAGGTGCCGAGGGCTACATGACCGCCGGTTCCTACCCCGATGACGGTCTGGGTGAGGTCTTCTTGAAGCTCGGCAAGCAGGGATCAACCCTGGCCGGGGTGATGGATGCCTTCTCGATCGCCATCAGCATCGCCCTGCAGTACGGCGTCCCGCTGGAGGCCTTCGTCAGCAAGTTCGTCAACATGCGCTTCGAGCCAGCAGGCATGACGGACGATCCCGACATCCGGATGTCGCAGTCGATCATGGACTACATCTTCCGTCGGCTCGCGCTGGACTACCTGCCGTACGACAAGCGAGAGGCACTGGGCATCTTCACTGCCGATGAGCGCTCGGCGACGGTGGCTCAGTCCTACGGAGCACCCGCTCCCGCGGCCGATCTGGCAGTCGAGGATGGCGTTGACGAGCCGGTCGCCGAGGTTGCCGACACGACCACGGAGCCGCGAGTCAGCACGGCGCATTCCAGCGCGGAGCTGCTCGAGGAGATCACCGGCACCGCCTCTGATGCGCCGCTGTGCATGACCTGCGGCATCAAGATGCGGCCCTCCGGCTCGTGCTACGTCTGCGAGGGCTGCGGGAGCACATCCGGCTGCAGCTAACCCCCCGGAGCAGGTTCCCTGCTTGGCGATGGGCGTCCCGCGAACATTGCGGGGCGCCCATCGCGCTTCAGGACCTCATCGGACTCGGCGTGCTCGTTGCACGTTTCGTGCGAATGCCCGTGCAGACCGTGGCAGATTGATCGGCGACCGCTCACTCAGGAGGATTCGACCCATGTCTACGGACACCCGCACGGCTGCACAGGCCACCCATCCGTGGTGGGCGCTGAGCTCGCTCCTCATCGGGCTCAGCATCATCATCATCGACGGCAGCATCGTGAATGTCCTGCTGCCGGACATGGTGGTCGACATCGGCCTGACCCAGACCGATGCGCAGTGGGTCAACTCGATTTACTCCCTCGTCTTTGCCTCCCTGCTCATCACGGTGGGCCTGCTCTCCGATCGATTCGGGCGACGGCTGCTCTTCCTCATTGGCGTCGCCGTCTTCCTGCTCGGGTCCCTCGGAAGCGGATCGGCCCAGGATCCGGCTTTCCTCATCGCTGCACGGGCGGTGCAGGCCGCCGGCGCGGCGATGATGATGCCGTCGTCGATCGCGGTGATCAACGTGCTGTTCGAAGGACGCCAGCGGGCCGCGGCCTTCGGCCTGTGGGGTGCTGTCTTCGGCGGCGCTGCTGGCCTTGGTCCGCTGATCGGTGGGTGGCTCGCCCAGGACTTCAGCTGGCGGTGGGCGTTCCTCGTGAACATCCCCATCGGTTTGATTGCAGCCGTGCTCGTCCTGAAGACGGTTCCCGAGTCCAAGGGGCCGCGGGCGCGAGGTTACGACCCCGTGGGCATCGTGTCGACCGCACTGGGACTTGCGCTCATCGTGTTCGCCCTGATCGAGGGGCAGTCCTACGGCTGGTGGACAGCGACGCGCACGTTCACGGTTGGTCCGCTTGAACTGCAGGAGGGTGGGCTGTCGATCGTCCCGATCTGCTTGGGCCTGGGTGTGGTGCTGCTGGCCTTCTTCTACTGGTGGGAGCGCCGCCTGATCCGTACAGGGGGCACGACCCTCGTCGACCTGAGCCTGTTCGGGATCAGGCGCTACGGCTTCGGCAATGTCGTCGCACTCGTGGTGAGCCTCGGGGAGTTCGGCATTCTGTTCGTCCTGCCCCTGTGGATGCAGTCGGTGCACGGGACTGATCCGCTGACTACAGGGCTGATCCTTGCCACTCTCGCGATCGGCACCCTGCTCTCGGGCGGTGCCGCCCGGCATGTATCTGCCCTGATGGGGCCCACGCGAGTGGTCCGGCTGGGAATGCTGCTGGAGGTCGCGGGCATCGTGCTCATCGGCCTCACTTTGTCCGTGGAGCGTTCTCCCTGGTGGCTGGTCCTTGCGCTGGTCGTCTATGGCCTCGGACTCGGATTCGCGTCCGCCCAGCTCACGAACGTGGTGCTCGCTGACGTGCCGGGGGAGAAGAGCGGTCAGGCGTCGGCGATGACGTCCACGTTCCGGCAGGTCGGCTCGGCTCTCGGCGCCGCCGTGCTCGGAACCGTGCTGTTCGCGTCGCTTGCCGGAATCATGACGAATGACCTCGCCGAGAACAGCTCTCTGCCGGAGGCGAAGCAGGCCGAACTCGTCGATCAGATCGACAGCACGGCCGGCCAGGCCATCATCGGCCTGGAGCAGCAGCCGGAGATGAAGGAGGTTGTCACGGAAGCCAAGTCGGCCTATACCTCGGCGGCGAAGGTCACGGCTGCTGTTGCCGCTGGCTTCGTGGCGCTGGGGCTGCTCGTGAGTTTCGGCCTGCCGCGTGATCGGCGACCGGAGGACGAGCTGCAGCACGCGGCCTGACATCCCCTCGTGACCTTTCGCATCGATGCTCAGCCCGACGATCTCGTCGAGGTCGTGCTGAGCGGTACACCGGATGCGCAGGAGTGGCAGGAGTCGGCCGACCTCGTGCTGCCGCGCCTGGCTACGGGCTCTCGGCTGCTGATCGATGCCAGGGGTCTGGTCGATCCGACAGCGGCTTTCGGCGGGTACCTCAGGTCACGGTGGCGCCACGACATGCCGGGGGGAGTGCGGCAGGCCTCGGTGGTCGGTCCGCAGGCGGCTGCTGTGGCACGCGCGTGGCGTCGGGTATTCGCTCCAGCGGCGTGGGGTGCGCAGGCGTTCACCGACTGTGAGGAGGCGCGAGCGTGGCTGAGGCAGGCGCCGCAGACGAGCAGTGGCGGCTCCTAGGCCGGTGTCCCTCTGGATTTTCGCGTGGGTGGTGTCAGCGTTCTGTGGTGGTTGACCACCACGTCCGCTGGCTCCAGGCCAAGGCGATGAGCACGACAGTGAACAGCACGAGCAGGATGGCGCGAGCATCCACGAAGATCGTCAGCAGTGAATCGGAGATGAGCACGACTGCCATGGCGTACAGGGCCAGGCGGGACCTGCGCCGTGCGCCCAGGGCGATCACGATGTGCGCGCCACCGAGGATGAGGCCGACGATCAGGACCTGACCGGCATTGTCGGCACCGGAGGTGAACGAGCCCACGATCGTGGAGAGCCAGAACAGCACTCCGACGTAGCCGAGAACCTCAATGGCAGTGATGGCGGCCGGGCGTCGCGTCGTGGGGTGCACGCGGGAGACCCTAGGTGCGGGCCGAATGGTCTCCATCAGATGTCACGGCTGTGACGTCCGGAGTGAAGTCGGGTGCATCATCGGGTGGGGCAGATCCGCCACGGCTGCCTCGTAGAGCCGCATAGAGCAGTGCAGAAGTGATGGCCAGGACCGCTGCAATCACGCCGAGCGCATGCAGGACGGATGACGACCCGAAGGAGACCAGATCGTCGCCGAGCTCCTGGGCCAAGATGACGGCCGCCATCGCGAGGACGAACCAGCCGAACCCCTTGCGGAGCCGGTCCGGGTGGATCCGACCGGCGATCGCGCTGCCGACGAAGGCGCCCACGATGGCACCGGCCGTCACGAGAAGCGTCACCTGCCAGTCGATGCTCACGCTGGAGGCGTAGCCGGCAAACCCGGCGAAGGACTTCATGCCGATGACCAGGAGGGAGGTTCCGACCGCAATCGGCATGGGCAGGCCGCCGAGGAGCGCCAGCGCCGGGACGACGAGGAAGCCTCCGCCCGCGCCGACAATGCCCGTGACGAAGCCCACGACGACACCATCGATGAGCACGCGCACGACAGGCAGGTCGCCGTGATGGCTGGCGGCGATCTTCTTGCGACCGCGAATCATCGCGATGGCGGTGATGGCCATCATGACGGCGAATCCGATGAGGAGCAGTGCCCCCGGCAGGAGCGCACCGACCTTGCCGCCGGCGAAGGCGCCCACCATGCCCGCAGCGCCGAAGATCAGGCCGGTGCGCCAGCGGACGCGATGCGCCCGTGCGTGTGAGATCAGTCCGAATATCGACGTGACGCCTACGACGAACAGGCTCGAGGCAATGGCCGCCTTCGCGTCCAGACCTGCCACGTAGACCAACAGGGGGACGGTGAGGATGGAACCGCCGCCGCCGAGAAGACCGAGGGCGATGCCAATGAAGACCGAGAGGCCGGTGGCGAGGGCGAGCACGTCTAGAACAGGTGGCCGGCGGAGCCGTCTTCGGCCACCACCGGAAGACCGGCCGCTGCCCAGGCACCCATGCCGCCCACGACGTTGTAGGTGGTGAAGCCCATGCCGGCGAGGGCATTTGCGGCGGCCATGGAGCGTGCGCCCGAGCGACAGATGAGGATCAGGGGCCGATCCGTCGGCAGCGCCTGGACGTCGAAGGACTGCAGGGGCATCACGACTGCTCCGGCGGCCATTCCCGCGGCGGTCTCCTGATGCTCGCGGACATCAATCAGCACCGCGCCCGCCTCGACGAGGGCCGAGACGTCTGTGGGGGCGATGTTGGTGGGGGCGCTCAGCTGTGTGGTGGCAGTGGTCATGATGCTCTCCTTCATTTCCGGGGGTGCTGGGTCGGTGGGTGTCAGGACTCGGTCAGTGTCAGGCGGGTGCTGCCGGTCGTCCAGGACGTCTCGAGGGTGAAGCGATCGCCCAGCACGTGGGTCTGCCGCCACTCGACGGGCTTGCCCTGAGCCATGGCGAGTCGGTCGATGCTCAGCAGGGCCGACGCCTGTGGAATATCGAGCAGGCTGGCCATCGTGGCGTCTGCGCAGACGGCACGGAGCTCCTCGCGCCCGGAGTCCACGACCACGCCGATGCCCTGCAGTAGGTCGTAGAGCGCCGTGTGCGTGAAGTCGGCGTCCAAGAGGGGATGAGCGAGGGTGTGGGGGAGCCAGCTGACGTCGTGGGCCAGCGGCTCGCCGTCGGCACGTCGAATCCGCTCGATCATCACGAGCAGAGCCTCGGGTGCGAGCCCCAGTAGGGCGGCGATATCGCGGTCTGTTGTGGTCTCCAGCCGCAGGACCTCGCTGGTCTGCTCCGAGCCTTGCGACTCCACCGAGCGGAAGAGCGAGTACACCGCCCCGAGGCTCTGGGAGAAGCCCTGCTGAACGGTAGAGGTGCGACCACGGCTGCTGGAGATCACGCCCTCAGAGCGCAGGGCGCGGAGCGCCTCTCGGACGGTGTGACGGCTCACGCCGTACTCCTCGACCAGTGCGAGCTCGCCAGGCACTCCATCGGCGAAGGCGCCGCTGCCGCAGCGGCGACGCAGGTCGGCGCTCACCTGAGCCCACAGCGGCATCGGGGAGGACCGATCCGGCAGGTGGGGTGCTTCGGGGGTGACAACGGCTGACATAGGTGTTAATGTACGGACATACGAACAGCCGTGCAAGTTCTGTGGCGTGTGAGCCTCGGCACAGAACAGCACCCGAACACTTCAGGAGCAATCTGTGATTCTCAATCAGTACTACCTCGAGTGCCTCTCGCACGCGTCCTACCTCGTTGGTGACGAGACGACCGGCAAGGCAGTGGTCATCGACCCGCGTCGGGACATCGCTGAGTACGTCGCTGACGCGCAGCAGGCCGGTCTCCAGATCACTCATGTGATCGAGACCCATCTGCACGCAGACTTCCTCAGCGGCCATCTGGAACTCGCTGCGGCCACGGGCGCGGAGATCGTGTTCGGAGAGGCAGCGCCGGTGGAATTCGCGGCAGTGAAGCTGGCCGACGGCTCCTGGATCGATCTTGGCCACGTGCGTCTGCAGATTCTCGAGACCCCTGGGCACACGCCTGAGTCGATCTGCATCACCGCATACGAGGGCGACGCGACCGAGCCATCCTGCGTCTTCACCGGAGACACATTGTTCATCGGCGACGTCGGGCGCCCGGACCTGCTGTCATCCGTCGGCCACACGGCCGATGACCTGGGCAAGCAGCTCTACCACTCCTTGCACACCAAGCTGATGCCGCTGCCGGACAGCGTCAAGGTCTACCCGGCGCACGGTGCAGGGTCGGCCTGTGGCAAGAACCTCTCGACCGAGACGATGTCCACCATGGGCGAGCAGCGCGCGTTGAACTATGCCTTGCAGCCGATGTCCGAGCAGCAGTTCATCGACATCGTCACCGAGGGTCAGCCGGCGGCACCGGGGTACTTCGTCTTCGATGCGATCACCAATCGCAAGGAGCGGGAGCTGTTCGATGAGACGCAGCCCCCACGAGCACTGTCCCTGCTGGAGTTCGACTCGGCCGTGAACGACGGCGCCATCATCATCGACACCCGCCAGGCGATGGACTTCGCCGCTGGACACCTGATCGGCTCATTGAGCGTGGGCCTGGACGGTCGGTTCGCCGAGTACGCGGGCTCACTGGTGGAACCGCATGCGCAGATCGTGCTGGTCTGCGAGCCAGGAGCTGAGGTCGAAGCCACCACCCGGCTCGCCCGCATCGGCTTCGACAATGTGGTGGGCTACCTCGCCGAGCCCATGCAGGTCATGGCGGAGAACCCTGAGCGCGTCGAGCAGGCGTCGCGGCTGACAGTTGAGCAGCTCCGTGAGGTCCTGACCAACACTCCCGACGTCCAGCTGGTTGATATCCGCAACCCTGGCGAACTCGCCGTGGGCAGCATCGAGCCGGCGGCCTTCCTGCCTCTGGGCAGCCTGGCCATGCAACTGGACCAACTCGATCCGGCACGCCCGACGGTGGTCTACTGCGCCGGTGGATACCGTTCGAGCGCTGGCGCATCGCTGCTGCGCACGCACGGCTTCGAGGACGTCTCCGACCTGCTGGGCGGGTACGCGGCCTGGGAGGCCATGCCCGCCTGATCGGGGCCGGTCATCGGAATGGAACTGACACCGCTGGACCCTGCAGGGGTGCCTCTGGGCACGGTCGTGCTGCTGCACGGCTTCACGCGACATCCGCGTGACCTGCAGGCTCCGGCGGAGCGTTTCGCGGCGCTGGGCGCTCGAGTGCTCCGTCCTCGCCTTGGTGCCTGGTGGTGGCCCCGGAGCACGAACCGCACCCGGTATCTGACTCACATCGCGGAAGCTGTGGCCCAGGCTCGATCGACGGGTCCGCTGATCGTGGTCGGCCACTCGGCGGGGGCTCCGGCGGGGGCGTGGATTGCCGCGGCACTGCGGAATTCAGGCACGAGCGTGGATGCCCTGATCCTGGTTGACGGGGTGGAGAGTCCGGCGAGGACGCTCCGCCGAGCATGGCCGGATCTCACCGGGGTGCCGGTAGACGTCATCTGCGCCCCGCCCTCTCGGTGCAATCGGAATGGCGCCCTGGCTCGGTGGCTCGACGACTATCGCGAGTCCGGACAGCCGGGGCCGTCGGTGGACCTCATCGTGATCCCTGGCATGGGTCATGGAGATGTCGAGGGCCCAGGCCGACATGTCTATGTGCGCTGGTGTCACGACGATCCAGCAGCGCCCGCTCTGGCGGAACTCGAGGGGACCCTGGACGGCCTCGTCGAGCGCGCGCTGGATGCTGTTGCAAAGTAGTGGCAATCACAGATGCCCCCTCGTAGCGGCCCGGATCGATGGATGGAAGGATCCCGGGCATGCGAATCGCCAATGACATCACTGAGCTGATCGGCAACACCCCTCTCGTGCGCGTGCGCAAGATCACGGAGGGAGCCGACGCCGACGTAGTCGCGAAACTTGAGTTCTTCAACCCTGCGCATTCGGTCAAGGATCGCATCGGGGCGGCGATGATCGATGCGGCTCAGGAGGCCGGACTCATCGGTCCTGACACCATCGTCGTGGAGCCCACCAGCGGCAACACCGGCATCGCCCTTGCAATGGTGTGTGCTGCCCGGGGCATCAAGATCGTGCTGACCATGCCTGAGACGATGTCACTCGAGCGTCGTGCACTCCTTCGAGGCTACGGTGCCGACCTCATTCTCACGCCAGGTCCGGAGGGCATGGGGGGTGCCATCGCGAAGGCCACCGAGCTCGCGGAGAGCGACCCGCGCTACTTCATGCCCCAGCAGTTCATGAACGAGGCCAATCCCGCCATTCACCGCCGCACCACGGCGGAGGAGATCTGGAACGACACCGACGGCAAGGTCGACATCCTCGTCTCCGGTGTGGGCACCGGGGGCACCATCACCGGAGTCGGCCAGGCACTCAAGGAGCGCAAGCCCTCCGTTCAGGTGATCGCCGTTGAGCCCGCCGCCTCTCCCGTGCTTCAGGGAGGTCCCAAGGGCCCTCATCCCATTCAGGGAATCGGCGCCGGCTTCATCCCGGCAATCCTCGACACCGATGTCTACGACGAGGTGGTGGGAGTCCAGGCTGAGGATGCCCTGGCGACCGCACGTCGTGCTGCGACGGAGGAGGGGCTGCTGGTCGGCATCTCGTCGGGAGCGGCCCTATGGGCGGCCGTCGAGGTCGCCAAGCGGCCCGAGAATGCCGGGAAGCTCATCGTCGTCATCGTGCCCTCCTTCGGGGAGCGGTACCTGTCGACGGCGCTCTTTGCCGGCCTGGCGGAATGAGCGCCAAGGCGAGCGTGCTCTCGAGCCTGCGTCGGCGGGCCAAGGAGGTCCTCGACGCGGCCCGCAGTGACCTTCAGTCCGTCACGGAGCGCGATCCTGCTGCTCGCCGCCCTGTGGAGGTCGCCCTCCTCTACCCGGGGGTGCATGCGGTCTGGGCCCATCGGGTCAGCCATGCCCTGTGGAACAGGGGCGCGTACTTTCCGGCCCGGGCACTGTCACAGGCCACCCGTTTCTGGACGAATATCGAGATTCACCCTGCGGCGGAACTGGGGCCGAGGCTCTTCATCGATCACGGCGCCGGTGTCGTGATCGGCGAGACGGCGGTCGTCGGCTCCGACGTCACGATCTACCACGGCGTCACCCTGGGTGGCACGAGCCTCGGTCATGGCAAGAGGCATCCCACGATCGGCGATCGCGTCACCGTGGGTGCTGGCGCCAAGGTGCTCGGCGACCTCAATGTCGGTGATGACTCGCGGATCGGCGCGAATGCCGTGCTGGTGCGATCCGTGCATGACCACTCGGTGGTGGTCGGCGTGCCGGGCCAGGTCATCGCGCACGGCACGTCCGCCGAACCGGACACCCGGCCCAAGACCGACAGCCCAACGGCCCCGGATCCCGTGGGACTGGCCGTGTCCTCGCTTCTAGATCGGGTTCAGACGCTGGAATCCCATGTCATGGGCGCCGAACACCACTCCCACAGCCCGGTGCGGCTGTTCCGAGGAGAGTGGGAGCTCGAGGTGGACGCCGTCGACTTCGTGATCTGACGGGCCACCCTGCAGGTGAGCCTTCTTGCCGACAGGCACGGGACTCCTAGTCCGTTGTGATGGGACGAACGACCCTAAGGTGCACGGCCGGGCCGACGTAGGGTCAAAGGGAGTGCGACGGAGGTCTCCCATGGGTGCCATCAGGTGCGTCGACGGCAACGAGGCGGTGGCCATGGTGGCCCACCGCCTCAGTGATGTCTGCTCCATCTATCCGATCACGCCCGCGTCTCCCATGGGGGAGTACGCCGATGCCTGGAGTGCCGCCGGTCACGAGAATCTCTGGGGCGGGGTGCCGGCCGTCGTGGAGATGCAGTCCGAGGCGGGAGCCGCCGGCGCCTTTCACGGAGCCCTGCAGAAGGGCGTGCTGGCTACCACGTTCACGGCATCACAGGGGTTGCTCCTGATGGTGCCCAACATGTTCAAGATCGCCGGTGAGCTGACCCCCGCCGTCATGCACGTTGCTGCTCGGGCCGTGGCTACGCATGCCTTGTCGATCTTCGGAGACCACAGCGACGTCATGTCCGTGCGCTCCACCGGCTGGGCCATGCTGAGCGCCTCGAGCGTTCAGGAGGCACATGACCTTGCCGCGGTGGCGCACGCGGCTGCTCTGCGCACCAGGCTGCCCTTCCTGCACTTCTTCGACGGATTCCGCACGTCCCATGAGGTCGCCCGCATCGAGACCCTCAGTGATGACGATCTCCGCGCGCTCGTGCGCGAGCGCGATGTTGAGGCTCATCGTGCGCGCGGACTGAATCCTGAGCATCCGGTGCTGCGCGGAACGGCCCAGAACCCGGATGTCTTCTTCCAGGCACGCGAGGCCGCCAACCCCTTCTACGACGAGGCGCCTGCGCAGGTGCAGGAGGTGATGGACGAACTTGCTGAGCGGACTGGTCGCCGCTATCAGCTGATGGACTATCACGGCGCGGTTGATGCCGACCGGGTGATCGTGATCATGGGATCGGCAGCGGGAGCGGTGCGCGAGGCCGTTGACTCACTGAACCTTCGAGGTGAACGGGTCGGCATGGTGACCGTGCACCTGTACCGGCCGTTTCCATCGCAGGCTCTGGTGAACCTCCTGCCTGACACGGTGCGTCACGTGGCTGTGCTGGACCGCACGAAGGAGCCCGGGGCTCCCGGAGAGCCGCTGCATCTGGACGTGCTCGTGGCCCTTGCGTCGCAGCGTGCCGATGTCGAGGTGGTGGGCGGCCGATACGGACTGGGCTCCAAGGAGTTTCGTCCGTCCCACGCAGCAGCGGCATTCGCTGCGCTCCGTGGAGCGTGCCCGCCGAGGACGTTCACTCTGGGAATCGATGACGATGTCACTCATCTCTCCCTTGACCCGGTCGAGATTGAGTTCGCTGGCGCCCGCCCGCGAACCGCACTGTTCTTCGGCTTGGGTAGTGACGGCACCGTTGGTGCGAACAAGCAGAGCATCAAGATCATCGGGGAGAACACGGATCTATGGGCTCAGGGGTATTTCGAGTATGACTCCAAGAAGTCCGGCTCCGTGACCGTCTCCCACCTGCGGTTCGGGACCGACCCGATCAGGTCCACCTACCTGATCGACGAGGCCGATTTCGTGGCCTGTCATCAGTTTGGGCTCATGGAGCGGATGCCGGTGCTGGAGCGAGCGGCGCCAGGCGCGACCGTTCTGCTCAACGCGCCCTACTCAGGGGAGAAACTCTGGGGCCACCTGACGAGAGAGGCGCAGCAGGCAATTCTCGACAGGAACCTCACCGTATGGACGATCGATGCCGCGCGAATAGCGCGCGAAGTCGGCCTGGGGAATCGGATCAACACGGTGATGCAGCCGTGCTTCTTCGCCCTGTCGGGAGTGCTGCCCTCGGAAGAGGCCGTGTCACTGATCAAGGAGTCGATCACGCATGCCTACGGTCGACGCGGACGCGCCGTCGTTGAGCGAAACCATGCAGCCGTGGATGCGGCACTGGCCGCGATGCAAGAGGTCGTCGTCCCATCCGTGGTGAGTGCCACGCGTAGCCGTCGGGCTCCGGTCGGTCCCGGGGCGCCGGCGTGGGTCCAGGACGTGACGGCCGTGATGATCGCAGGTCAAGGGGACCGACTTCCGGTCAGTGCCCTGCCCGTTGACGGCACCTTTCCGGTCGGGACGGCTCGGTGGGAGAAGCGGGATCTGGCTCAGGAGATCCCGATCTGGGACCCGGATCTGTGCATCGACTGCGGCAAGTGCGCGATCGCGTGTCCCCACGCCGCGATCCGGATGAAGGCGTATCCAGAATCAAGCCTGGTATCGGCACCCGAGGGCTTCCCATCGAAGTCCTACAGCGGCAAGGAGCTGGGGGCCGGAACCAGGCTCACGGTCCAGGTGGCACCGGACGACTGCACCGGATGCGGGATCTGCGTGAACGTGTGTCCGGCCCGCAGCAAGGAGGAGGCTCGCCACAAGGCGATTGACCTGCTCCCCGTGTCTGAGCATCGTGAGCGCGAACGTGTGAATGTTGACTTCTTCCTGTCCCTTCCGGAGGTTGATCGAGCCGCCGTGCGGGCGGACACAGTCAAGGGCTCGCAGTTGCTTCAGCCGCTCTTCGAGTTCTCCGGCGCCTGCTCTGGATGCGGGGAGACGCCCTACGTCAAGCTCCTCAGTCAGCAGTTCGGTGATCGCATGATCGTCGCCAATGCCACGGGTTGCTCATCCATCTACGGTGGCAATCTGCCGACCACTCCATGGACCGTCGACTCGCAGGGCCGTGGTCCCGCGTGGAACAACTCCCTGTTCGAGGACAACGCAGAGTTCGGACTTGGCATGCGAGTGGCGGCGGACGTCCAGCGCTCCGACGCACGCCGACTCCTGGCGGCTCTGGCGAGTGAGCTGGACGCCGATCTGGTGCTGGGCCTGATGGACGACGAACCAGGGCCAGAGGACGAGGCGGGCATGGTGCGGCAGCGCATGCGAGTGTCCGCGCTGCGTGAACGGCTGGCGAGCATCGATGATCCACGCGCACGGTCGCTGGAATCTCTCGCCGATGCCCTGATCCCGATATCGGTGTGGATCGTCGGGGGAGACGGCTGGGCGTACGACATCGGGTTCGGCGGGCTTGATCACGTGCTGTCGAGCGGCCGCAATGTCAACATCCTCGTTCTGGACACCGAGGTGTACTCCAACACGGGCGGTCAGGCATCGAAGTCAACGCCCCGAGCCGCGACGGCGAAGTTCGCCAGTGACGGCAAGGCCACGCGGAAGAAGGATCTGGGCCTGCTCGCTGAGGCCTATGGTGACGTCTACGTCGCTCAGATCGCACTGGGCGCGAATGAGACGCAGACGATTCGCGCCATGCGTGAAGCGGCGGCATACGAGGGTCCCAGTCTGGTCATCGCGTACTCGACCTGCATTGCGCACGGGATTGACATGTCGACGTCAATGGCCCATCAGAAGGCCGCGGTCATGTCAGGCTATTGGCCGCTCTATCGGTACCACCCAAGTCCACGTCTTGACACGCACCCATTCAGTCTGGACTCCAAGCCTCCATCTCTGCCGCTGGCCGACTTCCTGCGAGAGGAGACGCGTTTCGCGGTACTCGAGCGAACGGACCCTGCCCGCGCTGAGCATCTGCAGGCTCTGGCCCAGGCAGACGTCGACGAGAGATGGCACTACTACGAGCAGCTCGTGGACATCGAGCGGAGCATCCCGGTGGATGAGCACAACGTCCAGGAGCCCGCGCAGGAGGCGACATGAACCTCACAACGACGTATCTGGGGATGGAACTCACGTCACCGGTGGTGGCATCCCCCTCGCCCTTGACCGGGCGCCTGGACTCACTGCTGCGACTGCAGGAAGCGGGCGCAGGCGCAGTCGTCCTTCCCAGCCTGTTCGAGGAGGAGGTCGAGAGCGAGGCACTGCAGTTGTTCGATCGCATGGAGGCGGCCTCGGGCATCGGCGCCGAGGCGGCCGGGTACTTCCCGGACGTCGACCTCGACCACCTGGGTCTCGAGCGACATCTTGCGCTCGTGGAGCAGGCGTCGGACCTCCTCGACATCCCGGTGATCGCGAGTCTGAACGGCCGCACGCCGGGAGGCTGGGTGCGCTACGCCGGCGAGTTGCAGGAGGCTGGTGCGCGGGCGATCGAACTGAACACCTATGAGGTGGTGGTCGACCCAGACCTGACAGCTGCGGATGTGGAGGAGCGCTATCTGCGGCTCGTCGACGATGTCCGACGCGAGGTGGACATCCCCGTGAGCGTCAAACTGTCGCCCTACTTCACATCGATGGCACATATGGCCCGACGCATCGTCGAGCATGGTGCGGATGGCCTGGTCCTGTTCAATCGCTTTTACCAGCCGGATCTGGATCTGGAGACCTTGGACGTCACGCCGCACTTGGAGTTGTCCACCGAGAGCGAGCTACGGCTGCCCCTTCGCTGGACTGCGATCCTGCGCCCGGTGCTTCCTGACACCTCGATTGGGCTGACTTCAGGCGTGCACACGGGTCGGGGCGCGGCCAAGGCACTCCTGGCCGGGGCCGACGTGGTGATGGTGGCGTCGGAGCTCCTCAGAGAGGGCCCTCGGCGACTCGGCGAGATCCTCGATGAGCTGACCCGCTGGATGAACGAGCATGAGTACACCTCCGTGCGGCAATTGCAGGGGAGCGTCGCTGGGCACACCGCGGCGGATCCCAGTGCCTTTGAGAGGGCCCAGTACCAGCGAGTGCTGAAGTCATGGGTCTCGTAGCAGGAAACGATGACACAATCACGGCATGACTCTTGACCAGTATGTGCCCGATGCGGACCGCTACGACGGACGCATGCCCTACCGTCGCTGCGGACGCCGAGGTCTGAAGCTTCCAGTCGTCTCCTTGGGCTTCTGGCACAACTTCGGCGATGACAAGCCGCTGGAGAATCAGCGCGACATCATGCGCACCGCATTCGACCTCGGCATCACCCATTTCGATCTGGCCAACAACTACGGACCTCCCTTCGGGTCGGCGGAGATCAACGCTGGCCGCATCCTGCGAGAGGACTTCGCCGGACTCCGAGACGAGTTGATCATCTCCAGCAAGGCAGGGTGGGACATGTGGCCGGGGCCGTATGGAGATCTCGGATCACGCAAGTACCTGTTGGCGAGTCTGGACCAGAGCCTGGAGCGCCTCGGCCTTGACTACGTCGACATCTTCTACCACCACCGTCCGGACCCGGACACGCCGATCGAGGAGTCAATGGGTGCGCTCCATTCAGCGGTTCAGCAGGGGAAAGCACTGTATGTAGGCATCTCGTCCTATTCGCCGAGCCGCACCCTCGAGGCGGCACGCATCCTCGGCGAGATGGGCACTCCGCTGCTCATCCACCAACCGTCCTACTCCATGCTCAACCGCTGGATTGAGAGCGGTCTGCTCGATGCGCTGGAGGAGGTGGGGGCGGGGGCGATCACCTTCAGCCCGCTCGCTCAGGGGATGCTCACCGATCGCTACCTGCAGGGAGTTCCGGAGGGGTCGCGGGCCACTGAAGGGAAGTCCCTGTTCGAATCCCACCTTTCCGATGAGAACCTCGACCGCATCCGGGGTCTGGCGGCGATAGCCAGCGAGCGCGGGCAGTCCCTCGCCCAGATGGCCGTTGCCTGGACGCTCCGCGACCACCGCGTCACTTCGACGCTGCTGGGCGCGAGCAGTGCCGCGCAGTTGAGGGAGACCGCCTCGGCCGTCGCGAACCTGCAGTTCTCCGATGACGAGCTGGCCGCGATCGACGGGTTCGCGATCGACGGCGACATCAATCTCTGGGGCGCGCAGTCGGAGATCCCGTGATCACGAGGGTCGTCGGCGGCGCCGTGCTGTGCGTCGCGCTCCTGGGGGCGTGCGGTTCTGATGACGAGGTGGGTGTCGACGTGGGCGCGGCCTCGGAGTCAGCCGGCGTCGTTGCCTCCGCGACTCCGACAGGTCCAAGCCTGCAGGAGCAGCAGGTGACCTGGGCGGGCGAGGTGTGCCGATCACGTTCGTCGCTGAATGATGCGGTGTCCTCCCTCGGGAGCAATCTCGATATTGAGTTCGGCAGCGATCAGTCCATTCTCGATCAGCTGGATCGTCAATTGCGATGGCAGGTGCTGGTGATCGCGTCGTCGGCCAGTGATCTGTTGTCGTTGATGGCCGGAGCCCCGGTGGAGCCGAAGCAGGCGAATGACTGGGTCATGGAGATCAGTGGAGCCACCGACACTGCTCAGGCGGCAGTCGATGACGTGACCGCCGAACTCGATGCACTGGGCAAGGCCGATGGCTTCCTCGACGGGGTGCAGGCGGCAGGCTCGGCGGTGCTCGCCGGCACGCAGGCGTATCAGGCAGGTGCAGCGCTCGTTGAGGTCGTGCAGACGGTCACGGAGGAGGCTCAGGTCGAGTTGGGTCCTGCCTTCGCCCAAGCGCCGGACTGCTCGGAGTTCACGTCCACCAGATGAGGTCGATCAGATGAGCGACACCGGATGACGCACGGGACGGTTGATGTTCCGGAGGGACTCGCTCTCGGGGAGGACGGCGTGCTGCGCTGCGCGTGGAGCGCTGGGCAGCCTGACTATCGCAGGTACCACGACGAGGAGTGGGGCCGTGCAGTCCACGGCGAGGTGCCGCTCTTCGAGCGCATCACGCTCGAGGCCTTTCAGTCAGGCCTGTCCTGGCTCACGATCCTGCGCAAGCGAGGGAACTTTCGGGCGGCCTTCGCGGAGTTCGACCCTGAATCCGTTGCAGCTTTCGACGAGCGCGACGTCGAACGACTCATGCAGGATTCGGGCATCGTGCGCAATCGACGCAAGATCGAGGCGACTCTCGCCAACGCTCGAGCGCTGGTGGCGATGCGCGAGCGCGGCGAACGACTCGACTCCCTGTTCTGGGATCACGCGCCGGCCGACCGCTCGCGTCCTGGCACGCCCGCTGGGATTCCCACGCAGTCGGAGGAGTCCGTTCGGCTCAGCAGGGAGCTGAAGAGTCGGGGGTTCGCACACATCGGCCCCACGACCATGTATGCCGCGATGCAGGCCTGCGGACTGGTGGATGACCACCTCGAGGCATGCCAGGTGGGAGTCAGGTAGCCGCAGCAGGTGCCGGGGGAGTGGACGGGGGCGGATAGGGATTGTCCGGATCTCGCCCAGTCAGGTACTTGGCGACCTTGTAGATCGCTCCAGCGATCGGGACGGCGATCAGTGCACCCACAATGCCCAGCGTGATGCCACCGGCGGCGATCGCGAAGACGATGGCCAGCGGATGCAGGCTGACGGCCTTGCCCATGACGAGCGGCTGAAGCACGTCGCCATCGAAGGAGCCCACGAGCACCGTCAGGCCGATGACCAGCAGGGCGACGATGGGACCCCTCTCTGCCAGGGCCACGATCGCGGCGAAGAAGGTCGCGATAGGCGCGCCGATGACGGGGATGAAGGCGCCAAGGAAGACGAGTGCCGCGAGCGCGGGGGCCAGCGGCACCTGCAGGATCAGCAGGCCGATGAAGACCAGAAGTGCGTCAGCGAAGGCCACGATGACGATGCCGCGCGTGTATCCGGAGATGGCATCCCAGGCCATATGCCCGGAGACATTGACGGGAGTCTGCATCCGGCCGGGCATCCAGCTGATCAGCCACGACCAGATGGTCTGGGGTGACATCAGGAAGAACACCACGCCGTAGAAGAAGACCGAGGCGGCGATCACGAGCGTGCCAACCGAGCCGAGTGCGCCCACGGCATCGCCGAGGAATCCGGTCGCCAGGCCCTTGGCCCAGGTGGTGACCTGGTCCAGCAGGTTGTTCATGCTGTCGTCGGTCATCTGGAGCGGACCGGTCTTGAGCCAGTCCTGCACCTGAGTGACACCGGACTCGACGGACGCAACCAGCTTGGGACCTTCGTTGAGGGTCGACCGCACGACTGCGCCCACGATCACCACGACGAGCGTGAGAATCACCAGCAGGGCGAGGATCATCGATACGACCTTCGGCAGAACCTTGTTGATCAGGTTCATGATCGGCTGGGTCCAGGCCGTGACCAGAAGGGCGAAGAAGAGGGCGAAGACCACCGGGAAGATCAGGTCGAGGACATAGCCGGCGACGACCAGCCCGGCGATCACGATCAGCAACCGCCAGGTGATTCCGGCCGTCAGCTTCAGCGTTCCGGGAACCGCAGAGCCAGAGCCAGCGGTTGAGCCAGTGCCCGTCACCGGACCAGTCTGTGATGGATGTGGCGATGGTGCGGACGTGTCAGCCATGGGCAGCAGGCTAGCGGCTCGTCCGTCTCATGCGTCGAGGTTGTGCGCAGCTCGCTCGCCGATGTCGGGCATGGTGATCTGGTCGTCGGAGGCTCGAGCCACGACATAGGTGGAGTCTTCGAGGAACTTCACGGAGAAGTAGCCGCCGGGCGCGGTGTAGGTGCCCGCCTCGCCAGCGCCGAGAACAGCCCCACCGATCTGGATTCGCCCGGAGACAACGTACGTCACCGAGCCACGGGTATAGCCGTGCTCTGGGACGCTGTCGCCAGCGAGGCCCTGGACGACCGTCAGCATGGCCCCGTCGGTCCGAAGGCGAGTGACCCGTGAGCCGAGAACATTGCGCTCCCAGTCCATGGATGTCTGCGGAATGGGCGTGAATGCGGACATGAATCCCCCTCGTGAACGGGTGCGCGGCATGCGCGGTGAGATGCCTCAGTCGATCCGGACGGAGCCGTTCGGCGTGGTGAACCAGACGGCGACGATGCCGGGCTCTTCTCCCTCAACCCAGTCCACGGCGATGTCGCCGAGCGGGCTCATGGCATCGGTGTCGAGCCACTCTCCGATCGCGGCGCGGTCGCCGCTGATCTCGATGCGCTCGATCACCACGGGGGAGCCGCCCGCGGAGGGGTGCTCGGTGTCGGGACATGACCACTCCACGAAGAAGGGCAGTTCCGGGTTCTCCATGACGTTCAGGATGCCCAGCTGCTTCCAGCAGAGCTCGATGCCGTCGGGTCGGATGCGATGACCGGCCCGGGCCTCGCGTCCGAGGCGCTCCTCGACGGGGGCGATGTCGTCCACGGACACAACCCAGCTGAACCAGCCTCCGCCGGTGTTGGCGACCTGGGCGACTGCGCGCCCGAAGGGTGCCTTCTCCGCGGCGGGGTGATCAAGGGCGGACACGACCTCGATGTAGCAGCCGTTGCCCAGGGGCAGGGTGAAGTTGCGCGTCCCGAAGGACGGGTGGCGACCACCGTCAGTGAAGGCGGCGCCAAGATCACCGCCGATTCGCTGAATGACGTCAGCGATCTCAGAGGTGGTACAGGCGTACGAGATGTGATCCAGCCGCATAGTGGCATCCTGCCCAATGGGATCTTGGGGGTTGCAGGTGCCCCCCCGATCCGTGCAGATGTGGCAGCATCCCGGTCATGGACCCGTCCGCCACCAGTGACTCTGACGGCACCGTCGATGCACCTTCGGCGACGCCGCCCGCAGCCCAGCTCGACAAGCGCAAGTCGATCATTCTCGGAGTGATCGGTCTCGCGGTGATCGTCCTGATCTTCTGGAAGGTGATCCCGCAGGTCACCGGCTCCAACTACCAGCAGGCGTTCGCGAATCTCGAGGACATGACCCCGCTGGCCCTGATCCTCATCGCGATCACCGTCATCGCCTATCTGGTCGTGTACGGATTCCCCTTCATGGCCGCCACTCCCGGCCTGAAGTACGGGCCCTCCCAGCAGGTGAATCAGGCCGCCTTCGCCATCTCGAACGGGGTGCCAGCGGGTGGTGCCTTCGGCCTCGCCGTCCAGTACGCGATGCTGGCAACGTACCGAGTCTCCGGTTCTTCGGCGACGGCTGCGATCACCGCGGTCGGGCTGTGGAGCATCTTCGTCAGTCTGGGCCTGCCCATCCTCGGTGTGGCCGCGCTCACCGTCGAAGGTGGCAACAGCGACTACAACTGGGTGGCCCCACTGGGCCTGGGAATCCTCATCGTCATCATCGTGGGCTTCGTGCTGATCATGCGGTCTGAATCCCTGGCGCAGAAGGTTGGCCGCCTGGGCAATCGGATGATCGGTCCGCTTCGAGGTCGGGTGCAGCGGCTGGCCGATCTTGATCTGGTTGCCCCGATCACGAAGTTCCGCGGCGATATGTACGACGTTCTGCGTCGGCGCTGGATCCTCCTCACGGTGGCCCAGATCGCCGTCATCATGACCCAGTTCTCCATCATGTACGCGTCCCTGCGGGGCGTGGAGGGATGGGATACGGACGGCACCTCGCCGTTGGCGGCCTTCGGCGCATTTGCCACCAGTCAGATCATGCTGATGGTTCCGATCACGCCCGGTGGACTCGGAACAACAGACGCACTGATGATTGCCCTGCTGCAGAGCATGGGCGTCTCAGGCTCGGTGGCGCAGGCGGCCGACGTCGTCTGGCGCATGGCCTCGTACCTGCCGCAGATCATCATCGGCGTGCTTGCTCTGGTGCTGTGGTTCCGCAAGGCGAACCGCACTTTTGCCTCGGGTGCGTCCACGGCTTCATGAGCGAGGGACAGTGAGCGTGGGACAGTGAGCGAGGGGCAGGAGCGGCGTCCATGCCAAGGCGGCGTGTCGCTTGTCGAGACGCACGCAGCGTCCACTAGGTTTGGCGGAGCCCGGTCGTCGCGGGAGGGGAAGCCTTCGACGGCCGGGCCTTGTCATTCCCTGACCGGTGTCGTGAGCTTTTGCATGGCAGGCCGTGTCCTCGGGTCACGCATGGCTGGACACGCTCTATGAGAACCGTTGAGTGGAATTCGCGGCAGGGCCTGGGATACGTGGCACTGGGGGACAGTTTCACCGAGGGCCTGGAGGACGAACTGCGAGCCGATGGGCGTCATCGTGGTTGGGCAGATCGGGTTGCGCAACAGCTGGCGGACCACGCGGGCGACGTTCGCTACGCCAATCTCGCCGTGCGCGGGCGGCTGCTCCCGCAGGTCGTTGAGGAGCAGGTGCCGGCGGCCATCGCGTTGAAGCCGGACCTCGTGACCTTGGCCGCAGGCGACAATGACGCTCTTCGTCCCGGATTCGACGTGGATCTTCTGGCGACGTCCCTTGAGCGAGGAGTCCGGTCGCTGCGTGCGACTGGTGCGACGGTGGTGATCTTCGCCTTCGGCGATCCCGCTCGCAGGTCACGCGTGATG
>JAIOXK010000081.1 GCA_021741645.1 Candidatus Nanopelagicales bacterium
GGGGTTTTCGGCCGGTGTTCCGTCCAGGGCCCACAGGACGATCAGCGCGATGTTGCCGCAGGGGACGAAGTAGAGCAGGAGCAGCCAGGCCGTCTGGCCGTAGTCATGAAGGCGCCGTGCACCGACCGCCAGCAGGGGGATGAACAGGGCGATCGCCACGGCGAACACAACGATGTACCAGATGACCAGCAGGGCCGTCATGATCCCGGCGCCAGCGCTGCTGTCAGCGGTTGCCGCAGCAATGCCGATGATGATGAACAGCGGGATCATCAGAACGAACTGCACGAGAACGGTGAACAGGAAGAACCACCAGAACTCCGCCCGCGATGCCCGCCCGTTGAAGTCGGCGTACTTGTGCAAGCACGTCCTCACCGAGTCCTTGAAGCCCATGATTCCTCCTTCGCCGGTACCAACTCGATCACCGTAGTCGCTTCACGTGAGCGAAGGGGCATGCCCACGCGCGGCCTCGAGTACCGATGACCAGTCAGATTCCGAGGCTATTCCCACGAGGACGGACGAAATTCGATTAACTACTGTCATCCAACGAAAGGAACGGACATGACCACCCCAAGCCCTCAAGGCGCCACCGCCGCACCTCAGAACGGCATGGGCACCGCTGCCCTCGTGATGGGAATCCTGCAGTTCTTCTGCCTCGGCACGGTGGGATCCGTGCTTGCCATCATCTTCGGCAAGATCGGGATGAACAAGGCTGATCAGGGCCTCGCGAACAACCGCGGCTCAGCAAAGGCCGGGTTCGTCCTCGGCATCATCGGTCTCGCCCTGACGGTGATCGGCATCATCGTCTGGATCATCGCCTTCGCGGTTGCCGCGGCCAACGGCGACCTTGAGGTCACCACGAGCTGACGTGTGAACATCAGGAACGACGAGAGGGCCAGCCCATCGGGGTGGCCCTCTCGCATGTCAGCTGACGTCAGTCGGCGACATCCCTGGGCTTCCTCCTGATCCGTAGCCCCTGGTTCCGGCGGCTCTTCGTCGTTCCGTCCCCCTACCCCGACTCCGGACCAGGCCGTAGCCTAGAAGTCATGGGGAGCAAACTCGCCGTTGTACAGAGCCACCGCGAGGCGATTCGCGAGATCGGCGCACGCCACCGTGCGCGTTCAATATCTGTCTTCGGATCTGTTGCGCGCGGCGATGACGGCCCAGACAGCGACATTGACTTCCTGGTGGAGTTCGAGCCTGGGGCGTCACTTCTAGACCTCATGAAGATCGAGGACGACCTCACTGCCCTCCTGCGGTCACCCGTCGATGTCGTCTCCGCGGGCGGACTCAAGGATCGCGACCATCACATTCGTCTCGAATCGGTGCCCGTGTGACGCGCAGCGATGATCAGCGCATCACAGACATCCTCGATGCCTGTGCGGAGTTGTCCGAAATCGTCGAACTCAGAAGCTCAGCGAATGCGCATCCGCAGATTCTCGTGCGAGCTGCAGAGAGACACCTCGAGATAGTCGGTGAGGCGGCCAGCAGTGTCTCTGCCGCCACCCAGGCGGAGTTCCCCAACGTCGACTGGCGCAATATTTCACGACTCCGGATCGTGCTCGCACATCACTACCACCGCACGGATCCGGAGTTGATTTGGTCCTATGCAGCCGAGGAGGCCCCGCTGCTCGTGGAAGGGCTCCGCACCCGGTCTTGACGCCTCGCCACGGCCAACGGCGACCTTGAGGTCACCACGAGCTGACGTGTGAACATCAGGAACGAGGAGAGGGTCACCCCATCGGGGTGGCCCTCTCGCATGTCAGCTGACGTCAGTCGGCGACGACCTCGAACTTCACGGTCGCGACGACATCGGGGTGCACCTCGACCTTGGCCGAGTGCTTGCCCACGGACTTCACGGCAGAGCCGAGAACGATCTTCCGCTTGTCGATGATCGGGCCGCCGGCCGCCTTCACCGCGTCGGCGATGTCGGCGTTGGTGACCGAGCCGAAGAGACGGCCCTTGTCGCCAGCGTGAGCCGAGACCGTCACATCCAGGCCCTCGATGGCCTGCTTGATCTCGTTGGCGTGGTCGCGGTCACGGACCTCGCGCACCTTCTGAGCGCGCTTGATCTGGGTGACCTGCTTCTCGCCGCCGCGCGTCCACGCAATGGCGAATCCACGGGGCATGAGGAAGTTACGGCCGTAGCCGTCCTTGACCTCGACGACGTCACCGGGGCCACCGAGGCCCTGGACGTCCTGAGTGAGGATGAGCTTCATTGTTGTTCCGTTCTTCTCAGGCGTCAGCGCGCGGTGGACGTGTAGGGAAGGAGGGCCACCTCGCGGGCGTTCTTGACGGCCATCGCGATGTCACGCTGGTGCCGCGTGCAGTTGCCGGTCACTCGACGGGCACGGATCTTCCCGCGATCGGAGATGAACTTGCGCAGCAGGTTCGTGTCCTTGTAGTCGATCGGCTTGACGCCGTCCTTGCAGAACTGGCAGGCCTTGGCCTTGACCATCTTCTCGTTCTTGCGGGCTGCCGACTGGCGTCCCTTGTTGTCTCGTGCCATTCGTCGTGCTCCTGTCGGGGGCCGATGCGCGCACGCATCGGGATGTCTGGATGGGGGTTAGAAGGGAGGCTCGTCGAAGCCAGCGCCGGACGACGGGCCGGATGCCCACGGATCGTCCGCCGGTGCTCCACCTGCGGGTGCGCCGTTGCCGCCACCGCCGCCGAAGCTGCCGCCCTCGCGCTGCACGCGATTGACCTTGGCTGTGGCGTAGCGAAGAGCCGGGCCGACGTCGTCGACCTCCATCTCCATCACGGTGCGCTTCTCGCCCTCGCGAGTCTCATACGAGCGCTGCTTGAGGCGACCGGTGGCGATGACGCGCGTGCCCTTGGTGAGGGACTCCGCGACATTCTCCGCGTACTGGCGCCACACGCTGCATCGCATGTAGACGGGCTCGGATTCCTTCCATTCGTTCGAGGCCTTGTCCAGGTAACGCGAGTTGGACGCGATCGTGAACGAGGCGACTGCCGCACCGCTGGGGGTGAAGCGCAACTCCGGATCATTGGTGAGGTTGCCCACCACCGTGATCACGATGTCGCCGGCGGCCATTACTCGGCTCCCACCGTGGCGGGCTCGTCCTGACGCATGACCTTGGTGCGCATGATGGCCTCGTTCAGGGACAGCTGGCGATCGAGCTCGGCCACCGACTCCTTGGTGGCGTCCACGTGGATGAGGACGTAGATGCCCTCGGTCTTGTGGTTGATCTCGTAGGCCAGACGACGTCGGCCCCAGATCTCCATGTCGCGAACGGTGCCACCATCGGCGCGGATGACGTTGAGGAACGCCTCCAGGCTCGGGGCGATGGTCTTCTCTTCCAGATCGGGATCGAGGATGATCATGATCTCGTAGAAACGCATAGACAACCCACCTCCTTCGGACTCAGCGGCCACGGTCGTTCCGTGGCAGGAGGGTGTTTGCGTGCCGCAGGGCGAACCATGCAGCCCGGCAAGGTTACCCGCACGGGCCTGGGAGGAGAAATCGGGTGTCCACAGCCAACCCGCATACGGCCATCCGTCCACAGTCCGCTCCCATTGACTCCCTCAAGCGGCTCCCCCGCGGGACCGTCGGCCATGACCATCACCGACTGGTACCGGGACCGGTACCGCAAGACGTACCCTGAACCCATGGCCATGAACCTGCGCCTGCCTGAGAATCTCGCCTCCGCCCTGCGCGACCTCGCCGAGCAGACCGGCCGCTCCCAGCAGGACCTCGCCCGCGAGGCCTTCGAGGAGTACATCCGCGACTACCCCCTGCGCGCCTACCCCAAGGAGGTGCGCCACCTGATCACGCCGGCAATGCCCGTGCGCGAGGAGCCGTCACCGGAGATGCGCGAACTTCTGGCGAGCCACGATGTCGACGCCCTGCTGGCCAGTCTGGAATGGGCGAGGCAGGACCGCCTGTGACGCTCGTTTATGTCGATGCGAATGCCGTGATCGACCGGAGTGTCCTGCCTCCTCTGGCTTCGGCAGCCCTGGAAGGGTCAGGGTTCGTGACGTCTGCCCTGACCCGCACGGAGGTGGCGCGCACTCTGCGACGAGAGGGTGCTTCAGGCGACGTCGCTCCGCTGGTGGACGAGTTCCTGGAGGGTCTGGACGTGGTGAGGATCGACGACGACGTCCTCGATGGCGCTGGCGCGCTCCCGATCCGATACCTGAGGTCCCTTGATGCCATTCATGTCGCCACCGCGTTGATCACCCGCTGCGATCTCGTCCTCACCCGCGACCGGCAGATGGCCCGCGCCTGCGAGGAGCTCGGCCTGAAGGTCGCCTGACTCGTCCACAGGCCTATCCCCTCGGGCCATCCGTCCACAGTCCGCTCCCATCGACTTCCTCAGGCGGCTCCCCCGCGAGACCGTCGGCCATGACCATCACCGACTGGTACCGGGATCGGTACCGCAAGACGTACCCTGACCCCATGGCCATGAACCTCCGCCTGCCTGAGAATCTCGCCACCGCCCTGCGCGACCTCGCCGAGCAGACTGGCCGCTCCCAGCAGGACCTCGCCCGCGAGGCCCTCGAGGAGTACATCCGCGACTACCCCCTGCGCGCCTACCCCAAGGACGTGCGCCACCTGATCACGCCGGCGACGCGACCGTTCGGCGAGATCGATCCAGAGTTCCATGCGGCGCTGAGCGGGATCGGCTCCGAGAGACTTGCCGCCGCGGCCGAGTGGGACCGCCAGGATCGCGACAGATGATCGCCTACGTGGATGCCAACATCATCCTGGACGCCCTGCTTGCGAAACGGCCATTCACAGTGGACGAACTCGCCGGGCTCCACACCTGCACATCCGCCATCTCCCTCGTCGAGATCGCTCGCCGGCTCCGGCGGGAAGACGAGGGTGCCGACGTCTGGGCCATTGCGCAGCAGGCCCTCGAGGGAGTCGACGTTGTCGCGATCAGTCTTCCGGCGCTGGAAGCCGCCGGACAGATCCCCGTGCGACACCTGAGGTCCCTCGATGCCATCCATGTGGCCACCGCGTTGATCACCCGCTGCGATCGCGTCCTCACCCGCGACCGGCAGATGGCTCGCGCCTGCGAGGAGCTCGGCCTGAAGGTCGCCTGACTCGTCCACAGGCCTATCCCCTCGGGCCATCCGTCCACAGTTCGCTCCCATCGACTTCCTCAGGCGGCTCCCCCGCGAGACGGTCGGCCATGACCATCACCGACTGGTACCGGGATCGGTACCGAAACACGTATCCTGACCCCGTGGCCATGAACCTGCGCCTGCCCAAAGAGCTCGCCGCCGCCCTGCGCGACCTCGCCGAGCAGACCGGCCGCTCCCAGCAGAACCTCGCCCGCGAGGCCCTCGAGGAGTACATCCGCGACTACCCCCTGCGCGCCTACCCCAAGGAGGTGCGCCACCTGATCACTCCCGCAGCCGGACCTGACACTGGGGCACCTTCCTGGGAAGGTGTCGACGGTGCCGCTCTACTCGAGCAACTCTTGGCGAATAGGCGAGCATCCCGGTGACCGTCGCGTACATCGACACGAGTTGGCTCGTGGAGCGACGCAGTGGTCTACAGGGAGGCAGGTCCCTTCCTCGTGACCACGCCGCATTCGTGACGTCCGTGATGACGAAGGTCGAGGTCGCGCGCACGATGCGCCGAGACGCGGTCGCCTCGAATGTCGACCAGGAGGTCAAGGAGTCTCTGCTGGGGATTGATGCCGTGCCCGTGTCCGATCTGGTGGTGGCGACGGCCTATCGCCTGCCTGTCCGGCACCTGAAGGCCCTCGATGCCATCCATGTCGCCTCCGCCCTCATCACCCGGTGCGACGTCGTCCTCACCCGCGATCGCCAGATGGCCCGGGCCTGCGAGGAGCTCGGTCTGCAGGTCGCCTGACTCGTCCACATGCCACCCGCGTCGGGCCATGCATCCACAGTCGTCCATCGGCGGCTTCCCCCGCCGACGCCTTCGCGGGACCGTCGGCCATGACCATCACCGACTGGTACCGGGACCGGTACCGCAAGACGTACCCTGACCCCATGGCCATGAACCTCCGCCTGCCTGAGAATCTCGCCACCGCCCTGCGCGACCTCGCCGAGCAGACCGGCCGCTCCCAGCAGGACCTCGCCCGCGAGGCCCTCGAGGAGTACATCCGCGATTACCCCTTGCGCGCCTACCCCAAGGACGTGCGCCACCTGATCACACCAGCGAAGCGGAGTCTCACTGACCCCGGCGCCCTCGACGACCTTCGAGCAGCGTGGGCGGGGATCGATGGGGAGGCGGTCATGGC
The DNA here is from genome assembly GCA_021741645.1 of Candidatus Nanopelagicales bacterium. Classification (GTDB taxonomy): domain Bacteria; phylum Actinomycetota; class Actinomycetes; order S36-B12; family S36-B12; genus UBA10649. The sequence continues at coordinate 6,240 of JAIOXK010000081.1, forward strand.
TCGACTCTTGCAGGACCGTGAAGAGGACTGGCGATGATCGCCTACGTCGACAGTTCCGTGCTGCTGGATCGAGCCATCGCTCTGGCGAATGGCGCCGCGCCACCGCTCATGACAGCGCAGGGACACGCCTCTCTGGTCACCAGTGCACTCACGCAGGTCGAGGTGTGGCGGGTGCTCCGTCGTCTCGGTCGAATCGACCAGCTTTCCGAGCGTGCGGAGACCGCTCTGACGGACGTCAGTCTTCTCGACGTCGGAGCAACCACCTTGTCGATGGCGGCTCATCTGCCCGTCCGCTACCTGAAGTCCCTCGATGCCATCCATGTCGCCTCCGCCCTCATCACCCGCTGCGACGTCGTCCTCACCCGCGACCGCCAGATGGCCCGTGCCTGTGAAGAGCTCGGCCTGCAGGTCGCCTGAGCCCGGCGGGATCCGCTCTCACATAGGCTCGTCACGTGCGCATCGCGACGTGGAACATCAACTCGGTCACAGCACGTCTGGATCGTCTGATCGAGTGGCTCGAGACGGCGCAGCCCGACGTGGTCGCACTGCAGGAGCTGAAGTGCACCACCGACGCCTTTCCATCGATGCCGATCCAGGCCGCCGGCTATGAGTCCGTCGCACATGGGAACGGTCGCTGGAATGGCGTGGCTCTTCTGAGCCGCGTCGGCATCGAGGACGTCGCCCTTGACCTCACCGACCAGCCGGCATTCGACGGTGTCGTCGAGACACGTGCCATCGGGGCCACCTGCGGCGGAGTGCGCGTGTGGAGCCTGTACGTCCCCAATGGTCGCGAGCCAGACCATCCGCACTACTCCTACAAGCTCCAGTGGTTCAAGGCACTGGAGAACACCGCGCGAGCCGAGATGGCCGCGGACCCCGATCTGCCATACGCACTGATCGGCGACTTCAACGTCGCGCCCGAGGACTCCGATGTCTGGGACATCGCCCAGTTCGCCGACTCCACGCACGTGACGCCGGCCGAAAGGGCCGCACTGGCGGACCTGCGCGCCACGGGACTGTCAGACGTGATGCCGCGGGCGCTCAAGGGTGAGCCGTACACGTTCTGGGACTACCGCAACGGCGCGCTCCACCGCGGGTGGGGCATGCGCATCGACCTCGTCTACGCGAATCCACCGTTCGTTGCGCGCGTGAGCGATGCGTGGATCGACAGGGAGGCCCGCAAGGGCAAGGGAGCGTCCGACCACGCGCCCGTCGTCGTGGACCTGACGGACTGAGCCTCAACGGCCCCGGCACGACCGGCGTCGGTGTGCGAATTCGATTCACGCAGGCAAAGGGATCGACCTTCACCCATGATTGATCAACACCTCAAGCGTGTGGCCCCCACCGGGATCCCGCGTCAACGACCAAGAAGCCGGAGCGACGGCGTCGAGCACGGCCGATCCAAGACCGGGTGCGACAGCCGCCTCATATTCGGAATCGCCGTTATCCCGAACACACATCCGGACACGGTCGCCCGCGGTAAGGCACACGGCGCCCACGAGGGCGAGGGGAAGCGCACGACGAATCATCCCCGCAGTGTGAGGAGCAGGGACCGCGCTGACCTAGCCGATCGGCCGCGCGCGGCACGAATTGAGGGGGTAGCCCTAGCCCGCCCGTAATCCATGTGCGTCAGTCGTGGCTCCTTTCGGGGCGTCCCGAGCAGCCACGACTGACGGAGGTGGGCGAGGCTTGGGGTCGAACCTTGGACAAATCTCAAATTGTATTTAAGATTTGTCCATGTACGTACCCAGGGAAGCGGCAACCGCGCTCGATCGCCTGGCGCGCGGTTTCCCTGTTCTCCTCATCACCGGGCCCCGCCAGTCCGGGAAGTCGACGCTCGCCCGGCACCATCGCCCCGATCTGCCTTACGTATCGATGGAGAACCCGGACGATCGCGCGATGGCGGTAGACGACCCTCGAACCTTCTTCTCCCGCCTCCAGGGCGGCGCGATCATCGATGAGGTGCAGCGGGTGCCTGACCTGTTGTCCTGGCTGCAGGGCATCGTCGACGCGACCCCCGTCATGGGTCAGTACATCCTGACCGGCTCCCAGCAGCCCGAACTCACCCGTCACGTCACCCAGTCGCTGGCAGGACGCGTGGCCCGCGTCGAGCTGCTGCCGCTCAGCGGTGCTGAACTCGCCTCAGCCGACCTCCTTCCGACGGACCTCTCGACCGCATTGTGGACCGGCGGCTACCCCGCCATCCACGACCGGGCCGTGGACCCGACCGACTGGCTGGCCAACTACGTGGCCACCTACATCGAGCGGGACGTGCGCGACTTGCTGGAAGTGCGCAATCGAACGACCTTCACACACTTCCTGCGTGCCTGCGCCGGCCGGTCCGCACAGCTCCTGAACGTCCATGGACTCGGAAGTGACGTCGGCGTCACCGACCCCACCGCGCGCAGCTGGCTCTCCGTGCTCGAAGCCACCTACATCGCAGCGCTCCTTGAACCCTGGCACGCGAACGTGACGACTCGACTGGTGAAGTCACCCGAACTCGTCCTTCTGGACTCTGGGGTGCTGACCTTTCTGATCGGCATCTCCAAGCCGGAGCAACTGGATGTCCATCCACTCCGGGGAGCGATCTTCGAGTCCTGGGGAATCAGTGAGGTCATGAAGGCGGTTCTCAATCAGGGGCGTCGTCCGTCACTCGGATTCCTGCGCGACAAAGGAGGCAACGAGGTCGACCTCGTCCTTGATCGCGGGGGCGTGCTGACGCCCATCGAGTTCAAGGCGGGCCGCACCTTCGCGTCGGACTGGCCCGACGCGATCGCGCGCTGGCGGGCGCGAGACACGACAACCACGTGGCGTGAGCCGATGATCGTCTACGGCGGCGAGGACACCATGCACCGATCGGGCGTATGGTTGCGCAGCTGGCGCGACTTCGCCGCCGATCCACTCGGTGAGCGTGACGGCCTAGGGTGACCATGTGACGCTCACTGTCCGCGCCATCACGGCCGACCAGCATCGTGCCTGGATCGCCGGACGGTCATCCGTCTCCTTTCTCCAGCTCCCCGAATGGGGCGAGGTCAAGGCCGGCTGGCGGCACGAGTCCCTTGGCTGGTTCCTCGGCTCCCGACTCGTCGGCGCCGGACTCGTTCTCTACCGCCCGGTGCCCAAGCTTCCGCAACGCTCCCTGGCCTACCTTCCTGAGGGCCCGGATATCGACTGGCTCGGCACCGAGCACCCGTCCGTGACGTTGTCCGAATGGTTGACGGCCCTGGCGGACCACTGCCGTGGCCGTGGGGCCTTCCAGATCAAGATGGGTCCGCCCGTGGCGATGCGTCGGTGGGAGGCCGCGACCATCAAGGCCGCCCTGGCGGCCCGATCGGATAACCCGTCAGCGCCCGATCGGCTCTCGGGGGTCACCCCCGACTGGACCTCGGATGCGGGGATGGCACTCGTGTCCCGACTGTCATCCCTGGGCTGGACGCAGGAGGTGGCGGGCGGCGCCGGCTTTGGTGACGTTCAGCCGCGCTACGTGTTCCAGGTGCCACTCGCGGATCGCTCCCTGGACGACGTCTTCGCGGGCTTCAACCAACTGTGGCGGCGCAACATCCGCAAGGCCGAGAAGGCCGGCGTCGTCGTCACGGAAGGCACTCGCGACGATCTTGCCGCCTTCCATCCGGTCTATGTCGAGACCGCTGCACGCGACCACTTCACTCCACGTGGACTCGCGTACTTCGAGCAAATGTGGGACGCGCTGAATTCCCACGCGAAGCATCTGCGCCTGTATCTCGCCCATCACGATGGTCACATCGCGGCCGCAACGCTCATGGTCGTCGTCGGCGATCACGCGTGGTACTCCTACGGCGCGTCGACCACCGCCGATCGCGACGTTCGACCATCCAATGCCCTGCAATGGCGCATGATCAGTGATGCGCATGAACTGGGGTGTCGCACCTACGACCTGCGGGGGATCGCCGACACACTGGATCCGTCCCACCATCTGCAGGGTCTTGTGCAGTTCAAGGTCGGCACCGGTGGCTATGCGCAGGAGTATGCGGGGGAGTGGGATCTCACGCTGAGATCGTTGTGGGCCAGGGGTTTTCGGGCCTACCAGTCGAGAAGGAGCTAGCAGATGGCGTTCGTGGTCACGGTGGACGGCCAGCGATGGCGAGACCATCAGGACGCCGTTGCCGCAGCAGTGCTGCGGGCAGCGAATGCACCGCTTGTGCCCGTCATCAAAGGCAATGGCTACGGCCTCGGCCAGTCACTTCTCACCGGTGAAGCAGTGCGTCTGGGTGCCGACACCGTCGCCGTAGGCACGGTCTTCGAAGTCCCGGACGTTGCCGCGCAAGGCAGCCACGACATCATCGTCCTTGAGCCCTATGACCCGCGTGACTCGATCGCCTCCGATGCGTGGTGGGGAGTTGGTCAGGCACTGCACGCGGGTCGAGTGATCCGCACCGTTGCCTCCACCGAGGCTCTGCTGTCGCTCGCTGAGGGCACCGGATCCGTGCGCGTGGTTCTCGAGGCCCAGACCTCCCTGCATCGGTTTGGGATGGATGAGGCTGAGCTCCTTGGTGTGCTGGCCGACCTCCGGATTCGCGAAGCTCTAGAGCGCGGCCGCATCCTGATCGAGGGCCTGACCGTCCACCTCCCGATCGCGCAGCCAGCGGATGAGATCGAGCCGGCCGGAGCCAACCTCGGCTCGGCCAAGGTCCGTGAGGTGGTCCGTTGGGCGGGCCTATGGCAGGCGGAGACCGCGGTGTGGTCGGGTCACAACTC
>JAIOXK010000082.1 GCA_021741645.1 Candidatus Nanopelagicales bacterium
TCAGGGCTGCAGTAGCCGTCACGCGCATGAAAGCTCGCGGCCAGCACTCCGGTGGTGTCGATCGCGGGATTGAGTCGGGCCGCCTCGTGCGGGGTGAGCATGCGAGTGGGCACGCCCATGCGGTTCTGCAGTGCGGCGGACTCCTCGTAGGTGGCGACCTGCTGCTCGTCCGTGAGCAGGAACAGGTAGCCGGGCTGGCGAAGATCGATCTCCTGCCCTGGGCGATCGGGGAAGTCCTCGAAGGCGGCCAGCCCCCTCATCCCCAAGGCGATGTTGATGGGGTCCGAGAACTGGGCCCGAACGCCGCCAGCGGCCTTGCAGGTGGAGCCGCTGCCCAGATCGTCGCGCTCGAGGAGGACGACGTCCGAGACCCCAGCCTCCGCCAGGTGAAAGGCGATGCTGGTGCCCATCACGCCGCCGCCGATGATCACCACGTCTGCACTGTCGGGCAGGTTCATGCGCGACCGAAATCCGTCACTCGATGGGGCTGACCCTGCCGGTCGTACGTGATCCACTCGCCGACCTGCTCACCGGTCTTGAAGGCACCTGACCGCATGAGCGACCCGTCGCGTCGCCACCACTGCCAGGCGCCCGTGAGCTCCTCGCCCTTCATGCGGCCGCGAGCCTTGGCGAAGCCGTTGTCGTAGTACTCACGCAGCTCGCCGTTTCGCTTGGGATAGGACGCGTTTATCTCGACGATGCGTGCCTTCAGGATCCGCTTGAGTAGCGGTGCGGGGAATGGTCGGTCGCGCTCGAAGTGGATGGTGCCCTTCGTCACGTCCCAGCCATCCAGCGCCTCGCCGAGGCTCTCGGCGAGTGAGCCGCTGTGCGGGAACAGGCTGTTGTGGTTCTTGAATCCGGTGACACTGAGGATGTTGGGCCCTTCGGCGTCACCCGCGCGAAATGTGGGCATGCCCCATGCAAGCACCTCCACTGCGCCGGGAAGGGCCGTGCGTGCGGTGGCGACTGTCGCAGCCAGAGCCGAGCGCTGCGCCCCCTCGAACTGCTCAAGGTGCTCGTCGAAGACGCTCACCGGCTCACTCGAAACTCACGCCCTGGGCCAACGGCAGGTCATGCGAGTAGTTGACGGTATTGGTCGCGCGACGCATGTAGCCCCGCCAGGCATCCGAACCGGACTCGCGCCCACCGCCGGTCGTCTTCTCGCCGCCGAATGCCCCGCCGATCTCAGCACCGGAGGTTCCGATGTTGACATTCACGATGCCGCAGTCGGAGCCGGCGGAGGACATGAACGTCTCCGCCTCGCGCTGGTCGAGAGTGAAGATGCTGGAGGAGAGCCCCTGGGGCACGCCGTTCTGCAGGGCGATGGCGTGATCGAGGGTGTCGTAGGACATGACGTAGAGGATGGGCGCGAAGGTCTCTCGCCGCACCACGTCGGCCTGCTCGGGCATGCGCACGAGAGCGGGCCTGACGTAATAGGCATCGGGTGCCCCTGCGACCTCGACGCGCTCACCACCGACGACAAGCGTGCCGCCCGCTGCGACCGCCTCAGCGATGGAGGCCTGCATGCGCTCGAAGGATCCCGCGTCGATCAGGGGTCCGACGAGGACGTCATCGGCGATGGGATCGCCGATGCGAAGTCGGGCATAGACATCGGCCACTCGTGCGACGAGATCGTCGACCACTGACTCGTGTGCGATCACGCGTCGCAGACTGGTGCAGCGCTGACCTGCCGTTCCCGCAGCCGCGAACACGATGCCCCGCACGGCGAGATCAAGGTCAGCGGATGGCGCGACGATTGCTGCGTTATTGCCGCCGAGCTCGAGGATCGAGTGCCCGAACCGGGCCGCAACGCGGGGGCCCACCTCGGCCCCCATGCGCTCGGATCCTGTGGCGCTGATGACGGCGGCCAGCGGATGGTCGACCAGTGCCGGGCCTGCATCGCGCTCAGCCACGGCCAGGATGTGGATGTCGGCAGGAGCTCCCTCCTCCGCAATCACCTGGCCGAGCAGGGCTGAGCATGCGAGTGCGGTCAGCGGAGTGCGCTCCGACGGCTTCCACACCACGGAGTTTCCGCAGACGAGTGCGATGGTGGTGTTCCAGGCCCACACGGCGACGGGGAAGTTGAAGGCTGAGATGACCCCGACGACACCGCGCGGGTGCCATGTCTCCATGAGCCGATGGCCGGGGCGCTCCGAGGGCATGGTGCGTCCCTCCAACTGCCGCGAGAGGCCGAGTGCGAAATCGCAGATGTCGATCATCTCCTGCACCTCGCCGAGCGCCTCGCTGCGGATCTTCCCCACCTCGAGCTGGACGAGATCGGCGAGATCCTCCTTGTGCTCCTCGAGCTTGCGCCCGAAGGTGCGGATGAGGTGGCCGCGCAGGGGAGCCGGCACCGAACGCCATGTCAGGAACGCTTCATGGGCCCTGGCGACGGCCGCGTCGATGCCCGCTGCGTCAAGGGCTGGCACGGTGAGCAGATCACTGCCGTCGATGGGCGACCGCGAGGTGACCGTGGCACCTGTACCGGCGGGTGCGAGGTCCACCCCGCAGGCGGTGAGAGCGCGAAGGGACTGGTCGGCGAGGCTGGCGGATGACGTCATGGCGTCAGTCTGCCCAATGCGCGGGGTGCCAGGCTCGTCAGGTGGTCAACTCGATGCTGTGAATATCGCGGATGCGAACCTAGATGATCCGAATAGTGACGGTGCTGCCCTTGGGAATCTCCGTGCCGGCAGCCGGGCTCTGGCTGATCACGCGGTTCAGGGGGCTGAAGGCTCCCTCGACGACCTTGGGCTGCAGGCCGATCTTCCGCAGGGTGGCGATGGCCTTGTCGCGAGGCATGTCGATGAGGTTGGGGACGGTGACCGGCGGCGGCCCCTTGGAGACCACGAGCGTGACGGCACTGCCGGAGTCCACGACCGTGCCCGCGGCCGGACGCACGGAGATGACCACGCCGTCCTTCACCTTTTCGGAGAACCGCTGCTTGACGTCGACCTTCAGGCCCACCTCGGACAGGGCTCCCTTGGCTGCTGCGGACTTCTTGCCTTCGACGTTCGGGACCGCCACCGGCTTGGGCCCCTTGGAGACGATCACCTCCACGGGCGTTCCGGGCTTGACGACGCTGCCTGCCTTGGGCGAGGAAGACGCGACCGCCCCTTCAGGGACCCTGTCGTCGAACGCCTCGCGGACCGTGCCGACCACGAGGTTCGCCGCCGTGATGGCGGTGGTGGCCTCGGCCTGCGACAGGCCCTTGATAGCCGGCACCTCGTAGCGCTCGGGGCCCTTGGAGACCGCTCCCACGACAGTGCCGTCAACGCGGACGGCGTCGCCCGCGGCCGGATCCGTACTGGCGAGTGACCCTGCGGGCACCGTCTCGCTGAAGACTTCCTCGGAGGCAGTGAGCGTCAGGCCAACCTCGGCAAGAGCGACCTCCGCCTGCTCGACACTCATGCCGATCACGTCTGGAGTGGGCATCGTTCGCCCTGGCCCGGCGGCCAGCCACCAGGCGCCGACGGCACTCGCCACCACAGCGAGCACGACGACGGCAGCGACGATCGGGGCGCGGCTTCGTCTGCGGCGCGGAACCGAGTCAGCACCCATGGCCGCGGCAGTGGCGGCAGCCGATGGACGGGGAGCGGTCGAGCCTGCGGCCGAACCTGCAGGCGCACCTGCAGGGAGAGCCTCGCGATCAACCACGAGGGTGTCGCGGGAGTCGAGGAACGGGCGGGGCGGAGGCAGCGAGGATCGGATGCGTCGCACGTCGACGAGGAAGTCGCCGGCGCCCTGGTATCGCAGGGCAGGATCACGCCGGGTCGCGGTGACGACGAGGGCATCCACCTCGGGGGGAACCGCGGGATTGAGAGTCGACGGTGCCGGGACATCGGAGTTCACGTGCTGGTACGCCACGCTCAGGGGGCTCTCCCCGGCATGGGGAAGTTGTCCGGTGATCATCTCGAACAGCAGAATCCCGGCGGAGTACAGATCGGACCGACCGTCAGCCTCGCCCCGCTCGACCTGCTCGGGTGAGAGGTAGGCGACGGTGCCGATGATCACGCCATGGGTCAGGCTCTGCTCGCTGGTCTCCATCGCCCGGGCCAGGCCGAAGTCCGCGACCTTGACCCGCCCGTCGTCGGAGATGAGCACGTTCTCTGGCTTGATGTCGCGATGAACGAAACCTGCGGCGTGCGCCGCGGCGAGCGCCTCGAGCACCGGGTCGAGGAAGACGAGGGCCTGCTCTGGAGTGAGGGGCCCGTAGTCGCGAAGCACATCGCGAAGGGTGCGTCCGGGCACGTACTCCATCGCGAGATAGACGTGTTCGCCGTCGCTGCCCTGGTCGTAGACGCCGACGACGTGTCCGTGCGAGAGCCGGGCGGCAGATCGAGCCTCGCGCTGGAATCGGGCCACGAAGGCCTCGTCATGGGCGAGGTGCGGATGCATGATCTTGAGCGCGACCACACGGTCGAGGCGCAGGTCAAGGGCCTCGTACACGGTGGCCATTCCGCCGCGGGCAAGAAACCGCTCGATGCGGTACCGACCGTCGAGGATGCTGCCCACGAGGGGATCGGATCCTGAACCATCCGCAGGGGAGGGCCCGCCCGGGGGTGCGCCCTTCTCGTCGGAGTTTTCCACTCTTGCGAGTCTAGGTAGCAGGGTGTGAGTGACCGTGTTGCCACGCCAACCATTCCCACACGGCCGCAACGCGTTCCTGCACGCTCCCCGTGACGTGGACCACATCGATGCCCGCGGCTGTGAGTTCTGCCCGGACCACCCTGGCGATGGTCGCGTCGGTAGAAGACCTCCGGTCACCACCATCACGCTGCCCGGGGTCGGGAGTCCAGGGGATGTCCGTGCCGCACCAGACGAGCAGGTCGTAGTTCCGCGCGTGTGCGATGCCCAGGCTCACCAGTGAGTCATCGTCGAAGTACTCGAGGCTGTAGATCGCTGTCATGAGCGGTGCCGGATCGGCGATCAGCCACGTGTGCGTGCACTCGGCCGCGCCCTCGTCCTCCCGCGCTTCCTGCTCGTGCAGAAGTGCCTCCTGCTCGTTCGCCCTGGGGGTCCGGCCGTGCTTGTGCACGAAGTCACGAAGTGCCTCGCCGACAACGCAGCCGGGAAGCACTTCTCCCAGCTCGCGGGCGAGGGTGCTCTTGCCGGTGGACTCCGCGCCCAGCAGACCGATGCGACGCACTCGCTCTGCGTGGTGGGGTGGCTGTGAAGCAGTCACGACACCATGATGGGGGCATGGGGTCGGTCAGCTTCGGGCAGTACTCCTATGTGGCGATCCTCGGGTTCGTCCTCCTGGGCTGCCTCTGGCTCGAGGTGGCTCTCCGCACGCGAGTTCTTCGGCGCTGGCGCCGCCTGCTTCTCGCGATCGCCCCGGCCTTGGTCCTCTTCGCGATCTGGGATGTCTACGCGATCGCGCAGGGGCACTGGTGGTTCGATCCCGACCTCATCCTCGGCATCCACCTGCCTGGTGAGCTCCCCTTGGACGAGGTGCTGTTCTTCATCGCCATTCCCGTTGCGTCGATCCTGACCCTTGAGGCGGTTCGGAGCGTGAAGTCGCACTGGCGGGTGGGCGACGAACCGCTGGACGAGGTCGGCCAATGACCTACACGCAGTTGGCGGTCGGCTCGGTCGTCGCCGTCGTACTGATCGATCTCTGGGTCCTGCGAACCCGCATGGTCACGCGAGCGGTGTTCTGGTCCTCCTACGCGATCATCTTCTTCTTCCAGCTGGTGACCAACGGCATGTTCACCGGTTTCGGTGTCGTCAAGTACGACGGCGACTCGATCATCGGTGAGACGTCACCTGCGGTCGGGCCCCCACCCTTTCTCGGCGAGGGACGCATTGCCTACGCACCCGTCGAGGATCTCATGTTCGGCTTCGCATTGATTCTGCTCACGATCGCCCTCTGGGTGTTCTGGGGCCGACGCGGCGTGCAGCGCACTCCGGTGGCTGGACCGCCGGTCTGGCGCCGATCCCCTGCCGAGGGGAATCAGGTCTGAGCGACCTTGGCCCGGCGACGGGCCTGCACCGCATGCACCCAGGCGGGGCCCGCCACGGCAAGCCGGCGTCTCATCGGGACGCTCGCGCGAGTGGAGAAGACGTCGTATCCGTTGCGCTCCACCTCGTCGACGATGCCACAGTAGAGAATGCGTGCAGCGTTGATGCAGTCTCGTGAGGACGGGTCCAGCATGTCGATGCCCGGCCGTGAGCGTTCCTCGAGCCGGCGCACCCGCGCCACCTGATCAGCCAGAGCCAGCTTGATCTCAGGCGTGGCGACTCGTGCCTCCAGATCCGCACGTGTGACTCCGAAGAGGGCGAGTTCGTCGAGGGGGAGGTAGACCCGACCGCGATCGAGGTCCTCGCCGACATCGCGAATGAAGTTCGCCAGCTGGAAGGCCACCCCGAGATCGGTCGCACGGGCATAGGCCTCGTCGGAGATCGGCTCGAGGATGGGGACCATCTGCAGTCCGATCACCGCCGCGGATCCGTAGACGTACTCGTACAGGTCCTCGTAGGTGCGGTACTCGGTGACGGTGAGATCCATCGTCATCGAGTGGAGGAAGGCGGTGAAGTGCTCCTTGGGGATGCTCCAGCGCAGAACGGTGTCGACGACAGCGCGGCACACCGGGTCATCGGACCAGCCGCGGTCGATGTCGTCGAGGAAGGTCTGCCCCCACTCACCGAGCCACTGAGCCTTCTGCTCGTCGGTCAGGGTCGACTGCAAATCGTCGACGATCTCATCCGCATAGCGAGCGAAGCCGTAGAGGGCGTGCACGTACGGCCGCTTCTCGGGAGGCAGCAGCAACGTTGCGAGGTAGTACGTCTTGCCATGCTCGGCGTTGAGTCTCCGGCATCTCTCGTAAGACTCGCGCAGGTGGCCGTCTACGATGCCCGCCGCGTCGAGCTCGCGTGCATGCATGCGGCCGATGCTCACCATCTCGAGCTCACCATCGGACGGCCCGCGATCGATAGGACGGATCCTTCCCGGTGATCCGCTCTGCTGCCAGGCGGCCGGAGATCAGCACCATGGGCACACCCACTCCCGGCTGAGTCCCGGACCCGGTGAAGACGACGTTCTCGCCCCACATGTTGCTCGGGCGGAACGGCCCGGTCTGGAAGAACGAGTGCGCCGACGCGAAGGGTGCTCCGCGCTCCATGCCTCGGGCCTCCCAGTCGAGCGGGGTGGTGATGTCCTCCACCTCGATCGCGTCGCCGAAACCCACGTACCCGCGGGCCTCGAGCGTGGTCACGACCTCGTCGCGATAGCGCGACCCCATGGACTTCCAATCGATGTCGGCGTCGAGGTTCGGGGTGGGGAAGAGGACGTAGTAGACCTCCTTGCCGGGAGGCGCGAGATCCGGATCCGAGTGCGAGGGATTGGTGACGAGGATGCTCGGGTCGCTCATGAGCTGCTGGCGGTCGATCAGCTCATCGAACACTCCGGCCCACGAGCGGCCGAAGTGGATGTTGTGATGGGCGATCTTGCTGTAGTGCGCTGATGATCCAGCGAGCAGTAGGAAGCAGGACGGAGAGTAGTTCAGGCGGCGCACACTCCACGGCTCGCGGCCGAGCAGATCGCGGTGCGCGACGGGCAGATCCGGATTGAGCACCACGGTGTCGGCCGGTATGCGCTCTCCGTCGCTGGTGATCACCGCTGTTGCGCGGGAGCCGGTGACCTCGACCCGCTCGACCTCGGTGCTGTAGCGGAAGGTCACGCCGTGCTTCTCCGCCGCTGCAGCCATGGCCGCGGGCACTGCGTGCATGCCGCCCTTGGGGAAGAACACTCCTGCGACCGAGTCCATGTAGGCGATGACGGCGTAGATGGCGAGGGCGTCCTGAGGTGACACGCCTGCGTACATGGCCTGGAAGGAGTAGATGCGTTCGGTACGAGGGTCCTTCAGGAACTGGCGCACCTTCGGGGAGAGTCGCCGGAATCCACCGATGGCCACAAGGCGCGCCAGATCCGGGGTGATCAGGTCGAAGGGGGAGTCGATGTTCCGATCGATGAAGTCCTTCATCTCATACCGGTAGAGCTGGGAGACGAAGTCGACGTAGCGCTTGTAGCCCGCGGCCTCATCGGGGCCGATCACGCGGTCGATCTCGTCGGCCATCTGCTCGACGTCCGAGTGCACGTCCATGACCGAGCCGTCCGGGAAGAACGACCGGTAGAGCGGATCGATGGGCTCGAGCGTGAGCCAGTCGGACATCTCCTCGCCGAGGCAGTCGAAGGCGTCGGCGATGAGGTCGGGCATGGTGAGGACGGTCGGGCCGGTGTCGAACCGGTAGGTGCCGTCGGCCCCTTGCACATTGAGGCGACCCGCGCGTCCTCCCGGAATCGGCTCGCGCTCGATCACGGTGACGGAGCGCCCGGCGCCGGCCAGCCGCATCGCGGCCGACAGGCCCGCCAAGCCGGCTCCGACGACGACCACGTTGTCCGTGGGTCCGGTCACGGTGCGCATCAGAAGGCCCTTCTTGTCGCTGCATGTGCGAGTCCGGTGAGAACCTCGCGAGCGGTGCTGTCCAGGTCGGCCGCGGAGAGGGATGCCAGTGATCTCTCGAGCAGGTCGTCGATCATGGTCTCGGTCTGGGCGAGAGCCCCGGTCTCCGTGATGATCGCGCGGAGCTCAGCGACCCCGTGGGAGTCCAGGCCGGGATCACCCAGGTGGTTCCTCATCGCTGCGGCCTGCGCCGGAGAGCAGCGCTCGACAGCTGTTGCCACGAGAACGGTGCGCTTGCCCTCGCGCAGGTCGTCACCCGCGGGCTTGCCGGTCTCCTCCGGGTCCCCGAACACGCCGAGGATGTCGTCGCGCAGCTGGAACGCTTCCCCGAGCGGCAGGCCGTAGCCGGAGTAAGCGGCGAAGACGTCGGGCGACGCATCGGCGAGGGCCGCGCCGAGGTGCAGTGGGCGCTCGATCGTGTACTTGGCCGACTTGTAGCGCACGACGTTGAGCGCTCGCTCGACCGAGCCGCCGCCCCGAGCCTGCTCGAGCAGGTCGAGGTACTGCCCGGCCATCAGCTCCGTGCGCATCTCGTCGTAGACGGCCTTGGCGCGGCTCAGCGCCTCGGGCGGGAACTCGGCGTTGAAGATCACCTCGTCAGCCCAGGACAGGCACAGATCCCCGAGCAGGATGGCAGCACCGGTTCCGAAGGTCTCGGGGGAGCCGAGCCACTCGTTCTCACGGTGCACACCGGCGAAGCGGCGGTGGGCGGCTGGCAGTCCACGACGGGTGTCGGAGCCGTCCATGACGTCGTCGTGGATGAGAGCGCAGGCCTGCAGGAACTCAAGGCCGGCCGCGGCCTGCATGGCCGAGGGCTCGAACGCCTCATCGCCGTGCGCTCCGCGCCATCCCCAGTAGGCAAATGCCGGACGAAGCCGCTTGCCCCCTGAGAGCAGTGACGTGAGGGCGTCCACGAGGGGAGTCAGATCGGGGCTGACGGCGGTGAGGAGGACGGACTGCTCGGCGATGGTCGTGTCGACGATCTGCTGCACGCGGGGGCGCAGGTCGGCGACATCCAGCGGCGAGGGCACCCCATGAGCCTAGAGCCCCGGTGCTTGGTCGGCAGCGTGAGCATGTGGCCCGAGTGACGCGTCAGGGTCATGAGCATGGGGTACGAGTGACGCGTCAGGGTCACGAGCAGGGGGCCCGAGTGACGCGTCAGGGTCATGAGCGGCTCGCCCCGTAGTCTGTGCCCATGCAGGCACCGGTCAATCTTGGGGACGTACTCGCGGCGGGACGTCGATCGTTCTCCTTTGAGCTGTTTCCGCCCAAGACGGATGCAGGTGAGCAGATCCTGTGGCAGACGCTGCGCGAGATCGAGGCGCTCAAGCCGACCTTCGTCTCGGTGACCTATGGGGCAGGTGGCTCGACCCAGGACCGCACTCTGCGGCTGACGGGCGAGATCGCCCGAGAGACCACCCTGCCGCCGGTGGCCCACCTCACGTGCGTGGGCGCCAGTGAGGAGGAGCTCCGCGAGGTCATCGGGGCGTACGAGGCTGAGGGAGTGCGCACGATCCTGGCGTTGCGAGGGGATCCGCCGACGGGGCTGGGTACCGCCTGGGAGCCACATCCTGGTGGGCTGGTGCACGCCACGGAACTTGTCGAGCTGATCCGGAGTCTGGGGACGTTCAGCATCGGGGTGGCGGCGTTCCCGGAAGGTCATCCGGAGTCGCCGAGTCTGGAGCACGACGCTCGGATCCTCGCCGCCAAGCAACGTGCGGGAGCCGGCTTCGCGATCACCCAGTTGTTCTTCCAGGTGGAGGACTACGTGCGCATGGTTGATATGGCTGCCGCTGAAGGCTGCACGATGCCGATCATCCCGGGGATCATGCCGGTGACCGATGTGTCGCAGATCGAGCGGTTCGCGGCGTTGTCGGGAGCGGTGTTCCCCACAGAGCTCGCCGAGCGATTCCGTTCGGTGGCGGACGATGCCGAGGCCGTGCTTGCGCTGGGCGTCGAGGTTGCCGCTTCGATGTGCCAGAAGCTGCTGGACGCCGGCGCACCCGGCCTCCACTTCTACACGCTGAACCGGTCTCGCTCCACCATCGAGGTGTACCAGGCCCTCGGCCTCGGTGCCACCACCGGATAGTCGAGCGCGGGGGACACCATGACGCTCGAGAGCCTGGCCACGGCGACGTTCATCGGAGCGCTCGTCGTTCTCGTCTCCGTTGTCGGAGTCCGACTGGCCGGGCGCCTGGGGGTTCCCGGCCTGCTGCTGTACCTGCTGCTGGGACTCGGGCTCGGCTCGCTGTTCCCCGGCATGCACATGTCGAACGCTGAGCTGGCGACTGTCCTCGGATACTCCGCGCTGATCTTGATCCTTGCGCAGGGCGGCCTGACGACCCGCGTGGATGAGCTGCGACCGGTGATGTGGCCGGCGATCACCCTGGCGTCGGTCG
>JAIOXK010000083.1 GCA_021741645.1 Candidatus Nanopelagicales bacterium
CCACCGCCGAGAGGCAGTGAATGGTCGCGAAACAGTGGCTTTCCCGGGCGTTTCGCGACCATTCACTGCCTCTCGGCGGGGTGCGGGGTCACTGCCTCTCGGCGGGGGGTGGGGTCGCCTTGGCCCGGTCGACCCGGGACCCCAGGTAGATCGCGGTCCACCACAGCAGCACGAACAGCAGGCCCACTACGAGCATCGACCAGCCGACCACCAGGGCACTGGCCAGCACGAGCACCTGCAGAATCCAGCCCAGAGTGAGGCCGCCCCGACGCCCGACCATGCCCGCGGCGACGATCAGCAGCGCCATGAGGGCCAGGCCCACCCCCCACGCGAGAGCGGTGTTGGCGACCGAGCCGTTGGAGGTCGCCAGCGACGTCGCCAGCAGCACGACGATCACCTCGATGCCGAGCACCGACGAGCACAGCACCCGCATGTCAGCCCTCCCCTGCACCAAGCAGGCGACGCACATCACCCACGAGCACGACGGAGCCGGTGACCAGCACGCCCGCACCCTCGTAGGCGCCGACCTCCTCGGCCAGGGCCATCGCGCGGTCGATCGCCTCCGGCAGCTCCGGCTCGACGAACACGCGATCCTCGCTGAACACCTCGACCGCGATCGCCGCGAGCTCGTCGGCGTCCACTGCTCGCGCCGAGGTCGGTGCGGTCACGACGATGCGGTCCAGAACCGGCTCCAGTGCGGTCAGGATCCCGAGCGCGTCCTTGTCCGTCAGCACTCCCACGACGCCCACAAGATGGGCGAAGTCGAATGAGTCCTCGATGGCCTTCGCGAGAGCCTGCGCACCGTGCGGATTGTGGGCAGCGTCGACGATCACCGATGGGCCCCGCCGCAGCACTTCCAGACGCCCCGGCGAGGTGACCGATGCGAACCCCTCGCGGACGATGTCCGCGTCGAGCGCCCCGACCCCACCGAGGAAGGCCTCGACCGCCGCAAGCGCCACGGCCGCGTTGTGTGCCTGGTGCTCACCGAACAGCGGCAGGAAGACCTCGGTGTACTCCCCCGCGAGACCCTTGAGCGTCAGCAGCTGGCCGCCGACGGCCACGCCGCGGGCCAGCACTCCGAACTCGATGCCCTCCCGCGCGACAGTGGCGCCGACCTCGACCGTACGGGCGAGCAGCACCTCGGCCACGTCGATGTCCTGCTGCGCGAGCACCGTGAGCGAGTCCGGCTTGATGATCCCGGCCTTCTCGCGGGCGATGTCCAGCACCGTGTCGCCCAGGTACTCCCGATGGTCGATCCCGATCGGGGTGACGACACTGACGGCACCATGCACCACGTTCGTGGAGTCCCATCCCCCGCCGAGTCCGACCTCGATCACGGCGACGTCGACGGGTGCGTCAGCGAAGGCCGCCAGCGCCAGGCCCGTCATCACCTCGAAATACGAGAGCGGGGAGCCGTCGTCCGCGGCAGCGTTGGTATCGACGACGTCGACGTAGGGCGCGATCTCCGTCCACGCCTGCAGGATCTTCTCCGCCGAGATCGGCTCGCCGTCCAGGCAGATGCGCTCGCGAGCATCGGACAGGTGCGGGGAGGTGAAGAGCCCGGTGCGAAGCCCGTAGGCCCTCAGCAGCGACTCGATCATCCGCGCCGTCGAGGTCTTGCCGTTGGTGCCCGTCACGTGGATCGCCGGGTAGGACTCCTGCGGTGATCCGAGCAGATCGGTCAGAGCTGCGATCCGCGCGAGTGTGGGCTCGATGACGTTCTCGGGCCAACGCTGCTCGAGGGTCGTCCAGAGGGTCCGAAGGTCGTCGTCTCGCTCGTCTGTCGGCACCCGAACGAGTCTACGGACGCCCCCACCCTCCCGCGAGTGGCGGGTTGTGGTCGATTTGAGCGCCCTCAACCGCGCCACAACTCGCCACTCGCGGACGAATAGACTCACCGATCATGAGCGCCCACCCCCTCCCGGACAAGCCCACCCTCGACGGCATCGAGGCCCGCTGGGCGAAGGTATGGGAGGACGACGGCACCTACCGGTTCGACCGCAGCAAGACACGCGACCAGGTGTTCTCCATCGACACTCCCCCGCCGACCGTCAGCGGCTCGCTGCACGTCGGACACGTCTTCTCCTACACCCACACCGACTGCATCGCCCGCTACAAGCGCATGCGCGGGTTCGAGGTCTTCTACCCGATGGGGTGGGACGACAACGGCCTGCCGACCGAACGCCGCGTGCAGAACTACTTCGGCGTGCGCTGCGATCCGAGCCTGCCGTACGAGGCGGACTTCACCCCGCCGGAGAAGCCCGACGAGAAGAACCAGATCCCGATCTCGCGCAAGAACTTCGTCGAGCTGTGCGAGCGACTGACCGTCGAGGACGAGGTCGTCTTCGAGGAGCTCTGGCGCCGCATGGGCCTGTCGATCGACTGGTCGCAGACCTACCAGACGATCGACGGCAACGCCCAGCGCGTCAGTCAGCTGGCCTTCCTGCGCAATCTCGCGCGCGGGGAGGCGTACCAGTCCGAGGCGCCGACCCTGTGGGACGTCACCTTCCGCACAGCGGTCGCGCAGGCGGAGCTCGAGGACCGCGAGCGCCCCGGCGCCTATCACCGCATCGGGTTTCCCACCACGGCCAATCCGTCAACCAAGGTCTTCATCGAGACGACGCGGCCAGAACTCCTCGCCGCCTGCGTCGCCCTCGTCGCACACCCCGACGACGAGCGCTACCAGCCGCTGTTCGGCAGCACGGTCACGACACCCGCGTTCGGCGTCGAGGTGCCGGTCGTGGCTCACCATCTCGCCGATCCGGAGAAGGGCTCCGGCATCGCCATGATCTGCACGTTCGGCGACCTCACCGACGTCACGTGGTGGCGCGAGCTCCAGCTGCCCACGCGGCCGATCATCGGATGGGACGGTCGCATCATCCGCGACGTGCCCGAGTGGATCACGACCGACGAGGCCCGCGCCCACTACGAGACCCTCGCCGGCGCCACCAGTCACACGGCCAAGGAGCGCATGGTCGCCATCCTCACCGAGAGCGGCGACCTCGTCGGTGAGCCCAAGCCGATCACGCATCCGGTGAAGTTCTTCGAGAAGGGCGACAAGCCGCTCGAGATCGTCACCACCCGCCAGTGGTACATCACCAATGGGGGTCGCGAGCCCGGCCTACGCGAGCAGCTGATCGAGCGCGGCCGCGAATTGAAGTGGCACCCGCCGCACATGCAGGTGCGGTACGAGAACTGGGTCGACGGGCTCAACGGCGACTGGCTCATCTCACGTCAGCGCTTTTTCGGCGTGCCGATTCCGCTGTGGTACCCACTCGACGCCGACGGCAATCCGGTCTACGACAACCCGATCGCGCCCGACGAGTCAGCCCTCCCGATCGACCCGAGCAGCGACGTGCCGGACGGGTATACCGAGAGCCAGCGCGGCGCACCCGGGGGCTTCATGGGCGACCCCGATGTCATGGACACGTGGGCCACGAGCTCGCTGAGCCCGCAGATCGCCGGTGGCTGGGAGCGCGATCCCGATCTGTTCTCACGAGTCTTCCCGATGGACGTGCGCCCGCAGGCGCACGAGATCATCCGCACCTGGCTGTTCTCGTCCGTCGTTCGCGCGCATCTCGAGGACGACTGCCTGCCCTGGTCAGATGCGGCCATCTCCGGCTGGATCCTCGATCCGGACCGCAAGAAGATGAGCAAGTCCAAGGGCAATGTCGTCACCCCGATGGCACTGCTCGACGAGTACTCCTCCGACGCCGTTCGCTACTGGGCTGCCTCGGGTCGACCCGGCACCGACACCGCCTTCGACATCGGGCAGATGAAGATCGGTCGCCGACTCGCGATCAAGATCCTGAATGCGAGCAAGTTCGCACTCATGCAGGAGGCACGCGAGGACGATGCCGCGATCACCGAGCCACTCGATCGCGCCCTCCTCGCCCGTCTCGCGGAGACCGTCCGACAGGCGACGGAGGCCTTCGAGGACTACAACTACGCCAAGGCCCTCGAAGTGGCCGAGACCTTCTTCTGGAACTTCACCGACGACTACGTCGAGCTCGTGAAGGAGCGCGCGTACGGGGCCCAGGGCGAGGCGGCTGCCGCGTCAGCCAAGGCCACCCTCGCCACCGCCCTGAGCGTGCAGCTGCGACTCTTCGCACCGTTCCTGCCGTTCACCACAGAGGATGTCTGGTCGTGGTGGCAGGAGGGTTCGATCCATCGGCAGTCGTGGCCCGAGGCAGCGGCCCTATCGTCGCTGGCCGGCGATGCCGAGGCCTCCCTCGTCGACGACGTCGCGTCCGTGCTGACTCTGGTGCGCAAGGTCAAGTCCGACGCCAAGGCCTCAATGCGTGCCGACGTGGCCACCGCCACGATCACGGCGCCGGCCGACGCGCTGGCACGGATCGGCCTTGCCTCGGGTGACATCAAGGCTGCCGGTCGAATCGCCGACCTTCACCTGGTCGAGGGCACCGGACCCATCGAGGTCACCGCCGCCCTGGCCGAGCAGCCCGCCTGAGCAGCTGGCTTCGTCAGTCGTCGATTCCGCCCAGTTCACGCAGCAGGTTGATCTGCACCGGCGGTCTCGTCCGCACTGGTGCCGGAACCTCGACGGCGACCTCGTCGGCGTCGACCTCCTCATCGTGATCCGCCGACTGCGGCGCGTAGACCCGGATGAGATCGGCGGCTGATAGCGCCACGTCGGCCTCGGCACCGGGATCCGTCGGCATCGCTCGCAGCTCGGGAGCCGTCGCCAGCAGGTCGCTGCCCTCCGCCGCAGCCGCGAACCACGCGGGGGTGTGAATCTCAGCTGAGGGGAAGCTGCTCGTCCGCGCGCCCGCGGCAATGTCAGAGAGCGTCAACGGCTGCTCCAGGGCGAACAGCGCGTAGGCGGTCGCCGTCAGAGTGCTTGGCAGGTCGTTCACTTGCGGAACAGTCCGCGACGACGATTCTCGATCGCCTCAGGGCCCGCATCCGCATCGGCCGCCGGGGCCTCCCAGACGGAGAGCGGAGCACCCGGCAGGCACGCACGTGCGAGTTCGTTGTACGCCGGCCCCAGCAGAGGGTGATCCAGGAGGGCATGCATGCGATTGAGGTTCGTGGCGGTGAGGACGTCCTTCGTGGCCAGCGGCACCACGCCAACGACCGGCACGCCAAGGCCAGCGGCCAGCACCTGATCCCGCTCCATCCCGACGTTGGCGACGGACTGGTTGACGATGATGCCGATCTTCTCGCGCGGCACGCCCAGACCTGACTCGTCGACCGGCGCCGTCATCTCGCGCAGCGCCCGAGCCATGCCCTGGACGGCCGTGGACGCCAGCGTGGTGACGAACAGGATCTCGTCGGACTCCTTCAGCGCCACGTCAGCGATCAGCGGCTCCAGATACTGCACGCTCGTGTCCATGACGATGACGTCATACATCCGCTGCAGGCTTCGCACGATCGTCCGATAGAAGTCGGGTCCGACGGTGTCGGCCGTGCGAGGACGGATGGGTGCGAGCAGGGTGTCGACGTCCATGCCCTCGGCGCGCACCAGATTGCGGCGAATGCGCTCCTCATCCCACACCGGCTGCACGCGGATGTTCAGTGCGGTCGGCATGAACTTGCCGATCAGGGACGCGACCTGACCGTCGCGGGTATCGAGGTCGAGCAGGCATACGGAGAGCGGCTTGCCCGCCTCCGCCGAGGCTCGGGCGATCGCTGCCGCCAGCAGGATCGACACTGTTGACTTGCCGGAGCCGCCCTTGCTCGACGTGACGGTGATCGTCACCTGGCCGGGGCGCTTGGGCTCGCCGAGCAGTTCCAAGGAGGCCTGCGCCGGGTACTCCTCGCTGCTGCTCGCGGCCAGATCCCCCGCACCGTTTGACGAGACCGGAGGAAGGGTCGGCCGACGCGCCGGCTCAGACGTGCTTGCCGGAGGCGATGCCGCCACGCGCGGTTGAGGAGGTGCGGGCTCTGCGTCGTCGAATTCCAGACCCTTCAGCGCACTGAGCTCGCTGAGATTCACCATGGCTGGCTCGACCGGACGAGCAGCCGAGGGCTCCTTGCGGGCGAGCGGGACATCGACCTCGGGCGCGAAGGACTCGGGAAAGGTGACAGACCCAGCGAGAGTGCCTCGCATGGATTCGAGAAGCGCTCGCCCACCGTCCGCCGGCGCAAGACGGTGGAAGGCCAGGTCGGCCGCGTCGATGCCCTGCGTCTGCGCAGCCGCGGTGATGCTCTCCTCGAACGCCGGCCATGCCTCCGGCCGCCACTCGAGGATGAAGACGCGCGCCCCTGCGTTCGCCATCGCGACGAGAGCCCGCGCCGTCTGGGCTCGCTCCGCGGCGTCATCGCCGGTGCCCGCCTTCAGCGAATCCGAGAACACCAGAATGCGCGAGCGCTGATCGAGCTCACCGCTGGACAGTGCTGCCCACATGGCAGCGATGGACGGCATGGGGGCCTGGACGTTCCACGCGGCTCCGGATGCAGATACCAGTGCATGCACCGCGGGCTCGGCCACGACGATGACGCCCGGCTGCCCGGTCCCCGCATGCGTCATGGTGATCCTCTTCCCTCCAGCGGGCCCTGCACGTCGCTGACGTCGCCCACCCCTCGTGGCCGCCTCTTGACTCTACCCGTGCTGAGCGGGCTCGACTCAAAGAGCGTCAGGACCGCCGAGGATGAATGCTGCTCGGATGGCCGGATCCTCGAATCGCGGCCTGGTAGGGGCGCTCGCAGTCGACGACTCCGCCGGCGTGGGTGCCGAGGCCCCTGTCGACGCGCTGGTGAAGGGCGAGGCACCGGTGCCGTCGGGTTCCTCGGCCATGGCCCGGATCCCCACGTCGAACATGCGCACGGCAGCGTCGGCAGCGTCCTGGACGGACGCCTCGAAGAATCCGCTGTCCAGGTCATCGTCCTCGACAGCGTCCAGACGAGAGATCATCTCGGACTGATCGGGCGCACCGAAGACGGTCGCCTGGGAGGAGCGCTTCTGGTCGGACCGCTCATCGGCCATCGGTCATTCCTCCCCGAGGGTGGATTCGCCTGCGGCGAGTGCCTCGAGTTCAGCGTCAGTGAGAACTGCGGCGGGCGCCAGCTCCCGCAGGACCGCCCGCGCATCGGAGGTGAGCGTCAGCGAGGAGATCGGGAGGTCAGCCGGGATCCATGGATGGCGGTGCCACTCCAGCGTCCAGCGCATGGGCTCACCGGAGTCGGCGGCCGCCATCGCCAGCAGCGCCAGCGGATCGGTCGAATCGACCAGACCGTGAGTGCTGTAGCGGATGGCGCGGGCCCTTCCGCGCGGGGCCTCGCAGTCGATCTCGACGCGATGGACCACCGGGGGCTCCTGCCCGCTGCCGAGGCCGACCACCGCGGTGACTGTTCCGGTACCGGTGCGGACGAGCACTTCACGACCCTCGGAGTCGACGGTGACCCACGACTGCATGGTCATCGTCTCCTCCCCTTCAGGTACGTGCCCATCCCACGATGGGCACCTGGGCGTGCTCTCTGGAAACGGTATCGGAGCAAAGGGGGCACAAGCGGACCCATTCGTCGCATCAATGCGTCATCGCGTGAGGCGTCATCCCGAGAGCCAGGACCCGTAGGCGGATCCGATGGCCGGACCAACAAGGAGACCGACGAGAGCGCCCACGAGCAGGAACGGCCCAAAGGGCAATGCCGTCTTCCGCCCCGCTCGTCCGGCGATCATGAGGATGATTCCCACGAGGGCCCCCAGCCCGAATGCGAGAAACAGGCCGACCACGGACGCGGAGAGCGCCCACCACCCCAGCGTGACGCCGAGCACCGGGGCAAGCTTGACGTCACCGAACCCCATTCCGCGGCCACCGCTGACCAGCCATGGGATCCCGATGACGACGAGCCACAGGGCGGCGCCGATCCCCGCCGCGGCCCACGGCCACCGCCCGCCCAGAGCACCGGCCAGCAGGAGTCCGGCCACGGTCACCGGGTAGAGCGTCAGAACGATCGCATTGGGCAGGCGGTGGTGGTCCAGGTCGATGACGGTCAGCGCCACGCCGGCCGCGGTGAGGACGAGGACCAGCGGGAGCAGGGGCAGTGCGTCCGGTGTCACGAGCGCCCACCACGCGAGAACCGCCCAGAGCACCCCGGTGACGGCCTCGACGATCGGATACCTCTTCGAGATCGGCGCCGAGCAGTCACGGCACCGGCCCCGCAGCAGCAGCCAGGACACGATCGGGATGTTGTCGCGCGGACGCACGGCTGCACCGCAGGCCGGGCACGCGGATCCAGGTCGCACGAGGGACTGACCCTCGGGCACCCGATGGATCACCACGTTGAGGAAGGAGCCGATGATCACGCCGAGCAGTCCGATCAGGACGACGATGACTGGGAGCACATCGCTCAAGGGTGGACTCCTCGCGCCTGAGCCAACTGCTCCTGCATCTGCGCGATGCGCGCCGCGAGGTCCCGCTCCGCACGCATGGCCTCGGCCAGCTCAGCCTCGATCCGGGCAATGACCTCCGGGTCGACCGGCGCTTCCTTCGGTTCCGCCTCCGGCATCACGTCCGTACTGGGAGCCGTGACCGACGCGGCAGCCGGATTCGACAACCCAGCCGCCACCGAGACCTCGCCGAACTGCTCGGGAACCAGCAGGCGGTCTGGGGCGTGTCCGGAAGTGCCCGGAACCGTCTCTGCGAAACCGGCCGCCACCAAGGAGGCAACGAGGTGCACCGCCTCTGCGCGGGTCAGCCCGAGGGAGCAGGCCACATCGTCAACGCTGCGCACGCCATCGATCGCGCCTGCGACGGCAGCCAACTCGGGCAGCGCACTCGGAAGGGGATCGGTCGACGTCGTCCGTCGAACGACGAGAGCTGCCGGCGTGGCCTCGGTCGAGACCAGTCGCCACGTGCTCTCGCGGCGTTCGCGGCGCATGGCGGCAGCGGCCAGGACGTCGTCGACGGATACCGGCTCCGTGCACAGCACGCTCGTCACCTCACCCTCATGCCGGCGGGGCCGGCCGAGGCGAGCGTCGAGTGCCGCCCCAGCCGATGCCAGCAGGTACTCCTGATGCACGCGAGCGACGGCGTCGATGGTCACGAGACCGGATTCGACCGCCACGCGCTCAGGCGTTGCACTCGACCGCAGGCCGGCGGCATCTGCCGGGGAGATGGCGCCCGCGGTGACCAGGCGCGTGATCGGATCCGCCACGTAGCCCGCCAGCTCCACCGAGTACAGCGAGCCCTCGAACAGGTACAGGCGTGCGTGCCCGTGGTGTGCGCGCTCCCCCACCTCCAGCGTGCCGGTGAAGGACTCCTCGACTGCTGCTCGCCATTCACTCACGACCGCTGAATCATGACCCGCGGCGCGGCTCGCCGCGGAACCGGACGTGGGGGCCTTGCCGGCCGCGTCAGCGTGCCGGCCTCTGCCGAACGTCAGAGCCATGGAGCCTCCCTTCGTACATCGGTTGTCGCGCGGGCACATGCCCGCCTGCGTCACTACTTCAGCAGGTACTCGGGCAGTCCCTCCTCGTGGAGCGGGCATTGCGGGCACCCAGCATGGTCGACGGTGCCCATCGAGAAGCCCGGGCGTCCCGTGCACCCCGGCTTGGGATCCTCACGGTAGATGCGGCCGATCCCGGAGTACGAATCAGGCCGCGTGATGGCACTGGCTCGGGTGGCCGCCTCAGATCGATTGGTGATGCTCAGGACGTGCTCAGGGACGATCTCCAGCATCTGGTCGGCGGTTCGCATGCGCCACGCATAGTGCTGGACGTCGAAATCACCGGTCACCGTCTGCTCACTGCGATCAGGCATCAGCACCGTCACCGAGCATCGCGTTCCCATGAACTCGCTGACATTCACGCGCTCGCCGTTCGACAGCGTGAACGTGAACGCCAATGGACCCGAATAGCGCACATAGCCCAGCCGGGAGTCGTAGAGCTTTCCGACATGCTCGCGCACGGTGCGCTCGGCCTCGTCGAAGCTCCCGGCCACTCCTTCCACCAGCAGCCTGGGCAGTCCCTGATGCGTCCGCATGAGATCCGAGACGTCCCACGCGAAGGACCGCACCAGCCGACGACGAGCCTGCTCGTCGAGCCCTCCGGTGAGCGCGGCGTCGACGTCGACCGCCTCCGCACCCGTGATGCGGGCCGTGAAGTGCTTGGTCACCCACGTCCACTGAAGCACTCCCGGAGTGTCGGTGTACGACCACGGAATCGGCTCGAGCAGCCCCGTGCTCATGCCAGGCCCGACTCTGCGACCGAGTCCAGTACACGCGCGACAGCAGCCGACGCCGTCTTGGGCAGGATCTCCAGTTCACGTGCCACGTCCGGGCGACTGAGGCCCTCCCAGAACGACAGGTACACGGCGGCCAGGGCGAGGGGATCCTGGGCGCGTCGACCGCCAGACTCCGGATCGTTGACGGCCTTGAGAATCGCCCTGGTCAGCTCCGCGTTGCGGGCATGCGCCGTGGCGTCGAACTCGACGTCGACGTCGTCGGCAACCTCGATCGCATCGAAGTCCTCCTCGCCGGTGGATCCTGACACCAGAGAACGGTGGTTGCGCATCCCGGACAGGGCATCGATCGCCTGCTCCCGTCGACGCAGGTCAGTCACGCTCGTCTTCAGCGCCGCCGCAAGCTCCTCCTCGGTCGGAGGGCGCTGCTCCGCTGCCGCAATGGCGTCCGTAGCGCGTGACAGGGCGAGCCGGTCGCCGACCACGCCTCGGCCGTAGGCCTGACGTGCCGCGTCCTGCGGCCAGTTGCGCAGCTTGCCGATCAGGAATGCCAGCAGCGTCAGCGTGCCGTTGCGTCCCTCGCGGTCCGCGTCGAAACGATCCATGTGATCGGAGACGAACAGGTACATCATCGACCGGACGTCGTCGTCGTCGATGAGATCCAGATCGGCCACGAGCTTGCGACGAATCGCGTGCAGTCG
>JAIOXK010000084.1 GCA_021741645.1 Candidatus Nanopelagicales bacterium
TACGGACCGAGGTCGGACGGTGCAGCGGGGGTGCAGGCGCTTCTCGATCCCTGAGGAGCCGAACCCCATCCCTCATCCTGAGGGCGAATCTAAGGAATCCACGTGACGGATACTGATGTGACAGCCAGCGCCTCGAGCAAGGGCAAAGGCCTGTCGAGCATGCTGCTTCCCGAGCTCAAGCAGATGGCCCAGCAGATGGGCATCTCCGGGGCCAGCGGCATGCGCAAGGGCGACCTGGTGGCCGCCATCTCCGAGCGCCAGGGCGGCTCTGCCGCCGGCGCCAAGGAGCGCCCCCAGCGCTCCAGCCGACGAGGAGCAGCGCAGGCCGAGTCCGCCGCGCAGGAGTCCTCGTCTGGCGCACCGGCGGCAGATGCCGCCGAAGGTGGTCGCAGCGAGCGAGCGGGCGATCGCGATGAGACCCGCGGCAATGACCGTGGCAACGATCGGAACAACGACCGGAGCAACGACCGGAACAACGACCGGAATAACGACCGTGGCAACGACCGGAACAACGACCGCGGTAATCGCAACCGGGACCGGAACAACGATCGGAACAACGATCGGAACAACGACCGGAACAACGACCGGAACAACGACCGCAATGACGACTACCCGGACGAGGGCAGCGGTCGCAGCCGTCGACGCCGGGGGCGCGACCGCTTCCGCGATCGTCGTGATCGCCAGCGCGGCGGCCAGTACAGCGATGCTGAGCCCGAGATCAGCGAGGACGATGTGCTGGTCCCGGTGGCCGGCATCCTGGACGTGATGGACAACTACGCGTTCGTCCGGACCAGTGGTTACCTGCCTGGCCCCAATGACGTCTATGTGTCCTTGTCCATGGTCCGCAAGAGTGGCCTGCGCAAGGGCGATGCCATCACCGGCGCCACGCGGCAGCCCAAGGATGGTGACCGCAAGGAGAAGTTCACCCCGCTGGTCCGCATCGACACGGTCAACGGCGGCACCCTCGAGGAGGCGCGCAATCGCCAGGAGTTCTCCAAGCTGACGCCGCTCTACCCGCAGGACCGTCTCAAGCTCGAGACGACGCCGGGCAACCTCACCACACGCGTCATCGATCTGGTCGCGCCGATCGGCAAGGGCCAGCGTGGCCTGATCGTGTCGCCGCCCAAGGCGGGCAAGACGATGGTCCTTCAGTCCATCGCCAACGCGATCGTCACGAACAACCCGGAAGTCCACCTCATGGTTGTGCTCGTGGACGAGCGTCCGGAGGAAGTGACGGACATGCAGCGTTCGGTGAAGGGAGAGGTGATCGCCTCGACCTTCGACCGACCGGCGGAGGATCACACGATCATCGCCGAGCTGTCCATCGAGCGGGCAAAGCGATTGGTCGAACTCGGACATGACGTCGTGGT
Source organism: Candidatus Nanopelagicales bacterium (assembly GCA_021741645.1). Taxonomy (GTDB): domain Bacteria; phylum Actinomycetota; class Actinomycetes; order S36-B12; family S36-B12; genus UBA10649. The sequence continues at coordinate 1,371 of JAIOXK010000084.1, forward strand.
CCTGCTCGACTCGATGACACGCCTCGGCCGGGCATACAACCTTGCCGCACCGGCCTCGGGTCGGATCCTCTCCGGTGGCGTGGACTCGACCGCTCTCTACCCGCCCAAGAGATTCTTCGGGGCTGCCCGCAACATCGAGAACGGGGGATCCCTGACGATTCTCGCCACTGCGCTGGTCGAGACCGGCTCTCGAATGGACGAGGTCATCTTCGAGGAGTTCAAGGGCACCGGAAACATGGAGCTGAAGCTGGATCGCCGCCTCGCTGACAAGCGGGTCTTCCCCGCGGTCGACGTGGACGCCTCGGGAACTCGCAAGGAAGAGCTCCTCATGTCGGGCGAGGAGCTCAAGATCGTGTGGAAGCTGCGCCGAGTCCTGCACGCCCTCGACCAGCAGCAGTCGATCGAACTGCTCCTCACCAAGCTCCGGGAGACTCAGAGCAATCAGGAGTTCCTCCTGCAGGTCCAGAAGACGACTCCGGCGGTCAGCGGGTCGAGCGACGACGACTGACCCCTACCGGATTTCCCGGAGTCCCCGCGGGGTGGCATACTTGCGGGGCTCCGGTTCACGACTGCCCGCCCGGGCGATCGACCCGGTGCCACGAGAGGACATCATGAAGGCCGATATTCACCCCGCGTATGGGGAAACCACGGTGACGTGCACCTGCGGTTCCACGTTCACGACGCGCAGCACCGCCAAGAACGGCGTCATCCACGCCGATGTGTGCTCGCAGTGCCACCCGTTCTACACGGGCAAGCAGAAGATCCTCGACACCGGCGGTCGTGTCGCCAGGTTCGAGAGCCGCTACGGCTCCAAGACTTCTCAGTAGCTTCACAGCCCCGGGCGCCGGTTCGGGGTCTGCCGCATGTCTCCCCCGTCATGCGGCCGACCCCCGACCGGCGCCCGGGGTCTTTTGATGTCCCGGCCCTTTCGTCAGAGGAGACACCATGTTCGAGACGTGCGTCGACCTCGTGGCGGAGTATGCCGATGTGGAGGCTCAGCTCGCTGATCCTGCCGTCCATTCCGACCAGGTGGCTGCTCGGCGGCTCGGGAGGAGATTCGCCGAGCTCGGCCCGGTTGTTGCGGCCTATCGCGAGTGGCAGGGGGCCTGCGGTGATGTCGCCGCAGCACAGGAACTCGCCGAAACCGATCCGGACTTTGCCGAGGAGGCGCAGCAGCAGGCGGCGCGCCGAGACGCGGCGGCCGAGCGGTTGACGACGCTCCTCCTGCCACGTGACCCGATGGATGACAAGGACGTCATCGTCGAGGTCAAGGCGGGGGAGGGGGGCGAGGAGTCCGCGCTCTTCGCCGGCGATCTGGCCCGGATGTACATGCGCTACGCAGAGCGGCACGGCTGGAGCGCACAGGTCATCGATTCGGTCGAATCCGACCTGGGTGGCTACAAGGGCATTTCGATCGCCATGAAGGCGAAGGGCGTCCCCGAGCCCGGACAGGCCCCCTTCGCCCGCCTCAAATTCGAGGGCGGGGTGCATCGGGTCCAGCGGGTGCCCGTGACCGAGTCGCAGGGACGCATCCACACGTCAGCGGCCGGCGTGCTGGTGCTCCCTGAAGCGGAGGAAGTGGACGTGGTCATCGATCCAAACGACCTGCGGATCGATGTCTACCGGTCGTCTGGCCCTGGCGGCCAGTCGGTCAACACGACGGACTCCGCTGTGCGCATCACTCACCTGCCCACCGGTGTCGTCGTGTCGTGCCAGAACGAGAAGAGCCAATTGCAGAACAAGGAGTCTGCGATGCGGATTCTCCGGGCACGACTGCTGGCGGAGGCCGAGGAGCAGGCGGCTCGAGAGGCATCGGATGCTCGGCGCTCGCAAGTGCGCACAGTGGACCGAAGCGAGCGCATTCGCACCTACAACTTCTCCGAGAACCGCATCAACGACCATCGGGTCGGATACAAGGCGCACAACCTCGATCAGGTGCTTGATGGGGACCTGGACGCGGTGATCGATGCCTGTGTCGAAGCAGACCAGGCCGCCCGATTGAGCGGCTCGGACGAGTGACGAGCTCATGGGGTGACGGCCAGACACTGGGCGCGAGGTCGAGTGTGCGGGACGTGCTCGTGGATGCCGAGCGTCGTCTCGAGCGGGCCGGAGTGCCATCACCCTCCTTCGACAGCGGTGAGATTCTTGCCTTTGTCCTCGGAACGACTCGCAGCAGGCTCCTGCTGCTCGACGAGGTCACCGACGAGCAGAAGGTCCGCATCGAGCAGCTGCTGGCCCAGAGGCTCTCCCGGGTGCCACTGCAGCACCTCCTCGGAACTGCGGCGTTTCGCAGAATCGACCTCCAGGTTGGCCCCGGCGTGTTCATCCCACGCCCGGAGACCGAACTGGTCACCGAGGCCGCGATTCGGGGGCTTGGAGGCGAAACGAGCCAGGTTGCCGTGGACCTGTGCTCGGGAAGCGGAGCGATTGCCCTGTCCCTCGGACTCGAGGTGCCAGGCGTCGACGTGCACGCCGTGGAATCAGACGACGAGGCGATCTCGTGGACGCGCCGAAACGTGGATGACCACGCGGAGCGACTGGCGAAGGTGGGCTCCTCGGTGACCGTCCATCATGGCGATGCGACGACGATTGCCGATGTCGGTGAACCGCTGGCGAGGCTGGCCGGTCAGGTAGCGGTGGTGGTGAGCAACCCGCCATACATCCCAGCAGCCATGGTTCCCCGTGAGCCCGAGGTGCGTGACCACGAGCCGAGTGCGGCGCTCTATGGCGGCGACGATGGCCTTGACGTCATTCGGGGCGTGGCTCGAGCGGCTGCCGTACTCCTTCAGCCCGGCGGGCTCTTGGTCATCGAGCATGCCGATGTTCAGGGAGTTGCGGCGGGGAGTGCGGGGGTGCCCGGAGTCCTGGAGTCGCTGCTGGCCGATGCCGATCTCGCCCACCGTTGCGCCGTGCCCATCGGTGCCCCCCTGTTCACCAGCGTGACCGATCGGACCGATCTCAACGGTCTGCCGCGCTTCACGATGGCGCGCAGAGTCGGGGGCGATGGAACGTCACCGGTGTCACGGGAGAACGAGTCGTGACGCAGCGCATCGATTGCGCGGATGGGGAGCGACGTGCGCAGGCGGTGGCTTCAGCCTTCGCTGCCGTCCGCCGCGGCGATCTGGTGATGATTCCGACCGAGTCGGTATACGCGCTGGCCACGGATGCGTTCTCCATGCGCGGCGTGGCAGCGTTGCGCGAGGCCAAGGGGTACGACGCGGACGTTCCGCTGCCGATCATGGTCGGAAGCCGGTCGACGATCGCGGGCATTGCGTCCAGGGTGAGCGATGACGCTCGGTCGCTGATGGAGGCCTTCTGGCCTGGTCCTCTCACTCTTCTCCTGACTCCGCAGCCGACTCTCGCGTGGGATCACCCCGAGGGAGCGCCGTTGACCGTGCGCATGCCGATGCACCCCGTTGCGCTCGCCTTGCTCGCGGCGACCGGCCCGCTCGTCGTGACGAGCGCCAACCTCCCGGGCCTCTCGGCACCGACGACTGTGGATGATGCGCTCTCGCAGGTCGGGGACGCGGCAGCGCTGGCGCTGGATGCCGGTCCGCTGGCGCTCGACCCCACGCCGCTGATGGGAAACGTGGGGCTGCCGAGTTCCGTCGTCGACACCACGGTGAACCCGCCTCGGATCGTGCGCACGGGAGCGCTGGATGCCCAGACCCTTCGCCGCCACGTCCCTCGTGTGCTCGCAGAGGAGGAGCCGCCCACGGCGTAGAGTGGGACAAGGCCCTCTGGGGTTCGTCACATCCGACTTGAGTCACGCCGAGGGAGATCATGAACAGCACGCCGTTCTGGGGACCGGACTTCGATCAGCTCACGGATGAGGATCCGCAGATCGCTGGGATCATTCTCGATGAGCTGGAGCGGCTCCGCAGCGGCCTGCAGCTCATCGCGAGCGAGAACTTCACCTCACCGGCGGTGCTGGCCGCGCTGGGTTCCACCTTGAGCAACAAGTACGCCGAGGGATACCCAGATCGTCGGTACTACGGCGGCTGCGCTGATGTCGATCGTGCCGAGAACATCGGCATTGATCGGGCCAAGGAGCTGTTCGGTGCCGAGCACGCGAACCTGCAGCCGCACAGCGGGGCCAGCGCCAACCTCGCCGCCTATGGCGCATTCGTCATGCCGGGCGACACGGTCATGGCGATGAGCCTCGCGCACGGTGGCCACCTGACTCATGGGTCGAAGGTGAACTTCTCGGGCAAATGGTTCGACATCGCCTCGTACGGGGTGCGCGAGGACAACGAACTCATCGACTACGACGAGGTTCGCTCGATCGCACGGGAGCGCAAGCCCAAGATGATCATCGCCGGGGCCACGGCCTACCCGCGCCTCATCGACTTCGCGGCCTTCCGTGAGATCGCTGATGAGGTCGGGGCCATCCTCATGGTCGATGCGGCCCACTTCATCGGTCTCGTGGCGGGCAAGGCGATTCCCAGCCCCGTTCCCTACGCCGATGTCGTCACCTTCACCACGCACAAGGTGCTGCGAGGCCCTCGCGGCGGAATGATCCTGTGCAAGGAGGAGCATGCGGCAAAGATCGACAAGGCCGTGTTCCCGATGATGCAGGGGGGCCCGCTGATGCATGCGGTGGCGGCAAAGGCCGTGGCACTCAAGGAGGCCGCGACTCCTGCCTATCAGGATTACGCGCGCCGCGTGATCGTGAATGCGCAGGCACTGGCAGCGGGTCTGGCCGACGAGGGCATGCGCCCGGTCAGCGGTGGCACCGACACTCACCTTGCTCTGATCGATATCCGGGGTGCGGGTGTGACCGGCGACATCGCGGAGACCCGGTGCGACGCTGCGCGCATCACGCTCAACAAGAATGCGATTCCCTATGACCCGGAGCCGCCGTCAAAGGGTTCTGGCATTCGCGTCGGCACTCCTTCGGTCACCACGCAGGGCATGGGTGAATCGGACATGGCGACCGTGGCACAGCTCATCGGTCGGGCTGTCCGTGATGGCGATGGCAGTGATGCCTCCGCTATCGCAGCCGAGGTGTCGACACTGGTGACAGCCCACCCGGCATACCCGCGGGGCTGACCCTCGCATGCGCGAGTACCTGCTGTGCCTGCTGGCCGCGGCTGCGGTCACGTACCTGCTGACCCCACCGGTCCGCAGCCTGGCACTCAGGTACGGCTTCGTGGCGGAGGTCCGCGACCGCGATGTCCATGCGGAGCCGACCCCGCGACTGGGCGGCTTGGCAATGCTGGGCGGCGTGCTGGCCGGGCTCCTGCTGGCGAGCAAGCTGCCGATGATGCGGTCGGTCTTCGAGGGCACGAACACGGCTGTGGCCCTGCTCTCCGGGGTCGCCATCATCGTCGCGCTGGGCGTCATTGACGACAAGTGGGGCTTGGACGCGCCCACCAAGCTTGCCGGTCAGGTGCTGGCCGCAGGAGTCATGGCATTCCAGGGAGTCGCCGTCATCTGGCTGCCGATCGGCGGGACATTCGTGCTCGATCCGGTCACGAGCGTCCTGTTCACTGTGTTGATCGTCCTGATCAGCATCAATGCGATCAATTTCGTCGACGGGCTCGATGGCCTCGCCGCGGGCATTGTCATGGTTGCCGCTGGCGCGTTCTTCGCCTACTCGTATCTGCTGTCGGTGGAGCTCGGGTTCGAGCGCGCAACCCTTGCCACGCTGGTGTCCGTCCTGCTGGTGGGACTCACTCTCGGCTTCCTGCCGCACAACTTCTTCCCGGCTCGCATCTTCATGGGTGACACCGGATCGATGATGCTGGGGCTGCTTCTGGCTGCAGGAACCATCACGCTCTCAGGGCAGGTTGACCCAAGCGCAGTGGCCGGTGGTGCGCTCTTCCCGGCCCTCCTGCCCGTTCTCCTGCCGGTGGCGGTCATGGCCATACCCCTCGTCGACCTGCTGCTTGCGGTGGTGCGCCGCACGCGAGCGGGCCGCAATCCCTTTGCCCCGGACAAGCAGCACCTGCATCACCGGCTCCTGGAGATGGGGCACTCGCAGGTGCGAGCCGTTGTCCTCATGTACGCCTGGACTGCCCTGGTGGCCGGCAGCGCGGTCTTGATTGCCTTCGTTCCCGCCATCTACGCGCTGGTGTTCTTCGCTCTGGGCCTGGCCGTGCTCCTGGTGGCCGTCCGACGCCCGGGCAAGCGCCTGGTCACCGCCGCTCTCGACGAGGGCCGGGGCACGGGCACCTGACCCGGTCTCAACTCGCCCAACGCGGCAAAGGTGACCAACCCCACGCGCATGCAGGCCAAGGGGATTGCCGACCACTCCCGGAAGTGCGATAGCGTCTCGGTGTGCCCTCGGTTGACCAATTGATGCTGCGCCGCGCAGGTGCAGCAACCCTGATTGTCGGCGTTATCGGCACGGGTATCGGTGTCCTCGTCGCCGGGTCCCAAGGTCTCATCGCGGGCGCCCTCGGAACCATCATCGTGCTCCTGTTCTTCAGCATCGGGCAGGTCGTCCTTGGATCGGTGCTCAAGAACCGTCCAGAGAACGCGATGATGGTGGCGATGGCCCTGTATCTGGTGAAGATCGGGGTGCTGCTCGTGCTCCTTCTGGTGCTTCAGGACGCAACCTTCTTTGCCCCCAAGGTGTTCGCCGGAGTCATCGTCGCGTGCACCCTCGCGTGGACATTCGTCGAGGTGTGGGTCTTCTCGCGGACGAAGGTGCTCTATGTCGAGCCGGGGAGCGGACGATGAACGCCCCCGCGACCACGCGCGTGCCCGCTGGCTGGTACCGTTCGGGCGCGCGGCGACGGACGGTCACGATGGGCGATGCCCGGAGAATGTCCAACTCCGCGTGGGCCAACAGCAGTCGTCTGATCACTGGCCTGCTCATGTACACCGGTCTCGGTTGGCTTGTGTCGCGATGGGTAGGGCACCAGGCGCTGCTGATGACCATTGGGGCGTTCGTCGGCCTGGCCCTGTCGTACTACCTGATCTTCAAGAGCCTCGCCCACGAGGCCCGGGAAGACGAGCGGCGGCAGGTGTCGATGAAGGACTCCACGCGCGCTGGCAAGAAGTCCGAACGGGGCATGGAGGAGCCTGGTGTCATCTGAAGTAGTCGTCGCGTCCGGCGGACTCGACTGCCACCTCCTGTCCGGCTGCGGTTTCCCCGCCCCCGGTGCAGAGATCTTCCTGTTCGATGAGATCGCGGCGTTCACCATCGGAAGCCTCGAGTTCGGCATCACGAAGGTCACCATCCTGCTGTTCGTTGCAGTGTTCTTGATCCTCGGCTTCTTCATCTACGCCTTCCGCAAGCCCAAGTTGGTGCCCCGCGGCGCTCAGAACGTCGGCGAGATGGGCTACCTGTTCATTCGCGACGGCATCGCTCGCGACACCATGGGCAAGGAGGGGGACAAGTTCGTCCCGTTCCTGTTCTCCTTCTTCTTCCTCGTGTGGCTCACCAACTTCATGGGGATCGTGCCCTTCGCGCAGATTCCGGTGACCTCAATCTTCGCCATCCCGGTCGCCTTCGCCCTCATCGTGTACGTCACGTGGGTGCCGATCGGGATCTACCGACAGGGCTTCTTCGGGTTCTTCAAGAATCTGCTCTTCCCGCCGGGTGTCCCCAAGGCCATGTACATCCTCCTGGCCCCTCTGGAGTTCCTCTCCAACCTCATCGTGCGGCCCGCGACACACGCGATCCGTCTGTTTGCCAACATGTTTGCCGGCCACCTGCTGATCGCAACGTTCAGCATCGCCGCGTTCTACCTGCTGAGCGCCAGCGTCATCGGACTGCTCGGTTCAGCTGCCTCCTTCACGGTGGCGATTGCCCTGACCGGCTTCGAGGCGCTGATCCAGGCGCTTCAGGCCTACATCTTCACCCTGCTCGCGGCTGTCTACATCGCGGGTGCCATTAACCCCGAGCACTGATCGTTCAACCCCGAGCACTGATCGTTCGGGTGCCCACAACCGAATAGCACGCAGCACATCAGCCCCCAGACCGGCGGAACGCCCGCCGGCCAGGAAAGCAAAGGAATGGACATGTCGCTTCTCGCGGAAGTCACCGGCTCGCTCGGCTCCATCGGCTACGGCCTGGCTGCCATCGGCCCCGGTGTCGGCATCGGCATCATCTTCGGACAGGGCGTTCAGGCCATCGCCCGCCAGCCCGAGGCCTACGGCGTTATTCGCCAGAACATGATCCTCGGCTTCGCGCTCGCTGAGGCACTCGCCCTCATCGGCTTCGTTGCCCCCTTCGTCTTCGGCCAGTGATCGAACCCTCGACAGGTTTCGATCCACTGAATGACACGGGAAGGTAACCGTCGTGATTAATGTCTTTGCCGCAGCACAGGCCTCGGTCCTCGCCGCCGGAGGCGAGGGCGCCGAGGAGATGCCATCGGTCCTCGCGGTGCCCGTCGATGAGCTGATCATCGGCATCATCGCGTTCCTCATCGTCTTCGGTGGCCTCGCGAAGTTTGCGCTGCCCAACATCAAGAAGACGCTGGCCGAGCGCGCAGATGCGATCGAAGGCGGAATCGAGCGGGCAGCCAAGGCAGAAGCCGAAGCGAACGCGCTCGCTGAGCAGTACCGCGAGCAGATGGCAGCAGCCCGTGAAGAGGCCGCATCCATCCGCACTCAGGCGCAGTCAGACCGTGCGGCGATCATCGAGGAGGCTCGGGCCGAGGCGCGAGCCGCGGCACAGACGGTCACGGCGCAGGCCGAGGCTCAGCTCGCTGCGGATCGTTCACAGGCCACTGCGGCCCTGACCCACCAGATCGGCGAACTCGCCGTGACGTTGGCCGGCAAGGTCGTCGGGCAGTCGCTGAGCGATGATGCTCGTGTCCGCCAGACGGTTGAGGAGTTCATCAGCGACCTTGAGCGTCAGGCTTCGGGATCGACCCAGGGGAGCGCTCAGTAATGATCGGATCCAGCCGTGAGAGTCTCGCCGCTTGCCGGGAGGCCCTAGAGGCCCGCCGGCAGGAGGCGGGTTTCGATCAGCTGTCCTCTGCGCTCTTCGCAGTTGCCTCGGTGTTGGACGCCGAGTCTGCGCTCCGAAGCGTGCTGGCTGACTCGGGCCAGCCGCACACGGTGCGTGAGTCATTGGTGCGCCAGGTCTTCGGGGGCAAGGTCTCCGAGCTGACCATTGACATGGTCGTATTCGTCACCGGTCGCCGATGGGCCACTGCGCTTGACATGGTGCTCGCTCTTGAGCAGCTTGCTGATCAGGCGGCATTTGCGGTGGCTGATGCCCAGGGGTCGCTGGATGCGACCGAGGAGGAGCTCTTCCGATTCGGCCGTGCCGTCGATGCATCCCCGGACCTGCAGATGGCGCTGACCGATCCCGCTCAATCCACGGCTACCAAGTCCAAGAT
>JAIOXK010000085.1 GCA_021741645.1 Candidatus Nanopelagicales bacterium
GAGCGTTCCCGACTCCGGCGGAGTCGTGTTCGTGCCAGCCCTGACCGGGCTCGGCGCACCTGAGTGGGACCCCACGGCCCGCGGCCTGGTGATCGGCATCACGCGCGGCACCACTCGCGCACACCTCGCCCGCGCCACCTTGGAGGCCATCGCCTTCGAGGTCCGCGACATCGTCGACCTGATGGCACGAGAGGGCCATGTCCGCCTTGAGCGGCTGGCCATCGACGGTGGCGCGGCGGCGAACAGCCTGCTGTGCCAGATCCAGGCCGATGCCGTGCGTCTCACGGTCGACCGGTCGGCCGAGCTTCAGACCACCGGGCTCGGAGCGGCCTTCCTTGCCGGGCTCGGAGTCGGCGTGTGGTCCTCCCCCAGTGAGCTCGCCGACACCCGGCGATCGTCGGGGCTGTTCCAGCCTGGACCCTTCGATCCCGCCCTTCACGATCGTTGGCGGGAGGCGGTCTCCCGCAGCCGCCGCTGGGCCACCTGAGCCCATGTCGACACCTCAATCCACCCACCCGCGGACCCGCACCGCCGTGCGCGTCTCGGTGCTGCTCGGCCTTGCCCTGATCCCCGGGCTCCTCATCACGACCCTCGGCCTGTCCGATGTCGCAAGCCTGATGACTCTCGCCTGCCTCGGCGCTCTCCTGCCAGCCCTTCTGGCGCCTATGCGGATCGCCGTTGCCACCGTGGTCTTCACGGCAGTTGCGTCCGCCATGGCCATTCCCGCAGCCACCGACCCGTGGCTGGCCGCAGGCCTGCTTGCCGCAACCGGAGCTGCCGTCGGACTCTCAGCCAGAGTCGGAGCGTCCGGCCCGGTGATCCTCGCGGCCATCGGCATTGTCTTCCTCGTGGCGACACCGCCCGACACTGCGGGCCTCGACGGTCCGGTGTGGCTCGTCGTCGGACTGCTCGCGGGGGCCGCCTCGCTCTGGGGAGCAGGAGCCGGTCTCCTGATCCGCCGGTTCCATCACGCTTCCGCAGGCACGACCTCGGGAGCAGCGCCACCTCATGCAGGACTCTCCCGGTCGAGAGTGGGGATCTTCGCCGCTGTGCTGGCTGTCACCCTCGGCACAAGCGCCTGGGTCGTCGTCGAGTTCGACTGGGCCCATGGCGGCGGATGGTTCGTCATGACCTTCCTCATCGTCCTGCAGCCCTACCTTCAGGACGCCTGGTCGAAGACCGTGCAGCGCGCCACGGGCACCGTCATGGGCATCGCCCTGGCCATGGGGATCTATGGCGTCCTGCAAGCATCGCCCGTCGCGCTCTACGTCGTCGGTGCCGCGAGTGCGGTACTCGCGCTCACCATCCGCTTCACCACGTCACGGCCGTACTGGCAGTACGTGGCGCTCCTGACGCCCGCCGTCGTGCTGCTGGAAGGAGTCCGCACATCCGTGGTGGACACCGCCGCGGCCCGCATCGGCTTCACCCTGCTGGCGGCCGGCATTGCCATCGGCATCGAGGCGCTCATGCTTCCTGCCGTCAAGCGCTCCGCGCAGAGGCATCACGTCGACCACTACTGAGCACGACCCGGCAGATCCGCCAGTGGTCGATGTGCCCCTAGGCGTCGTCGTCCTCGTCCTTGGGGATCATCGAACGGGAGTCGGCTGGAGCGCCCTTCGAGATGAGCTCCTTCGCCCGGGTCGCGTACATGTCGACGTATTCCTGACCGGACAGCGACATGAGCTCGTACATCACCTCATCGGTGATCGAGCGCAGGACGAATCGGTCGTTCTCCAGGCCCTCGTAGCGGGTGAAGTCCAGGGGCTTGCCGATACGAACGCCGACGCGCCTCAGGCTGGGCTTGACCTGCCCGGGAGGCTGGATCTCATAGGTGTTGATCATGGCCACCGGAATGACGGGCACCTTGCCCTCCATCGCCATGCGCGCCACGCCCGTCTTGCCTCGGTACAGGGTTCCGTTGGGCGAGCGGGTGCCCTCGGGGTAGATGCCCAGCAGCTTGCCCTCCCCCAGGATCCGCAGACCCGTACGCATCGCCGCCTCGGACGCTCGCCCGCCTGAGCGGTCCACCGGCACCTGGCCGACTCCCGCGAAGAACCACTTGGTCAGCAGGCCCTTGATCCCACGGCCGGTGAAGTAGTCGCTCTTCGCGAGGAAGGTGATGTGCCGTGGCACGACGAGGGGGAAGAAGAAGGAGTCCGAGAAGGACAGGTGGTTGGACGCGAAGATGGCCGCACCCTTCTCCGGGACGTTCTCGACGCCTTCGACCCAGGGCCGGAAGAGGACGCGCAGCCATGGACCGATGAGCACGTGCTTGAGCACCCAGTACAGCACCGACGACCTCCTTCCTCGAGTGGCACACTAGTGGCGACACCCGCACGACGTCTGCTGACCACGTGTGGAGCACGGCAACGACGAAAGAGGACGCACCCATGACCCTCATGCCAGGAGCGGAGCCGTGGCGCCAGAACGGTGGCCCCGTCGGAGTGCTTGTCCTGCACGGATTCACCGGGTCACCCAAGTCGGTCACTCCCTGGGGGCGCGCACTGGCCGAACAGGGCTGGGCCGTGTCCGTTCCCCTGCTCCCGGGCCATGGCACCCGATGGCAGGACATGAACCAGACCACGTGGCAGGACTGGTACCACGAGGCCGAGCGGGCACTTCGCGACCTGCGCTCGACCTGCGACACCGTCTTCGTCATGGGCCTGTCGATGGGCGGATCCCTGGCCCTGAAGCTCGCCGAGGAGCATGGCGACGACATTCGCGGATTGGCCCTGGTGAATCCAGCCGTGCACACCGAGCGACCTGATCGGTTCCTGCTGCCGATTCTGCATCACATCATCGGTGGGTTCCCGGGCATCTCGAACGACATCGCCAAGCCCGGACAGGACGAGGGCGCCTACGATCGCATCCCGCTCAAGGCCGCGCACTCGCTCTCGCAGATGTGGCGCGACGTGAAGGCCGACCTGCCGAGGATCAGCACACCGCTCCTGCTGTTCCGCAGCGCGGAGGACCACGTCGTCGAGCCCTCGAATGCGGCCTGGATCCTCGACCATGTGTCCTCCGATGACGTCGCCGAGGTCGTCCTGCCCGACTCGTACCATGTCGCGACGCTCGATTACGACGCCGAGATCATCGTGCGAGACAGCATCGATTTCGTCCGACGCCTGACCTCATGAGCCCATCAGATCCGGAGCAGCGAGACGGCGGGCTCCCGGAGCACGAGGAGCAGGCCTGGGACGCGATCGTCGCGGATCTCAGCGGGCAGATCGACCTCGGTCCGCAGTTTCCGAAGGAGCGCTCGATCCCTGCCCCAATCGAGTCGACCGGCGATCACCCGGATCCGTTGGCCGAGCATGAGGAACTGGCCTACGAGGACGACGAGGAGGGCTACGAACCGCCGCATCCGCCGCCCCTCCCGCGGCCGGCCGACACACTCGGCCGGTTCGCCTGGTCGGCTGTGATCGGGGGTCCCGTGCTGATCGTCGTGTCGAACGTCCTGAACTGGGACACCTGGCTCGCAGGCTTCGGCATCGTCGCGACGGTGGGCGGCTTCGCGGTGCTGGTCGCCCGCATGAAGGACAGGGAGGACGACGGCGGCAACGGGGCCGTCGTCTGAGCGTCGACTCACATGCGCGCGAGATCAGCCGCGCCCACGATTCCTGCGCTATTGGTCAGCTCGGCGATACGGACCTCAGGCGCCGGGCGGTTCTGCTGGCCAATGAGCTTGTCGGTCAGGGTGGATCGCGCACTGGCCAGCAGCAGATCGCCGGACTCGGACACCCCACCCCCAATGACGAAGGCCTCCGGATCGAGCGTGGCCGTCAGATCCGCCAGCCCACGCCCCAGCCAGGTGCCGACTCTGGTGAACGCTTCAGTCGCAACAGGATCTCCGGCACGGGCGGCTTCCGTGATGGCCGTGCCCTGAACTCCCTCGGGCGTACCGTCGCCCAGCGACAGCAGCAGGCCCGCCTCCGAGCGTCGCTCCGCCGCCAGCGCACGCGCCTCCCGCACGAGCGCATTGCCGCTCGCGTACTGCTCCCAGCAGCCGTTGCGGCCGCACCCGCACGCACGACCGTCGGGCACGGCGTTGATGTGGCCGATCTCTGCCGCCGCGCCATGCGCTCCGCGGAAGAGGCGTCGATCGATGACGATCCCACCGCCGATGCCCGTGCCGACGGTGATGAGCACCATGTCGGTGGTTCCCCGCCCGGCACCGAACCGGAACTCGCCCCACGCCGCGATGTTGCCGTCGTTCTCCACCACGACCGGCAGCCCGGTGGATGCCTCCAGCAGTGTTCGCACGGGAACCTGCGTCCATCCAAGGTTCGGAGCGAAGTACACCCGCGAGCGGGCAGCGTCCACCAGCCCTGCGACCCCCACCCCCACGCCCGCAATCGGCACGTCTGAGCCGTCTGCGAGTTCGGCCACGACCTCGGCCACCGAGGAGAGCACATCCTCGGCGTCGTTGCGTGGCGTGGGTCGACGAGCCGTCGCCAGGATCTGGCCGTCCTCGCTGACGGCGCCAGCCAGGATCTTCGTCCCGCCGATGTCCACTCCGATGGTCACGCTCACGCGGGGCAGCCTAATGCCGGGAGTCACTCATCGAGAAAGCGATGATCGCGCACGGGTATCCAGCGGATGGGCTCCGCCGGTCGCGACGGATCCGCCGCGGCTGGGCTGTCCGGGCGAGGTGCCTGCATCCCTGACCGATCCTGGACGAGGACGAGCGTGCGACACACGAGGCAGTCCGGATGAGCGGCCGGATCAGCGTGCTCCCCATGCGGTTCGACCACGGCCGAGGCCGCCCAGTCGACCATGCGCGTGGCCCCCGCCAGCAGGCCCATCCAGTCGATGGATGCCGACGACGACTCGGAGGTCGACTCGGAGGTCGCCTCGGACGACGACTCGGAGGACGACTCACCCTCCGGCAGTTCATTTCCCGAGAACCACCACGGAGTATCCGATGAGTCACTCATGACGCCTCATCTCCGCTCGTGGCGGGCCACACGTCCGCGTTGGGCGACCAGCGCACCGTGATGCCCTGATCCGTGCACTCCGCCTCCTGGGCGACACATCGCTGAAGGACGGGCGGGAGGCCGATCCAGCGGACCACCCCATCGAAGGCAGCAACGAGGCGTGCACCCTGCACGCCGACCCTGACCTCGCTGCGCGCTGGTTCCCGCATGGGCAGGTACATGAGGAAGGACGCCTCCGATGGCTTCTGGGACCCATCGGCCGATGCCTCGACCGACACCTCGTTCTCGCGCAGGGCCCATGCACACCCGGACTCCGGAAACGGATCGACCGCCGATCGTCCGTTCGGCACGGGCCGCCGTCGACTCGTGCTGCGCCACACGGCGATTCCCTGCGACCGTTTGGCCAGGTCGTCCAGAGTTCGCTCAGCATCGCGCCTGACCCCTGCCGGCCAGGATTCCTTGCGTCGCGGAAAGCGGCTGACGACGATGCCGTCGATGCGTAGCCCCAGCAGGGACAAGGCAGCACAGGCTCGCATCACGATGTCGACCGAGGCGCGCTCCGGCCGTGACACCACGCGCACCGAGGTGTCGGCTGCCTCAAGCACGGCGATCCACGAGAGCACGGTGAGGCGCGCATCGGACAGTTCGTCGAATACACCGCCCTCGCCGCTCGTCGAACGCCACATGGCCATGCGCGGTGTCAGCGCAGCATCCAGCAGGCGGAGCAGGACCCCGGGCACCTGCACGAACTCGCGCAACCGCGCCAAGGGCCCGGCATCGACGACGATGACGTCGCCATCGCGTCGTGCATCCGTGATCCGCTGCCACTGCGTGATCATCGAGACGGTGGGCAATGCCTCCCACTCCTCGGGGAGGATCGAGTTGGCTCCGGCCTCGTGCAGCAGGGCACCGAGGGTGGCCCCGAGCACGTGCGGAAGTTCTGATCCCACTCCATGGCCGACCTCCGAACCCGAGGCATCAACTTCGGTCACGGTGAAGCCCTCGTCCCGAGCCGCTTCAGCCGTCTGCGCGGCAAGAGTGGTCGAGCCCGCTCCGCCCTGGCCCGAGATCAGGATCACCCTGCCCATGGGATCCTCAGGCGCCGGACTCGACGCGCTTCTTCAAGCCCTTCAGGGCCGTGTCGACGATGACCTTCTCGGCCTTGCGCTTGATCATCCCGATCATGGGGATCTTGACGTCGACTGCGAGCCGGTAGTGGACCGTCGTGGTGCCGTCGCCGTTGTCCGTGAGCTCGTAGGTGCCGTCGAGGGCGGTGAGCATGTCCCCCTTGGTCAACGTCCACGAGACGCGAGCATCGCCATCCCAGTCGTACTCGAGCTCATAGGTGTCCTTGATCGCCCCGGAGTCCAGGACGAAGCGCGCGTCGGCGGGTCGATTGTCGTCCTCGTAGACGGCCAGGACGGTGACCGACGAGATGCCATCACTCCATTGCGGGTATGCCGCCAGATCCGCGATCACCGCCATTACCTGGTGCGGCGATGCCTCGATGATGATGCTGGACTCAGTCTGGTCGGCCATGGCCGAAGGCTACTCCGTCTGCGGACTCACGCCACGTCCATGCTGAAGGGAACCCCTCGACCGGCGAAGTGGCCCACGTTGATGCACTCGGTTCGCCCGATGCGACGACGACCGTGCAGGGGCTGGTGAATATGCCCGTGCAGGTGCAGGCGCGGCTGGTGCTCGCGCACGTAGTCCAGGAGCGCCTGACTGCCGACTTCGAACCGTCGGGCCTCCACGTCGTAGACCAGGTCAGGAACAGCCGGCGGGATGTGTGTGAAGAGAATGTCCACCGGACCGAGCGCGGCGACCTTCTGCGCGTAGTCCTCAGGGGAGATCTCGAAGGGCGTGCGCATCGGACTGGTCAGGCCACCACCCACGAATCCCCATCGCATGCCCTCCACGTCGATCACCTCGGCATCGAGAACCCGGTGACCGTCCTTGACGAAGTCTGGCCATAACGCCGGCAGGTCGACGTTGCCGTAGGTCAGAAGCGCCGGCTCAGGCATCGCGTCGAAAAGCTGCTCGTACTGATCGCGCACGAGCGCCTCCATGACGCCCCATCGACCGGCCTGCCCGTCCACTCCCAGAGCAGACCACGCCCGGCTGCTGAGTTCGCGAGCCTCGGTGTAGCGACCAGCCGTGCGCAACTCGATGTACTCCTGTGCATGCTCCTCGCCGAAGAGGTCGGCGAAGATCCCGCGGCCGGGATCGTGATAGTCGAGAAAGCAGATCAGGTCGCCCAGGCACACGAACACATCGGATCCGTCGGCGGCAGACGCCAGCTCCTTCGCGGCTCCATGAACGTCACTGACCACATGCAGGCGCACGATCAGCGACCCAGCCGCCCGGTCATGGTCGTCTCATACTCGGAGACCAAGGCGAAGATCGAGCGCTTCCAGGCCACCCGATGCCGTTGGCTCAGGCTCTCCGCCTCGCGACGCCCGTGCGGGGAGTCGGTAGCGCGCCGGGGCACGGTGGGTGCTCCTGGCTCAGCGGGATCGGCCTCCAGCGTGTACCGGACGAGGACCCCGTCGGCCCCCTCACGCAGCTCCACCGAGGAGGTCCCGACGAGGGCCCCCGACAGCGCCCACGTCAGTGCAGATCCGCGACGGTCCATGGTCGCCACCGATCCCGGCCACCACACCACCCATCGAGAGCGCTGGGCCAGGAGGGTGAGCAATGTCTGCGAAGGGACGACCACGACCGTCTCATCGACCACCACCACTGCTGCCATTGCCTCAGAATGCCATGGAAACAGGGTGCCAACCCGCGCAGGCTGATCTACGGTGACTCCATGAGGACAGAGATCTCCATTCCGCAGGTGGTTCCGACATCCCCGACCGGCAGCGTGGCGGACCACATCATCGAGAACGCCGCCAAGGATCCCGGCCATGTCTCCTTCTCCGTACCCCGGGGAGACGCATGGGTCGACGTCACCGCCCAGGAGTTCCTAGACCGCGTCCGGGCAGTCGCCAAGGGCATCATGGCGAACGGTGTCGAGGCAGGCGAACGCATCGGCGTCATGAGCCGCACCTGCTACGAGTGGACCCTCGTCGACTACGCCATCTGGTACGCGGGCTGCGTCAGCGTGCCCGTCTACGAGACCTCCTCCGCTGAGCAGATTCAGTGGATGCTCAGCGACTCAGAGTCCGTCGCGGTCTTCCTCGAGAGCGAGAAAAACAAGCGCACCTACGACGAGGTCGCCGACCAGATTCCCAGCTGCACTCGCACATGGGTGTTCGATGACGGAGCCCTCGACGAACTCGCCCGCGAGGGCGCGCACATCAGTGACGACGAGCTCGAGGCACGGCGCCAGACGGTATCCCCCGATTCGCTGGCCACGATCATCTACACCTCGGGCACCACGGGTCGACCCAAGGGCTGCATGCTCACCCACGGCAACTTCATGTTCGAGGTCGACCAGGTCGTCTGGGGGCTGCCGGACGTGTTCCTCGCACCCGGATCCTCCACGCTGCTGTTCCTGCCGATCGCGCATGTGTTCGGCCGCATGATCGAGCTGGGCTGCGTGCGCGCCGGCGTTCGTCTCGGTCACGCGGCGGACATCAAGCAGCTGCTACCCGGGCTGGGCTCCTTCCAGCCGACGTTCCTCCTCGCCGTGCCCCGTGTGTTCGAGAAGATCTACAACTCTGCGCAGCAGAAGGCAGTCGCCGACGGCAAGGGCAACATCTTCGACACCGCTGCCAATGTCGCGATCGCCTACAGCGAGTCCCTCGACACGGGTGGGCCTGGCCTGATGCTCAAGATCAAGCACGCCCTCTTCGACAAGCTCGTCTACGTGAAGCTCCGCCATGCCATGGGCGGCAACATGAAGTGGGCGGTCTCCGGCGGTGCACCCTTGGGCGCTCGCCTCGGCCACTTCTTCCGCGGCATCGGCGTGACCATCCTCGAGGGCTACGGCCTCACCGAGACGTCAGCGGCCAGCACGGTCAACCGCCCCAGCGCCCTGCGCATCGGCACGGTCGGCCAGCCTGTCCCCGGTGCCAGCGTCAAGATCGCCGAGGACGGCGAGATCATGCTTGCGGGAGGCCAGATCTTCACCGGCTACTGGAACAACCCGACGGCGACCGCTGAGTCGATCGAGCCCGACGGCTGGTTCCACTCCGGAGACATCGGCGAGATCGACGATGACGGATTCCTGCGCATCACCGGTCGCAAGAAGGAACTTCTCGTCACCGCAGCGGGCAAGAACGTCGCTCCGGCCGTCCTCGAGGATCGCCTGCGGGCCAACTGGCTGGTCAGCCAGTGCATGGTCGTCGGCGACGCCAAGCCCTTCATCGGCGCCCTCGTCACCATTGACCCCGAGTCCTTCCCGGCTTGGGTGAGCCAGAACAACAAGGGTGATGCCACGGTCGCCGACATGGTCACTGATCCTGATCTCAATGCCGCCATTCAGTCCGCCGTCGACGAGGCGAACAAGGCTGTCTCCCACGCCGAGGCGATCAAGAAGTTCGCCATCCTCCCGGTGGACTGGACCGAGGAGGGCGGGCAGATCACGCCATCGCTCAAGTTGAAGCGAGCCGTGGTGATGCAGGAGTTCGGCGAGGATGTGGAGCGGCTCTACCAGTGAGCGGCAGCAACTAGCCGATCACGCGGCCAACTCCGCTGAAGTAGCGGTTGTACCAGGGCCCAAGCACGGCGTCGATGCGCACGCCCGCGCCCGGGTTGGCTGCGTGCACCATCTTGCCGTTGCCGATGTACATGCCCACATGGTGAACGCTGCCACCGAAGTAGAAGACCAGATCGCCCGGCCGTGCCTCACTCAGTGGGATGCGTCGGGTGGAGTTCCACTGCGAGTACGAGTAATGCGGCAGCGAGACACCCGCCTGCCGCCAGGAGGTCATCGTCAGGCCCGAGCAGTCGAAGGCACTCGGTCCTGCAGCCGCCGCCACGTATCGGTCCCCCACCTGAGCCAGTGCGTAGCGCACCGCTGCGGCCGCCCGTCCACTGACGGCCGGAACGCCACCACCGGCACTTGACGACCCGCTGAAGGCTCGGCGAGCAGCGGCCGCGGCCGCCAGCGAGGAGCGGCGCTCCTGCTCGGCGATGGCAGCGAGGCGGCGGCGCTCAGCTGCCTCCAGGCTGGCCAGCACCCCCTCGGCCTCGTTGAGGCGATCATCGGCCTCCTTCTTCGCGCTGGCCATCTCATTGCGGTACTTGCGCGCAATGGACTCCTTGTCGCTGACGGCCGCCTCGCTCTGCGCCAAGCGGAGACGAGCCGTCTGCGTCCGACGCAGCGACGAGGCCTGGGCCTGCGCCACCTGGTCAAGGGCGGCGGCTTGAGCGAGGAACTGATTGGGGTCGTCTGCCAGCAGGACCTGCAGCGAGGTATCCAGCCCACCGCTGGTGTAGGTGTTGCGAGCCAGGTCGTCGACCGAGCTCAGAACCTGCTGCAGCTCCTCACGCTCGCGCTTGACCTTCTTCTTCAACCCGTCAAGCGTGGCTTGGACGTCCGAGAGTTCATTGCGCGCCTTGTTGAAGCGCTCTGTTGCGGCCTCTGCCTTCGCCTGAAGGGTGCGCACCTGATCACGGACCTGCTGAAGGTCACGCGGGGCTGCTGACGCGGAAGGCACGACAACGATGCTGGAGATCAGGAGAGCCGCGGCGAGAGTACCCAGGGAGCCGATGCGGAGCCACCTACGGTGAGTCCTGACCACGTTGCCTCCT
>JAIOXK010000086.1 GCA_021741645.1 Candidatus Nanopelagicales bacterium
GAGGTTGCCGACTACGTCAAGCAGCTCGAGGAGGCTCGAGATGCCGTCGACCTCCCGGAGGCCAGCGGCGAGGCGATTGCCCGGGAGTTTGAGCGCTACCTGCGCCGTCGCGGAGGGCAGTGACCCGAGTGGGGAGCTCAGTCCGCTGAGCCTTCAGCAGGCGACTCCAGCCCCCAACGCTGGCGCAATTCGGCAAGGCCACTGTCTACCCCCGCGCGGTAGCTCACCCATGCCTGGCCCGCAGGTCCGGATGCCTGGCTCGCTGCCACCTCGGCGAGCGCATCCGCCGGAGGCCGCCCGTTGTCCAGGGCTCGCGCGACCGCGCTGATGGCGTACCAGCGTCCCTCCTTGACCTTGACGTCGCTCAACCCCTGCTGAGGTCCGCGGGACACCGAGCACAGGGAGGCTCCTCGCAGGGCGCGATCGAGGTCTGCCTGGACTTGCTCAAGGAGGTCAGCGATGTCCGCCCCCGGTAGGTCCGGACTCATCGCAGGCGACGGTAAAGACGAAGGGAAGCGTCGGTCGCGGGATCGAAGCCCCCGTCGCGGTGCTCCTCCATGGCATCGAGGATCCCCATGGCCACCTTCTTGCCCAACTCGACGCCCCATTGGTCGAAGGAGTCGATACCCCAGATTGCTCCTTGGACGAAGACGCTGTGCTCGTACAGGGCCACGAGGGCTCCGAGCACGAAGGGGTCAAGGCGGTCCACCATGAGGACGGAGACCGGACGGTTGCCCGGCATCACCTTGTGCGGGACGAGGGCAGGCGGGGTGCCATCGGCCGCCACCTCCTCGGCCGTTCGTCCCCTCGCGAGGACCGAGGCCTGGGCCAGGGCATTCGCGACCAGCATGTCCTGCTGGTCACCCCAAGGATTCTCGCTCCGGGCGACCACGATGATGTCGGAGGCGACAGTACTCGTGCCCTGGTGCAGCAGCTGGTAGAAGGAGTGCTGCCCATTGGTGCCCGGTTCGCCCCAGTAGATGGCCCCCGTCTCGTATCCCACAGGTGCTCCGTCGGCGCGCACCGACTTGCCATTGCTCTCCATCGTGAGCTGCTGCAGGTAGGCCGGAAAGCGCGACAGGTACTGCGAGTAGGGCAGCACCGCCGTAGTGGGGATAGTGAGGAAGTCCCGATTCCAGACGGCCGTCAAGCCCATCAGAACGGGCAGGTTCGCGTGCGCTGGGGCGGTCTGAAAGTGCTCGTCCATCGCGTGGAAACCCCGGAGCATGTCCGCGAAGCCGTCCCGACCAATGGCAATCATCGTGCTCAGGCCCACGCTGGAATCCATCGAGTATCGGCCCCCGACCCAGTCCCAGAAGCCGAACATGTTGTCCGTGTCGATGCCGAACTCCGCCACCTTCTCGGCGTTCGTGGAGACGGCGACGAAGTGCCGCGGCACGGCGGCCTCTCCAAGGGAATTGACGAGCCAGCCGCGTGCCGCGGCTGCATTCGTCATCGTCTCGAGAGTCGTGAAGGTCTTCGACGCGACGATGACCAGGGTCGTCGCTGGCTCGCACGCCGTCAGCGCAGTGGAGATGTCCGTGGGGTCGACGTTGGAGACGAAGTGAAAATCGACGTCCTCCGCGGCGAAGGCACGAAGTGCGATCTCGGCCATCGCCGGGCCGAGATCAGATCCGCCGATGCCGATGTTGATCACGGATCGAATTCGTTGTCCCGTGGCCCCTGTCCACGATCCTGAACGAACCGCCTCGGCGAACCGTCCCATGCGGTCCAGAACGACATGCACGTCAGCGACCACATCCACGCCGTCGACCACGAGCTCGTCGCCGGATGGGCGACGCAAGGCCGTGTGCAGCACGGCCCTGTCCTCCGTCGGATTGATGTGGCCTCCGGACATCATGAGGTCTCGTCGCTCCCAGACTCCGGTCTGATCCGCGAGGCGCACGAGTGCGGCCAGCACATCGGCCGTCACCCGCTGGCGTGAGAGATCCAGATGGACACGGGCACCGGACGCGGACAGGTACTCCTCGCGGCTGGGGTCAGTGTCGATCAGCGATCGGATCGTGGTGTCGTGGAGGGAGTAGGCCAGCGCCCCGAGTTCCTGCCAGGCCGCGGTGGTGGAGGGATCGATGACATCCTGATCAGCACTCATGCGCACACCCTTGCACGCACGATCCTCCCGATTCCACTAGCGTGCGGTATCCAGCCTTCTCGAGGAGCATCCATGGCGAAGACGTCCGACTCCCCCATCACACTCGGCATGGTCGGCCTCGGCCGGATGGGCGCCAACCTCGCCCAGCGGGCCATGGCTGCGGGTCACTCGGTTGTGGGATTCGACCCGCGACCCGACGCTGTGGCAGCACTCGTGGGGACTGGTGCGGCTGGTGCCCAGTCCCTCACCGATCTCGTGGGGCAACTGCCGGCTCCCAGGACGGTGTGGGTGATGGTTCCCGCCGGAGACATCACCGAGTCGGTCACCACGGAGCTCATCGACCTGCTGGATGAGGGCGACTGCATCATCGATGGTGGAAACTCCTACTACCGCGACGACATTCGTCGCAGCGCGGCCGCCGGCGAGAAGGGTGTTCGCTACCTCGATGTCGGCACGTCCGGCGGGGTGTGGGGTCTCGAGCGCGGCTACTGCCTGATGATCGGGGGCCCCGATGCCGAGGTGGATCGGCTCGCCCCCCTCTGGGAAGCCATCGCGCCCGGAGTCGACTCGGCAGAGCGCACCCCGGGACGCTCGGGTGCCCCGAGCCCCGAGGAGGAGGGCTGGCTGCACTGCGGTCCGAGCGGAGCAGGACATTTCGTGAAAATGGTCCACAACGGCATCGAGTACGGCCTGATGGCCGCATATGCCGAGGGACTGAACATCCTCAAGCACGCCAATGCCGGCAAGGTCACCCGCGATGCCGACGCCGAGACCGCGCCGCTCAGCCAGCCGGAGTTCTACCAGTACGACCTGGATATCCCCGCCATCTCGGAGGTCTGGCGACGCGGCAGCGTGGTTGGCTCCTGGCTGCTCGACCTCACCGCCAGTGCCCTCCAGCAGTCACCTGATCTGGCCGATTTCAACGGCCGGGTGTCCGACTCAGGTGAGGGTCGATGGACCTCCATCGCGGCAATCGAGGAGGGCGTGCCTGCGCCGGTGCTCACCTCGGCGCTCTACGAGCGTTTCGAATCCCAGGGCAATGGCCTCTTCGCGGGCAAGCTGCTCAGCGCCATGCGCAAGGAGTTCGGGGGCCATGACGAGAAGACCCCCGAGGCCACCAGCGGCTGAGACCCGCTCGGGCCTCAGCTCAGGCCTCAGCTCGGGCCTCAGTTCAGGCTGACGCCCAGCAGGGCATCCGCGATCGCGGCGAAGGTCTTCGGGGATTGCGCATCTGTGCCGCCTCCCGACTGCTGGGCCATGGCCCAGTCATCCATGACGTCGAGTACTTCCGGCGTCCGGAGGTCGTCTGCCAACGCCGCGCGGACCTTGGACAGCGTCGTCGCGACATCCGTCCCATGGTCGGCCTGCGCAGCGCGTGTCCAGAGCGCGAGCCGCTGCTGGGCACCATCGAGCCCCTGCGGCGTCCAGGACCAATCACTTCGATAGTGATGCGCGAGAAGCGCGAGACGGATGGCCGCGGGAGACACTCCGTTGCGTCGGAGCTCCGAGACGAAGACGAGATTTCCGCGGGACTTGGACATCTTGTGGCCCTGCCAGGCGACCATGCCCGAGTGCACATAGTGGCCGGCGAAGGGCGTCTCCTGCATCAGCACATGCGCCTCGGAGGCGCACATCTCATGGTGCGGGAACACCAGGTCGCTCCCTCCGCCCTGCACATCGAAGCCCATTCCGAGATGATCGAGCGCAATCGCGGTGCACTCGATGTGCCAGCCTGGCCGGCCATGTCCGAGTGAGGTGTTCCACGCTGGCTCATCCGGTCGCGCGGACTGCCAGACGAGGCAGTCCAGGGGGTCCTCCTTGCCCGGTCGGTCCGGATCGCCACCGCGCTCGCGAAAGATCCGCACCATCTCGTCGTCACTCAGGTGGGAGACGGCCCCAAAAGATGGGTCCTGCCGGACTCGGAAGTACAGATCACCCTCGACGGCATAGACGGATCCGCGGGCCTGCAGATCCTGCACGTATGCGGCAACCGAAGGAATGGACTCCACGGCACCGATGTAGTCCCGGGGCGGCAGCACCCGCAGCGCCTCCATGTCCTCGCGGAACAGGGCAGTCTCGCGGTCCGCGATGGCTCGCCAGTCCTGACCCGTCTCCACCGCCCTTTCAAGCAGGGGATCGTCGATATCCGTGACGTTCTGCACGTAGTGCACGTCAAGACCGGCGTCTCGCCAGAAGCGATGAATGAGATCGAAGGTCACGTAGGTGAAGGCGTGTCCCATGTGAGTGGCGTCGTACGGCGTGATGCCACAGACGTACATCCTCGCCGTCGGGCCCGGTGTGGTGGGCCGCGCCGCCTGTCGGCCTGTGTCGAAGAGGGTGAGCGACCCTGCCGTTCCGGGCAGGGATGGAATCTCGGGACTCGGCCAGGCCTTCACATCCACAGCCTAGTCACGGCACCTCGAATGTCTCAGGCTGCCGCAGGCGTCACATGATGGGCCAGGGAATCGCCGGCCACTCCCCGCTCGGAAGCGGATGCATCCCCGATGCCACCAATGTGTCCACGCGCTCACGGAGCGCGACCTGCTCCTGAACCGTGAGGCTCACGTCGAATGGCTGGCTCTCGCCGGCGAGCAGCTCTTGAAAGCCCCGCAGGTCACGCAGAACGCTCTCCGAGATGGGTTCCCCCGCCCACCCCCACAGCACGCCGCGCAACTTGGGCTCCACCGAGAGGCTCACCCCATGGTCGATGGCCCAGGCAACGCCATCACTGTCGCTGATCACGTGGCCACCTTTGCGATCGCCGTTGTTGATCACAGCGTCGAACACGGCCATCTTCTCCATGCGGTCAGTCAGCTCGTGGATGAGGACCACCGCTGCGCCCGCGTGATCGTGTCCCTCGAGGATCGCGGCCCAGCCAGACGGAACCTCATCGGGAGCAACCACCCGCACCGCGCTGGAGTGGGGATCCTCCTCGACCCACAGCTGAACCATCGCGGCGCCGACCTCCGTGTCCTCACGCCACACCGTGGGAGGCACGAGTGACCAGCCGAGCGCCACCGACACCTCGTAGGCAGCGACCTCACGGGCCGAGAGGGTCCCCACGGGAAAGTCCCACAGGGGGCGCTCCCCCGCCACCGGCTTCACGACACAACGGACGGAGGCATCCTCCCGGCTGCAGATGGCACGAATCGTGGCGTTCGAGGCGCCCGCGAGTGCCCCCTCCCAGGTCAGCGTGCCCGTCGCCAGCAGTTCGACCGCGACGGCAGCGGGAACAGTGCCCACGGCAGCGGGCGCAGGCGGACCGCCGGGGTCAGGTCCTTCGACGGTAGCCATTGGACCTCGGGCACACATGACCATCAGCCTCGAGCGGCTGGCTGCAGAAGGGGCAGGCCGGACGTCCCGCAGCGACGACGCTCCGGGTTCGCTCAGCAAAGTCGCGGGCCTGCGCAGCCGTCAACCAGACGCGGAGCGTGTCGGAGCCGTCGGCGTCGTCGTCTCCGATGTCCGGAATCTCCAGGGGTTCCTCGGACGCCGCATGGGCTTCGAGTACGACCCGGCGATTCGCCTCGTCCCATCCAAGGGCCATGGCGCCGACGCGAAACTCCTCCACGATTGGCACGCTCAGCGGATCCGTGTCGGACGGGCCAGGCGACACGCCCTCGGGAATGTCTTCAGCCCCGCGCGTGATGACCTCATCCAGCAGCTGATCCACCCGCTCGGCGAGAGCAGCCGCCTGGGCCTTCTCGATCACCACGCTCGTCACAGCGGAGTCCTGACGAGCCTGGAGGAAGAAGGTTCGGTCACCGGGCATGCCGACCGTGCCCGCCACGAAACGCTCGGGCGCGTCGAAGTTGATCACCTGACGCGTCATCTGCCCGCCCCTCCACCCACGGCGGCGTCCGATGCGCGGCGACGGGTCCTTGCCCCGCCCGACTTGCGTCCCTTGCTCCCCGTTCTGCCTGGAATGGACTGGCCCGTGTCGTTCATTCGCTCAACGAAGGGACGAAGGGGGGTGTAGTCGATGATGCTCACTGAGGCAGGATCCACGCACAGGCGCTGGAAGTGATCCAGATGCAGACCGAGGGCATCGGCCAGGATTGCCTTGATCACATCGCCATGACTCACCACGAGATAGGTGGCATCCGATCCCAGGGTCGCGTTCCACTCCCGCAACGCTGACACGGCCCGATGCTGCACATGAAGCAGGCTTTCTCCACCGGGAAAATGCGCTGCGCTCGGGTGGGCCTGAACCACCTTCCACATGGGATCCTTCGCAAGAGCCTTGAGGCTGGATCCCGTCCACTCCCCGTAGTCGCATTCCTGCACGCGATCCTCCACGTGCAGGGGGGCATCTGGCCTCGCCTCGACGAGGATCCCTGCAGTCTGCCGAGTGCGATCAAGGGGTGACATGACCACGGCGTCCCAGACGACATCGGCGAGATGGCCACGAGTTCGCACCACCTGCTCACGACCGACCTCATCGAGGTCGACGCCAGGCGAACGGCCAGCGAGGATGCCGCCGGCATTGGCAGCGGTGCGACCATGCCGGACCAAGATCACCCTTGTCATGGCCAACAGCGTAGATCCTGCGGCGATTCGCGGCAGAATGCGAGGGTGATACGCGGATTGGGCCTCTACACACCGGACGACGTGCTTCCCCTCGACGAGTTGGACCCGCAGGAGCTCAGCACCGATGAGCAACTCGATGTCCGACTGAGAGACCTGCGGACCCGCTGCGACCAGCTGGATGATGGCTTCATCTGGATCGGGCTGTTCGAGCCGACCCGGGCCGAGCTCGACCTGGTGACGCGCGTCTTCGACATCCCCCTCCTGCTGATGGAGGATGCCGCCAATCCCGATCAACGGCCCAAGTTCGAACTGGACGATGAGGGTCATGGACTGGCCGTCGTGAAGATTCTGGACTACCTCGATGCCACCTCAGATGTGACCACGGGTCAGGTGTCCGTGTATGTCGGTGACCGCTTTGCGGTGACCGTGCGCTTCGGTCGGGGAAGCGACCTTCGCCCGATCCGCGCACGGCTTCAGGCCGATGGGCATCTGCGCTCGCACGGAGCGCTCGCTGTTCTGTACACCGTGCTGGACGGTGCCGTGGACGGCTACCTCGCCGTGTCCGAGGAGATCGCCATCGACGTCGAGGCCCTCGAGACCGAGATCTTCGCCCAGACACCCTCGGTTGGCACCACCAACAGCATCTACCGCCTCAAGCGCGAGAACGTGGAGATCCGACGGGCAGTTCAGCCGCTGGTGGGATGGGCGCATGAGGCCGTCAACGAACGCCTCGGGTGGCTCCCCGACGAGCTGCAGCCCTATTTTCGCGACATCGGGGATCACCTCCTTCGGGCCCATGACGCGACGGAGTCAGCAGACAGCCTGCTGCTGGCCATGCTCATGGCCTCCACGAGCCTTCAGGACCTTCAACAGAACCGCGATATGCGCAAGATCTCGGCCTGGGTGGCGATCGCGGCCGTGCCGACGGCGATGGCCGGCATCTACGGGATGAACTTCGACGACATGCCCGAGCTGCACTGGAGCCTCGGATATCCGGCGGTTCTCGTGCTCATGGGCACGATCTGCGCCCTGCTCTACCGCGGATTTCGTCGATCTGGATGGCTCTAGCGGGATCGCGCTGGCGGGATGGCTCTAGGACGAGAGGACACCCGTCCCGAGCAGAACGAGCACAAGGCCACCGAGCGCAAGTCGGTAGATCACGAACGGTGCGTACGTGCGCGTGGAGAGCCAGCGCATCAGCCACGCGATCACGGACAGGCCGACGCTGAAGGCGATCGCGGTGGCCAGCAGGGTCGGACCCCACGCCACCTGAGCCTCGTCACCGATCTTGGTCGCCTCGTAGAAGCCCGAGGCCAGCACCGCCGGAATGGCAAGCAGGAAGGCATATCGGGCCGCCGCAGCGCGGGTGTACCCCATACCGAGACCTGCAGTGATGGTGGCTCCGGACCTTGATACTCCGGGAATCAGTGCCAGAGCCTGGGCCAGTCCGAAGACGACCGCGTCGCGCAGGCTCAGATCCCGCTCGGACTTCAGCCTGGACCCCCAACGGTCCGCGGCGCCCAACAGCAGGCCGAAAAAGATGAGCATCGAGGCGGTCAGCCAGAGGTTGCGGGCCACCGTCTCGATCTGATCGGCAAACGCAAGCCCGAGGACGGCGATGGGGATGGTTCCGAGCACGACGAACCAGCCCATCCGCGCGTCCGGATCGCTTCGGGCGTCCGCCACGACTATCGAACGGGACCACGCCCGAAGGATGGCCCAGATCTCTCGCCGGAAGTACAAGATGACCGCTGCCTCCGTGCCGATCTGCGTCACGGCCGTGAAGGCGGCGCCCGGGTCCTCCCAGCCGAACAACTGGGAGAAGATCAGCAGGTGCGCGCTGGATGAGATCGGCAGGAACTCCGTGAGTCCCTGGAGGACCCCCAGAACAATGGCCTCAAGCCAGGTCACCGTCAGGCCAGCCCAGCCTGATCCATCAGTTCCACCATCGTCCTCAGGGTGTGGCGCTTCTCCTCGAGATCACCGGCATAGAGGCCGATGCTCAGGGTTGTGACACCTGCATCGGCGTATGCCTGGAGCCGCTCGCGGACGCGATCCGGCGGGCCCAGCAGGGCTGTCCGATCCATGAAGTCGAATGGGACCGCCGCCATCGCGGCGTCGTATTCCTTGGCCAGATAGCGATCCTGGATCTCCCCCGCTGCCTCCTCGTAGCCCATCCGGCACGCCAACTGGTGGTAGAAGTTCCGCTCCTTGCTGCCCATTCCTCCGATGTACAGCGCGGAGTAGAAGCGCACGGGATCGGCACACTTCGCAGGATCGTCGCCCAGGACGACAGGCACGGTGGGCACGACATCGAAGTCACTCATGTCCTTGCCTGCGGCGATGCGCGCCTCCACCAGCGGGCTCATGATGTCCTGGGAATGCTCGGGCGCATAGAAGATCGCCAGCCACCCGTCTGCGATCTCGCCTGTCAACGCAAGGTTCTTGGGGCCGATGGCCGCCAGGTAGATCGGGATTCGGTCCCGCACGGGGTGGACGGTGAGGGTCAGCGCCTTGCCGGGACCATCGGGCAGGGGCAGCGTGAAGCACTCCCCCTCGTAGCGCACACGCTCGCGCGCGAGCGCCATCCGAACGATGTCCACATACTCACGTGTGCGAGTGAGCGGCTTGTCGAAGCGGACGCCGTGCCAGCCTTCGGAGACCTGGGGGCCGGACACTCCGAGCCCGAGGCGGAACCTCCCCTGAGACAGCGTGTCCAAGGTGGCGGCGGTCATGGCGGTGTTGGCCGGGGTGCGTCCGGGAATCTGGAATACCGCTGATCCGACGTCGATGCGCTCGGTCTGCGCCGCGATCCACGTCAGCACCGTTGCCGCGTCAGAGCCATACGCCTCTGCGGCCCAGACGACCGAATAGCCGAGTTGATCGGCCTCTTGGGCGAGCACCAGGTTCTCGGCATCGTTGCCGGCGCCCCAGTATCCGAGATTCAGTCCGAGCTTCATCGTGTCTCCTCTTCGTCAGAGCGAGCCTAGAGGTCCTGCGCTCAGAGTCGGAGTACCGTGCCCGCATGGAGACACGGCCGCTGGGCAGATCAGGCGTGTGGGTGGGTCGCCTGGCGCTGGGGACGGCAACCTGGACCCAAGGCACGGACGAGTACGACGCGCGGGATCAGCTGGCCGCGTTCCTCGATGCGGGTGGATCCCTGATCGACTCGGCCGACGTCTACGCCGAAGGCGGCGCCGAGGCGCTCCTCGGGGAGCTGATCGAGGAGTTCGAGGTTCGCGACGACGTCGTCCTCGCCACGAAATCCGGGGGCGTGAGTGGACCGGGACGACGCATCAACACGTCTCGTCTTCACCTGATGCGCGCACTCGAAGGCTCGCTCACGCGGCTCCGGACCGAGGCCATCGACCTGTGGACCATTCAGGCGTGGGACCCATGGACCCCCATGGAGGAGACCTTGGCAGCCGCTGACGCTGCAGTGGCCTCCGGCAAGGTGCGCTATGTGGCCATTGCGAACTTCTCCGGATGGCAGACCAGCCGTGCGGCCACCTTTCAGCAGGCCTCGGGCGCCGGGGCCGCTCGGGCGCCGATCGTGGCCACGCAGATGGAGTACTCGCTTCTCGAGCGCGGAATCGAGCGGGAGATCGTCCCGGCGGCGCAGACGCTGGGCCTGGGGATCCTTCCGTGGTCTCCCCTGGGACGTGGAGTTCTCACGGGCAAGTACCGCCACAGCCTCCCGCTGGACTCCCGCGGAGCCAATCCGGACACGGCTGGCTTCGTGCAGGCCTACCTTGACGAGCGGGGGCGCCGCATCGTCGACGCGGTGTCCACGGCCGCCGAGGGGCTGGGAGCCTCTCCCGCCGAAGTGGCACTCGCCTGGCTCCGTGATCGTCCCGGCGTGGTCGCACCCATCCTGGGTGCCCGCACGGTCAAGCAGCTCGTCGCAGCGCTCGCATCCGAGGAGTTGGAACTCCCAGATGAGATCCTGATCGCTCTCGATGATGTGTCGGCACCGGCGATGGGCTA
>JAIOXK010000087.1 GCA_021741645.1 Candidatus Nanopelagicales bacterium
CGGCTGCTGCTGTTGAACTCGTGCGCGAGACAGGTGCCCACGTCATCAGCGTGGCGGTGATCATGGATCTACCGTTCCTCGACGGCCGTGCCGTCCTCGACGCGCTGCATGTGCGCGCGCATGTGCTCGTCGATGACGAGGGAAGGCCCCACCCGCACCCGTAGGGCGAGCAGGGCCTTGGGTGAGCAGCAAGCCGGGGCCGACGCGCTATTCCTCCACCATGTCAAGCCTCACCGGGAACAGCCGCCACGCCAGTCCCACGCCGATCAGCACGATCACCGATCCGACGAGCATCGCCCAGGTCATGCCGTCAACGAAGGCGGTGCCGGTGGCCTGATGCACGGCACCTGCATACGCATCGGGAAGCCGCGCCGAGGCCAAGGTCGCCGACGCCAGCGACTCCCGAACCGCATCGAGGACGGCTGGCGGAACCTCCGCGGCCCGCTCCCCCAGCGCACTGATCGCTGCCTCGATGTCACGGCGATAGAACACCGACATGAGCGCACCGAGAATGGCGACGCCGAAGGACCCACCGAGCTCTCCCACCGCGTCGTTGACCGCCGAGCCCATGCCCGAGCGCTCGCGCGGAACACTGCCCAGAACGGCATTCGTGGCCTGGGGAAGCGTGATGCCCATGCCGACTCCGATCAGGCCAAGCGCGCCACCGATGAACCAGTAGGGCGTGTCCGTGCGAAACAGGCTCGAGAGCGCAAGGCCCGTGGTGATCAGCAGCAGGCCTGTCACCACCGTGGCGCGGGCACCGATCCGCTGGGCAATGGACGGGCTCAGCAGTGATGCGACCAGCAGGCCCCCGGCGCCCGGCAGCATGGCGATTCCCGACTGCAGCGGTGTCATCGACTGAACGAGCTGCAGGAACTGCGGGAGCAGGAAGATCGCCCCCATCAGCGCGAAATAGACCAGCCCCACCGTCACGATGGCGATGACGAACGTGCGTTGACGGAACAGGTCCATCGGCAGCAGGGGTCGAGGCGCCCGGCGCTCCCACCAGACGAAGGCTGCGAGGGCGATCACCGCAATGGCTGCACTGATCGCGGTGACGACCGAGATCCCCTCCTCGGGCAGCTGGATGATCGTCACCACGAGCGCAATCACCCCGAGTGACGACAGCGCCGCACCGCGCATGTCCAACGCCGGGCGAGACTCGTCGAGAGACTCGGGGACGACGAGCAGCGTGGCACCAAGCACGATGACGATCAGCGGTGGATTGACCAGGAACACCGCATGCCAGCTGTAGCTCTCCAGCAGCACTCCACCGATGATCGGGCCAATGGCCACGCCGACTCCTGCCACCGCCGCCCAGATGCCGATCGCCTGCGCCCTCTCGCGACCGTCGCGGAACACCTGGACCAGAATCGACAGGGTCGACGGCATGATGAATGCGCCGCCGATTCCCATGACAGCGCGGAACACCATCAGCCAGTCCGCGTTCGGTGCCATCCCCGCGGCCAGGGAGCCGACGCCGAAGATGACGAGCCCAAGGAGAAGGACGAGACGACGCCCGAAGCGATCTCCCAGGCTGCCGGCAAGCAGCAGGGTTCCGGCGAAGAGCACCGAGTAGGCGTCGACGACCCACTGCAGATCAGCCGTGCTGGCGCCCAGGTCCTCCTGCATGCTGGGCAGCGCGACGTTGACGATGGTGTTGTCCAACGACACAAGTGCGAGCGCAGCGGACAGCAC
This sequence comes from Candidatus Nanopelagicales bacterium, assembly GCA_021741645.1. Classification (GTDB taxonomy): domain Bacteria; phylum Actinomycetota; class Actinomycetes; order S36-B12; family S36-B12; genus UBA10649. Next base: position 1,699 of record JAIOXK010000087.1, read on the forward strand.
TGCCAGGACTATCCATCGTCGGCTCACCCGGTCAGGCTACTGACCTGGCGCCCCTCACCGGTGGGGTCATGGGAGCGCGGATCACCACTCGACCCGCGTCATCGGACCGGATCGGTGTCGCTGCGAGCCGGCTGCCGGGGCTCGTCCACCGGACTACTCTCGCCACCATGGGTCGACCACTGACGGTGCCAGGCCGTGAGGCTGCTCTCGAGCACGCTGCTGCCATCGTCTTGCGCGCCTGGCGCGAATTCGATCGAGCACGCGAGTCCGAGTCCGATGTCGGTCCGGAGCTGTCCCGACTGCTGCAGGCCTCACTGCCCGAGCAGGGCGTGGACGCCATCGTCGGGCTGGACCATGCCGCCGGGATCCTGGACGCCAGCATCGCGCAGTCGCGCCCCCGGTACTTCGCCTACATCGGCTCCAGCGCGCTGGAGATCGGAGCCCTGGCCGACCTGCTGGCGCACTCCTACGACATCAACCTGGCCCTCGACTCCAAGGCCGCCACCCGCCTGGAGGAGCAGACGGTCCGCTGGCTTGGGCAGTTCGTGGGCTTCCCCGCCGGAGGCGGCCACTTCACCAGCGGTGGGCAGCTGAGCAACACCACGGCCCTGGCCGCCGCCCGCGAGCGGGCCCTGCCCGGCTCGAGGGCGCGTGGCATGGGCGGCGTCCGGGCGAGGATCTACGTCTCTGCGGAGGCCCACTACTCCAACGTGCGCGCCGCGGAGATGCTCGGGATCGGTGCCGACAACGTGGTGTCCATCCCCTTGGACGCACACCGCCGGATGAAGGTCGATGCACTGGCAGCGGCGATCGACGAGGACGTGGCATCCGGGTACGTCCCCGTGGCGGTCGTGGCGAGTGGCGGCACGACTCTCACCGGTGCCGTCGATCCACTCGGTGACATCGCCTCAATGGCGCATGCTCGTGGAGTCTGGGTGCACGTCGACGGAGCCTACGGCCTCCCGGCGGCAGGCACCGAGTCTCGACGCCACCTGTTCACCGGCCTCGATCAGGTGGACTCGGTGAGCATCGATGCCCACAAGTGGCTCAGTGTGCCCAAAGCGTGCAGCGCGGTCCTCCTTCGAGATCCCACGGCACTCGCCCTGACCTTCGGGCACCACGAGGCCTACATGCCGCATGAGGATGACGTCCGGCCCAACACCGTCGACACCACGCTGGAGTACTCACGACCGGTGCGATCGCTGAAGCTCTGGCTGGCCTTCCACGTGCACGGTGCCATCGGGTTCCGCGAGTCCCTCGAGGCGAACCTCGGTCATGCAGAGCTGGCCTACCGGCTGGCCTCCGGGCGGGACGCTTTCGCCGTGCTGCCGCACCCGCCCAGCCTGTCGATCGTCCCGCTCCGGCACGTGCACCCAGGGTGCCCCGACGTAGACGCCCACAACGACGCTCTCTATCGGGCCATGCAGGACGACGGTCGCGTCTACATCTCTCCCGGGACGATCGACGGTGGCACGTGGCTTCGGCCCTGCTTCACCAACTTCCGCACCACCGACGCCGATGTCGTCGCGCTTCTCGACGTGGCCGAGGAGATCGGTGCACGCATCTGTCCGATGCACTGACGCGGCCGGGCTGGGATCGGCGCCACCACCGAGCAGGTCTATGAAGGCGCAATCCTCCCTTCTCGGCTCATCGCGGAGGCAGGACGCTATCGCCCGCTCACCCCAGCAGCGCTGGACATCACAGGTGTCACTGCTCGACTCGCCCAGAAGCGGCCTTTCCGCCCAGCAGGCGCTGCATCCTCCTGGCCACGATGGTCACGGCGCGCGTGGGCATCAGGCGTGACATGCGATCGAGCATTCGCGCGTCCTTGCCGATGAGCAGTCGCGGGCGACCGGCCGCGATGGCGTCGACGATCTGACGTGCGGCCTCGTCCGGCGCCGTCATCGGGAAGTCGTCCGCCCCTTCCGGCATCTCCAGCGTGACGCCGGAGTTGGCAGCGATATTCGTGCCGATCGCTCCGGGATACACGAGCGTGACGGCCACGGACGTGCCCTGCAACTCAGCGAACAGCGTCTCGGTGAGCAGCGCGACCGCGGCCTTGCTCGCCCCGTAGGCACCCTGACCTGGCACCGGCACCAGTGCGCCCATGCTCGACACATTGAGCAGGCAGGCCTCCGGTCGGTGCAGGAGCAGAGGAATGAATGCCTTGTCGACATTGACCGTGCCGTCGAAGTTGACTGCCATCACGCGATCGATGTCAGCGAATGACAACTCCGCGATCGGCACGAACGGCTGGATGATTCCTGCTACATGGACCAAGCCATCGACCTGTCCGTGCTGCTCGAGGACACGCACCGGCAGGGCCGCCACCGCATCGCGATCGGTGAGATCGACCGCGTGCAGCGACATCGATCGCGATGAGGAGCCCTCGACCAGAGCGGAGGTGCCAAGAAGCCCGTCCTCACTCCTGTCCACGGCGGCCACGCGAGCACCTCGTGCGATGAGTTCGCGGGTGACCTCACGACCGATGCCGTTTCCCGCACCGGTGACGACGAAGACCTTGCCCGACACCAGCATCGCACTCACCTCGACTCCAGTGTCTCCCTCGTCCGTAGGTGATGACGGGTCGAGTGCTCAGCCTGAGGGCGGGCCACCCGGGGGATCGTTCCGCCGCAGTTCGCGCACGTGCTCGCGCCACGCGATGGCGTCGGGATCGGCCTCGCGCTCCGCCTGAGCCACGGCCTCCTTGTCCCCCAGCGCCTCCGCCGCGGCCTCGAAGCGAGCCGCCCTGTCACGGAAGTAGCGCGAGATCGACTTGGTGATGCTGCCGTGCCTGCGGTACCGATTCCAGACGACGAAGGCGAAGGCACCGATGATCGGCCACTGGATCGTGTACGCCCATGCGCGGTCGACGCCCTCCTGAGCGCGGCGGAACTCGACGAGCGTGGCGAAGGCGCACAGCGCCAGGACGACGACGAGGGGCACATGAAGCTGCCAGAAGTCCTTGGCCTTGCTGCGCGTGGGCGGCGTTGTCTCGTCGCTCATGCGAGCGCCCGATCCGCAGCGGTCTCGTCGGGCACAGGTGTGGTGGTGGATGCGACGGAGAGCGTGTCTCTCATCAGCAGCACCAGCAGCCCTTCTGCAAGCAGCACGGACGCCCATGTTCCGGTGGACCAGCCATCCGACGCGTCCCGCTCCAGCCACCAGAATGCCACTGGCAGGCCGATCATCATGATGGCGACAGCTCCGACGGCTCGCCGAGCCCGCACCACGGCCACGAAGAGCGTGCCCGCAGCCAGGACAACGAGCGCTCCCAGCAGTGTCCCGACCTGCACGCCCACGGTGGCCGTCGCCATGCCGCTGGGCACCCACTCCCCTGCAACGACGACGGCGACCAGAGCCACCACGGCGACCGCCTCGGGGAAGGCCACCGCAGCACGCGGCGCTCGCGGGCCCAGCGCCGTGACGAAGCCGATCGCCATCGGCAGTCCAAGCACGAGCAGGACGATCCCGCCCACGGTCATTTCGTCCCCGGCGATGGAGAACCCCGGCGGGGCCGTGCGCGAGAGGGCGATCGACAGGCCGTACACAGCGCCCATCCACAGCACCTCCCACCCGCACCACCGCAGGAAGGTCGACCGGTACTCCGGATCGCGCAGGTCTGCGTCGGGCAGGCCTCGCCATCGACCCGCGATGGCCGCACGCTGGCGCATCCCCCAGCCGATGAGGACGACGAGCACAGACACCTTGGCCAAAATGATCGTGCCGTACTGCGACGAGAGCAGAGCGGCGATGCCATCGAGGCGAAGCGCCGCATTGAGAAGACCGGTCTCCGCGATGACGATCACGCTGGCGAGGGCCACGACGCTGAACCGGCCGAGGACAACGCCCGGGTCCGGCTCACCCGATCCCGCGTAGATCGCCATGGCGATGAGTCCGCCGACCCACAGGGAGGCGAACACCACGTGCAGGCCGAGTCCGATCGATGCGGACACATGCCCGTGCTCCAGACCGGAGTGACCGGTGAGTCCGGGCAACCACGCAGCGACCATGGCCACCACGAGCAGGACGACGCCCATGCCGCGTCCGGACGTCAGCCACGCAGCACTGGCGATCACCGCGACGAGCCCCGCCTGCGCGAGCATCACCATGCCCAGGTCTGTCTGGCTCAGCAGTGACCAGATCACGGTGGTGTCGACGGACTCGCTCAGGGGGCGGGCCAGGACCTCGGAAACCGTGAGCACCGACTGGGCCACGAGCGTGACCAGCCACAGGATGGCGGCCAGCGAGGCAATCTGCGTGAGCCGCGCGGCGACCCTCGGGGCTAGCACGGCGCCGACGAGTACAGCACCGATCGTCACCGCGGTGGCGAGATCACGAAGCCACAGGTCAAGCGGCAGGCTCGCGAGCGTGACGAGCGGCACCGTGGGGATACCTGTCTGCTGCTCCTCGGTGAGCCCACCGAGCGTCCACAGGACGAGCAGCAGTACCGGTGCCCCGACGGCAAGGCCGAGAAAGGTGCGCGAGCGGACGGTCACGGCGTAGCGGCCCCGCTACGAGGCACTCGGCGAGGGTGAGGCGCTCGGCGACGAACTGGGCGTCGCGCTCGGTGACGGGGGTGCCTCTGGAGCGGACTTGGCCCCCGTCTCGAAGGTTCCGAATACTGCTGGGTCGGTGTTCGGGCTCTCGACGAAGAAGGTCGTGACAAGAGCACCCAGCAGGACGGCGATAACCACCCAGGTCATGTAGTAGCTGACGGCCTGTGACTGATAGTTGACGTCCTGAGAGATGAGTCCCTTGCGCGTGCGGTTCACGATGCCGACGAGGAGGAACAGCACCAGCAGCATGTGGAACAGGTTGCTGGCGCACAGCAGGATCACCGCCGAGCCGTATGCCCCATCGCTGGGACCGAACGGGAAAGTCGTGATCTGGATCCACTGCGCGATGAGGGCTGCGACCATCAGCAGGGTCGAGAGCACCGCTCCCGTGACCGCAGCAGCCTCAAAGCCCGCCTTGACGGCCTTGTAGGACCACCACATCGCCACGGTCGAGAGCAGGACCAGCAGCAGGATCACCCAGAACGGCCACTCGGCCGCCCATGTGGCGTCGGCCTTCTGCGGACCGGTGTTGGACTCGGTGAAGGGCACGCGTGCACCGGGCGGCGCCCAGCCGCCGTTGACGTTCAGGCTCCACAGGTAGGTGTAGCTGATCAGCAGGGCAATCGTGCCCGCCACGTCGGCGACGATCATGAGCCACAGGCCGACACGACCCCGTCGTGCGATGGTGGCCACGGGCTCGCCCGTGGTGGGGAACAGAGTCTCCTCGGTGGGCGCGCTCACGAGGCACCCACCTTCTCGACGCGATCGCCATCCTCGGCGGCCAGCTCCTCGTCATACGGATCGGGGACTCCGTAGTTGTAGGGACGCTCGGTGACGACGGGGAGGACCTCGAAGTTCTCCAGCGGCACCGGCTGCGCCGTCTGCCATTCGAGGGACTTCGACCCCCACGGGTTGCCACTCGCTCGGACCCCGGACGTCCAGGAGAAGATGATCGCGGCCAGGAAGATCAGCATTCCCAGGCCGATGATGTAGGCACCGATGGTCGAGATCCAGTTCGAGATGTTGAACTGCTCGTCGAACTGCAGCACACGTCGCGGCATGCCCTGGAGGCCCGCGACGAACATCGAGCCGAAGGTCAGCTGGAAGCCGACGAAGGCCGTCCAGAGTCCGATGGAGCCGATGCGCTCGTCGAGGATTCGACCGGTCATCTTCGGGAAGTAGAACGCGATGCCGCCCATCGCTCCGAACAGTCCAGCACCCATCAGCATGTAGTGGAAGTGGGCGACGACGAACATGCTTCCGTGGAAGTACTGATCGGCGGGAACGTCCGACAGGTAGATGCCGGTGACTCCACCGATCATCTTGTTGAACACCAGCGCATAGACGGCCATCAGGGGCAGACGGGTCCAGACGGTGCCGCGCCAGAAGGTGCCGATGGCGACGAGCACGAGGAATCCGACCGGGATCGAGATCATCTCCGTGGACAGCATGAAGGGGTAGTTGACCGCAGGGGCCCAGCCCGTCATGTACATGTGGTGCGCCCACACGAGTCCGCTGAGGGCCACGACACCCACGATGCCGGCGATCGCGAAGTTGTAGGAGAACAGCGGCTTTCGGAGGAACACCGGCATCAATTCGAGGGTCACGGCAGCCGTCGGGATGATGATGACGTAGACCTCAGGGTGACCCAGTAGCCAGAAGAGGTTCTCGTACAGCCAGACACTGCCCCCGTACAGCGGATTGAAGAACACCGTTCCCCACACGCGATCGGTAAGGGCGAGGATCTGCGAGTACTGGTAGAAGGGGAAGGCGTACAGCCCCATCAGCGATGACGCGAAGATGCCGTAGACGAAGATCGGCGTGCGCGACCAGGTCATGCCCTTCGCGCGCATGGTCAGGATGGTCGTCATCAGGTTGACGCTCGCGATCGCAGTGGAGATCGCGAAGACGATGATGGTGAGCTGGTAGCCCAGCATGCCGGGAGGAGCCTGCGAGCCCAGCGGCTGATACGCGGACCAGCCGTCCTGCATACCGCCGACGAACATCGAGCTGATCAGGCACACCGCGGCCGCAACGAGCAGCCAGAGGCTGAGCGCATTGAGCCGCGGGTAGGCCATGTCACGCGCACCGATCATCATCGGGACGATGAAGTTACCGAGCGGACCGCTGACGGCGATGATCATCGCGATGATCATCGCGATGCCGTGCGTGCCGATGAGCGAGTTGTAGAACTCCGGCGAGAACACCTCCGACCACGTCACGCCGAGCTCTGTGCGGATGAGCATGGCCAGCGTGCCGCCGAAGCCGAAGATGACCAGCGTGACGACCAGGTACTGGACGCCCACCACCTTGTGATCGGTCGTGAACTTGATGTAGCGCTTGACGCCGAGATCCTTGCCGGCCATGTACTCGGCATCGTCGTGGGTGAGGTCGCGACCCATCATCCAGCGCAGCGGGCCGATGAAGGCACCCATGCCCAGCATGAACCCGATCACCCAGCCGATGAGTCCGGCCAGGTACACGTACTCAGGCCCTGCCGGCGCGAACGTCGGGGTCGTCGCGGACGAGGGAGTCAGGGCCGCAACGATCCATCCGGCGCCAACCGCGAAGACGATGCCCGTGAGCAGGCCGGTTCCCAGGTTGAGGTGGCGCATGATCCCGCCGGGCTTGCCGTGCTGGGGCGGCTGAGTGACCTGCTCGACCCCACGCACGGTCGTGGTGGCTGTGCTCATGAGGTCCTCCCTCCGCCGCTCTCACGAACCCACGAGTCGAAGGAATCCTTCTCGAGCACCTGAATCTGCGTCTCCATGTAGGCGTGGTGCAGGCCGCACAGCTCCGCGCATCGCACGTTGAAGGTGCCGGCCTTGTTGGGCGTGACGCCCGTCTGCGTGATGGCGCCCGGGTTGGCGTCGATCTTGACGCCGAGCTCGACGGCCCAGAAGTTGTGGATGACGTCCTTGGACGTCACGTTGAAGTACACCGCACGATCCTTCGGCAGGTACAGCACGTCAGAGGTGAGTCCGTCGTGCTGGGGGTACTCGAAGGTCCAGACCCACTGCTGCCCGGTGACGTTGACGATCAATGCGTCCTTGCCGCCCGGCTGCTCGTCAGCCGAGATGGTGCCGTACGAGTTCGCGGTGATCTGGGCCAGTTCCACGAGCCCCCAGACGACGAGGAACATCGCGAGCAGGCTGGAGACGACTGTCCAGAGAGTCGCACCGATGACGTTCCCGCGAATGGCGGGGCTCTCGTCGGCCGGGACCTCGTCGCCGCTGACGTGCTTCCAGCCCAGCAGGCTGTAGACGAGCACCGCGAAGACGAAGGCGGTGATGGGGATCGAGACGATGGTGAACACGAAGACCGTGGTCTCGATGTCCTGCATGATCTCCGACGCCGGGGCGCCCGTCTGATTCATCGCCGCGAGCAGGAGCCAGCACAGCGGCAGCAGCAGGAAGCCGATGACAACGGTGAGGACCATGACCCAGCGGGCGTAGGGGCGCCGGATCCAGTTGCGCACCCGGTGCATCGACGGCGGCCGGTTGGTCGGTGCCTCCGGCGCGTCGGGCGGCGGCATGGTCGCCGTCACGCGACCACCTCGAACGTGCCGGCCATCCACCCGCGGGTCTGCATCGGGCCGCCGAACTCCTGGTACATGTCACCGCAGGGGAACTCGCAGTTCCAGACGTACGTGCCCGCCTCACCGGTGATGAAGGTGACGGAGACCTTCTGCGGGTCGACCGGGTAGCCGTTCTTGTCCGTCTTGGCGTTGCTCGCATTCATGGGCAGCGGAACCGAGAGGAAGAAGTAGGGCTGGCTGGACTCGGGGTACTGGTGAACGGTGAAGGTGTGGCCGACCTCGGTCGGCTTGATCTCCGACACCTCCTTGCCGTTCCACTTCATCGTCCCGTCCATGGTTCCGTGGACCTGGGCGAAGTAGGGGTTGTAGATCTGGCCGCCGGAGTCGTACTGGGTGAAGTGGATGGTCACCACCGAGTTCGCCGGCACCTGGATGCTCGTCGACGGTGCGTAGAACGGCTGACCGCTCAGCAGATCGGCCTGGATGGCCCCCGTGGTGCGCGGGGGCGGGACGGCATCGGAGCTGTTGGGGTAGACGTCGAGGTGCAGCTCGTAGTGCGGCAGGTCTCCTTGCGGGGTGGACTTCGTGCCGACCTGCTTGGCGACGATGGCCGCAGGCTCCTCCTGGTTGATCGAGTTGAACACCCCGATCCCGGCGACGATCGCCACGCCCACGAGCACCGTGATCGC
>JAIOXK010000088.1 GCA_021741645.1 Candidatus Nanopelagicales bacterium
TCGTGGCTGCCCATCGCCCTGTTCGCCGGCGTCGGCTTGGTCGTGACCATCGGTCTGGTCGGAGCGATACTGTTGCGCAAGTGAGCATCCCTCTGTGGTCCGCACCTGTTGCCGACGATCCCGTCGTCGCCACAGTCTCAGTCCCCGGGTCCAAATCAGCCAGCAACCGCGCACTCATTCTGGCCGCGCTCGCCGACGGACCGAGTCGAATCCTCGGACTGCTGGATGCTCGCGACACCCAGCTCATGATGGACGGGCTTCGCATGCTCGGGGTCGACGTGCAGGTGGCTGAGCGCGACGCCACGGGAAACCTCACCGTCGACATCACGCCACACTTCATGACCGGCCCAGCCGCCATCGACGTCGGCCTAGCTGGCACGGTGATGAGATTCCTGCCGCCCTTTGCATCACTGGCACACGGGGAGATCACCTTCGATGGTGATGCGCATGCGCGCAAACGCCCCATGGCCACCGTGATCGAGTCGCTCAAGGAGCTCGGGGCGAAGGTCTACGACCGAGGCAACGGCCGTCTGCCGTTCATGATCGAGGCCACCGGTGAGCTCACCGGTGGTGAGGTCGTCGTCGATGCATCGAAGTCCAGCCAGTTCATCTCCGGCCTCCTGCTGAGCGCCGCGCGCTTCAACGCCGGAGTCACCGTGCATCACGTCGGCCCCCCGGTGCCGAGCATGCCCCACATCGAGATGACCATTGCCATGCTGGCTGAGCATGGCGTGCAGGTGCGTCGCGACGGCGCGAGCATCTGGCATGTCGATCCACAGAACGTCGCGGCCCTCGATCGTCACATTGAGCCTGATCTGTCCAACGCCGCGCCCTTCCAGGCGGCCGCCCTCGTCACGGGTGGGTCCGTCACGGTTCGCGACTGGCCCGAGCAGACGACGCAGCCAGGTGACCTGCTGCGCGACATCTGGTCAGCCATGGGCGCCGGCGTGAATCACCGCGCGGGAGGCCTCACCGTCGCCGCGGGGAGCACGCTGACCGGTGTGGACCTCGACCTGTCATCGGCCGGCGAGGTGGCGCCGACCGTTGCCGCCGTGGCGGCGCTCGCAGACTCCCCCAGCACCCTCCGGGGCATCGCCCATCTCCGCGGACACGAGACCGATCGCCTCGCCGCACTCACCACCGAGATCAACGGGCTCGGTGGCGATGTCGAGGAGATCGAGGACGGACTCATCATCCGCCCTCGCCCGCTGCATGGCGGTGTCTTCCACACGTACGACGACCATCGCATGGCGACGGCCGGAGCCATCATCGGACTCGTCGTTCCGGGCGTCGAGGTGGAGAACATCGAGACCACTGACAAGACGCTTCCTGATTTTGCACAGCGATGGAAGAGCCTGCTGTCAGGGGATCGTCCCGAGTGACGCGGAAGCACCAGCACCTTGACGAGGACGACGTCCGGATCCGACCCGGACGCCGCAAGGCACGCCCTCGGTCAAAGGAAAGACCCGCGCATGCCGACGCGGAGAACGCCGTGGTCATGACGGTTGATCGCGGGCGATTCACCCTGGAGAGCGACGACGGCAATGTCCTGTATGCCGTCAAGGCACGCGAGCTTGGCCGCAAGGGCATCGTTGTCGGGGACCGGGTCGGGATCGTGGGCGACATCTCCGGTGACGTGGACACGCAGGCCCGGATCGTCCGGCGCCTGGAGCGGACGTCAACCCTGCGACGCACTGCCGACGACACCGATCCCGTGGAGCGGGTGATCGTGGCCAATGCCACCCAGCTCGCCGTCGTCACGGCCACCACCGATCCCGAGCCGCGCACGGGACTGATCGATCGCACGGTGGTCGCCGCGCTCGATGCAGGCATCACTCCGATGCTCGTCGTCACCAAGACGGACCTCAAGCCCGCCGATGAACTGCTGGCGCTCTACGGCCCGCTGGACCTGCCCGTGTTCATCGGTCGCCACCGGGAGGCTCCGCCCGCCTTGCGCGATGCACTCAGAGGCGAGGCGACCGTCCTTGTCGGACACTCGGGCGTGGGAAAGTCCACTCTCGTGAACTCGCTGGTCCCCTTGGCGGAGCGCGAGATCGGACATGTCAATGCGGTCACGGGCCGCGGCCGCCACACCTCCACCAGCGTCGTGGCCATGCATCTTCCCGACGGCGGCTTCATCATCGACACTCCGGGCATCCGCTCGTTCGGCTTGGCGCATGTGGACGTGGGGCGGGTCATCCATGCATTCTCGGACCTTGAATCGCTCACGTCGGAGTGCCCGCGAGCGTGCAGCCACGACGAGCCCGAGTGTGCCCTCACGCTGGCACTGGAAGATGATCCGTCGAACGAGTTCGTGGCTCGCGTCGGATCACTGCGTCGACTGATCCGCAGTCGGATGGATGCGTCAGACGAGAACTGACGTCAGCGGCCCATCCAGACCGATTCCGCACCGGAGTGCCCCACGAGAAACGTCCAGTAGACGGCACCGACGGAGACGATCACCGTTACTGCGGCCAGGGCGATGACCCATCCGGGTCGGGACCGAGTGGTGGGAATCCCGCGGTCAAGCAGCCATAACGCAAGCACGAGACCGGCCAGCAGGAGTACCACAAGGGGCATGCGATCAGCGAGTTCCGCATGTCGCTCGGGCAGGCCCACTCGTTCCGCCATTTGCTCGCCGGACAGCTTGGCCAGAGCAGACGCAACCAGTGCCGCTCCTCCCATGATCGCCACGAGCACCCCGAAGCGCCGCGAGAACCGCGGCCATACAGCCATGAGAATGGCGCCAAGGGCAACCAGGGGAACGAGAACCACGGCCGCGTGCACGATGAGGGGATGGACAGGCAAACCCGCAACGGTCTCCAGCACGCTCACACTGTAGACCGCGCCGACCGATAGCCTTCGCACGTGTCTGATGTCCCCAGAAACGACCTCGACGTTGCGCTGCTCCTGGCTGATGCCGCAGACGTCCTGACCATGTCCCGGTTCCGCGCCGTCGACCTCGTCGTCGACACCAAGCCGGACCTGACCCCTGTGACGGAGGCCGATCGAGCGGTAGAGCGGTTCCTGCGCGATGAACTGCATGCCCGCCGCCCTGCCGATGCCATTGTCGGAGAGGAATTCGGCAGCGAGGGAACTGCCCAGCGCCGCTGGATCCTCGACCCCATCGATGGCACCAAGAACTACGTCCGTGGTGTGCCCGTCTGGTCGACTCTCATTGCTCTCGCCGACGGGGACGACGTGATCGTCGGCGTCGTCTCGGCCCCCGCTCTGGGGCGCAGGTGGTGGGCTGCGCGCGGTCAGGGTGCCTGGGCCGTGGAGCCGGGCAGGTCGGAGCCGCGCCGACTGCAGGTCAGTCGCGTCACTGCCATGGCCGACGCATCCTTCTCCTTCTCCGATGCCCACGGCTGGGACGGACGAGGCGCCGCCCAGGGACTGGAGGCCCTGGTGTCGCACACCTGGCGGCAGCGGGCCTACGGGGATTTCTGGTCGCACATGCTGGTTGCGGAGGGTGCAGTCGATATCGCCGCGGAGCCGCAGCTCGAGACCTACGACATGGCGGCGCTCGTGCCGATCGTCGAGGAGGCCGGCGGGCGAATCACGGCGTACGACGGCGGTTCACCCCTCGGCGGTGGCTCTGCAGTGACCTCCAACGGGATACTCCACGATCAGGTGCTCAACATTCTGGCCAGTCATATTCCGCCGAAAACCTGACATCAGCACCGCAACTGGGTCACCATGGGGAATCCGATAGCTCGCGGAGGTGCCCATGCAGTTGTCCACGATCCTCGCCGCCAAGGGTGATTTCGTCGCCACCATCACCCCGGATGCCACCGTCGCCCAACTGGCATCGGATCTGGTCCGTCACGGGGTCGGTGCGCTCGTTGTCTCAGCCGACGGCCGCACAATAGATGGCATTGCATCGGAGCGGGATGTCGTGCGCGCGGTCGCCACGAATATCAGCGCCATGGAGGCGCCGATCTCATCCATCATGACCTCACGCGTGTTCAGCGCTCCCCCGGAAGCACATGTCGACGAGTTGATGCATGTCATGACCGACAAGCGCGTGCGACATATCCCCGTCGTCGACGAGGACGGCGCCCTCATCGGCATCGTCAGCATCGGTGACATCGTGAAGACGCGACTGGAGGAGCTCGAAGGCGAGCGGGCCGCGCTCATGGAGTACATCACTCAGGCCTGAAGCCCACCAGAGCTTTCCAGCACCTGCAGGCGATCAGCGCGGGGTCAGACGGACGGGCAGGCCACCTACAGGTCGCACGGTCACCAGCGGCTCAGCCTTCGGGTGGCGGCCACCTGTCGGGTAGGAGACGGAGTACCTGCCGGCGATCGAGGCGAGCATCAAGGTTCCTTCAACGTACGCGAAGTCGCGACCGATGCACTGCCGCAGCCCGCTGCCGAAGGGGATGAACGCGTTGCGATCCGCAGATCCGTCGAGGAAGCGCGTCGGGTCGAAGGAGTCAGGGTGAGCCCACACGTCCGGATGCCGATGCAGGAGCCACGGACTGAGGATGATGAGCGCACCCTTCGGAATGTCGCGTCCGCCGAGCGAGTCCGGCCCCAGCGCCTTGCGGGTGATCAGCCAGGCTGGCGGGTACAGACGGAGCGCCTCGTCGAAGACGGCACGCGCCCATGGCAGGCGGCCGACATCAGCGAACGTGGCGGGCCCGCCCCCCAGCACCTCTTCGGACTCACGCTGCAGCTCCCGCTGGATCTCCGGGTGGTCAGCGAGCAGGGCCCATGCCCAGGTGAGAGCACTAGCCACCGTCTCGTGCCCCGCGACGATGAACGTGACGATCTGATCGCGAATCTCCTCAACAGTCAGCCCACTTCCCTGCTGATCGCGTGCGAGAAGCAGCAGGTCGAGCATGTCCGCCGGGACTTCCGATGGATTCTGTCGACGCTCCTGGAGCATGTCCTCGACGGCCGCATCCAGCTCGCGCACGGCCCGATGCAGACGTCGGTTGCCCGGTGTGGGCATCCAGTTCGGCGGCGTGATCGGCACCCGAGCCCGGGCCACCACCACATCCAGCGCCGACAAAGTGGCGCGAGCAAGTCGATGCGCGTCCTGGGACAGATCCGTTCCGAACAGCGCATGGCCCACGACTTCGAGAGCAGATGTCATCATCGCCGCGTCCATATCCACGACCGCGTCGCTCGGCAGGCTCTCCCACTCCCGGAATCGACGCTGGAGCGCGGTATCCACATGGGAAACCAGATGATTCAGGGTCTCGTGGTGGAAGGCCGGCTGGACGAGGGGCCGCTGCCGGCGCCACGCCTCGGTATCGGCCACGAGCAGGCCCTCACCCGTCACCAGGGAAAGGGATCGGTACTGGATCGTGGACTTGCCGTAGTTGCGGCCATGGGTGACGAGAACGCGACGCACGCCCTCGGGGTCATTGACCAGGTATGACGGTGGACGCGGAATCGGGAACTGGACCACATCACCGTACGTCCGCCACGTCGACTCCAGGTAGTCGACTGGATTGCGACGAATAGCGGAGAAGGCACCCAGCATCTGGGGACCCAAGGGCCCTGGTGCCGTGGCCGGCGTTCGAACAAACCGACGTCCCTCGAAGCTGCGGACCTCAGCAGGTGTTCGGGTCACGAAGAGAGAATGACATGCTCATCCGTCAACAGGCGCACTCGGCTGCTGACGTGAGCGAGGGAATCCGCCGCCGTCTTCTGACCCACCTCAGTCGCATACGCCGCGTCAAAGTCCTCACGTGTGTCAAACCACAGTTCCGCCACGCCGTCGATGCCGGATTCGTCAGCCCCCTGAGCCACGACATTGAACACAATTCGCCGAACGCCCGGCAACTGTGCAGCGAGGAGCTGGTGCTCGCTCACCCACCAGTGGACGAACTCCTCATGCGTCATGTCGTCCCGCCGAGAGAGCAGGATCATCGCCTTGAACATGGGTTCTCCTCTGTCGTCGCTGCTAGGCCGTGGGCTTCTGGGTACGAGCGTGGGGCCTGCCGCCCACGCTGAGGACGAGGGATACCAGCATCTCGTCAGGGCGTGGGGCGTCAGCCAGGGAGACTTCAGCCGAATCCATGTCGTCGAACACCCATCGGTCGTCCTTGTTTCCTACCGGCATGGTGATCGAACTGCCCGCCGGGCCGACCTTCTTGGTGCCCGGGATGATGTCTGCTCCCCCACCGATCGCCGCTCGAACCGGAGCTCCGAACCGCGGGTGCAGCACCGCAGCAGTGTGCTCCCGCTCCCCATCGAGGCCGACGATGGCTCCCTTGCCGTATCCACGCACCTGGGATGGCTCGATGCCCGTGGCGGACAGCGCCGCAAGGCACTGATCGACGAGCAGCGCCGCGACCTCGCTGCCCAGTACCTCGAGCTCGGAGAGGTCATCCACTACTCCTCGACCCGCCAGCGGATTCCTGACGACAGCGGTGGCCACAGCCATGGTGGTGGGCGCATCGAGAGGTCGCCCTGCCTCCGTCAACGTCTGCGTGACGGTGGTGGAGATCGTCCGTACGTCCATGCCCTGCCTCCTGATTTCGTCGATTCTTAGATAGTCGGTGCTCCGATAGCCGATGCTTCGATACCCAATGCCTCGATACCCAATGCCTCGATAGTCGGGACGATGCCGACGTTCACACCGGTAGTGGGTCTCCCATGCTGATCGGATCTCGTCGCTCGTACATCGTCGTGCGCTCCACCAAGGTTCGTCCCAGGGGTTCGACAACGGCCCGGAAGTCCGAGACCGTGATGCCTTGCCCGTGGGCCGCTCCAGCGGCTCGAGAGATGCTCTCGTCCATGAGGGTGCCACCGAGGTCATTGACCCCGGCCTGGAGCAACTGCTGAGCTCCTCGCACGCCCAGCTTCACCCACGAGGCCTGGATGTTGGGGATCCAGCCGTGATACGCGATGCGCCCGACCGCATGCATCAGGACGACCTCTCGCCAGGTGGGGCCGCGACGTGCCCGGCGCTTGAGATAGATCGGCGAGGCCATATGAACGAAGGGAAGCGGGATGAACTCCGTGAACCCGCCCGTGCGCTTCTGAAGGTCACGCGTGCGAACGATGTGCCGCGCCCAGTGCTCGGGATGCTCGATGCTCCCGAACATGATGGTGACCGTGGAGCGCAGGCCCACGCTGTGGGCCACCTCATGAGCCTCGAGCCACTCGGCCGTATTCACCTTGTCCGGGCACAGAATCTCGCGGATCGAATCGTCCAGGATCTCTGCTGCCGTGCCGGGCAGGGTTCCCAGGCCCACGTCCTTCAGCCGACCCAAGTAGGAGGAGAGGGGCTCCCCCAGGCGGCGGGCACCCTCCGTGACCTCCAGTGCCGTGAACCCATGCACGTGCATCGTGGGCACGGCATCCTTGACCGCCTTGCAGACGTCGACGTAGTACTCACCGTCGAAGTCCGGATGAATGCCGCCCTGCAGACACACCTCGGTGGCTCCGGCTTCAGCGGCCTCCCGCACCCGCCCGATGATCTCGGCGTTGTCGAGCAGATAGGGCTTGCCTCTCAGATTGAGCGAGGCGGGGCCCTTGGAGAATCCGCAGAATGTGCACTTGAAGGTGCAGACATTGGTGTAGTTGATGTTTCGATTGCGGACGAACGTGACGACGTCTCCGTTGACCTCGGCACGCAGCCGATCAGCGACCTCGGCGATGGCTGCGACCTCAGCCCCACGCGCGGTGAACAGGGTCTGCAGCTCGTCGATGCCGGGCTCCTGCCCCATCAGGACACCGTCAAGCACCTCGGTCACCGCCGCGCCTGCACGCCCCGCAGCCGGAATGAGCACAGGAGGCAGGCGGTCGGCACCGGAGTACCACGCGGTAGAGCGCCGGCCCACCTGAATAACCTCGGCGCCCGTGCCGACGTTCGCCGCCGCCTCGTAGCGCTCCGGGAAGGTGGCGCCCGGGTCGTCGCGGCCAAGGCCCTCGGCATCTGATCGATCGAGCACAGCGAATTGGACGTTCTCATCCAGCCAGCGCTCGGGATCGACCGCGTACTCGGGGTACACGGTCAGGCGCGGGACGAGCGCGAGACCACGATTCTCGACAGCACGACGCAGAACGTCAAGGTGCGGCCACGGACGCTCGGGATTCACGTGGTCGGCCGTGATCGGTGAGACGCCTCCGAAGTCGTCAATTCCGGCATCCAGGAGAGGCCCTGGGTCGTCCACCAGATTCGGTGGCGCCTGCACATGGACGCCTTCCGGGAGGATCTCGCGCGCCAGCCGGATGGTGTCGAGCAGGTCATCGAGGCTGCAGGGCTCGGCCGCACGCATCTGCGTCGTGGGCTTGGGAACGAAGTTCTGGACGATCACTTCCTGAACGTGACCGAACTCCTCGTGCGAGCGCCCGATCGCTTCCAAGGTTGCCACGCGATCGGCACGACTCTCGCCGATGCCGACAAGCAGGCCCGTGGTGAAGGGGATCTGCAGTTCTCCGGCCCACCGCAATGTTGCCAGCCGACGCTCCGGATCCTTGTCGGGTGCACCGCGATGAGCCACCAGGTCAGGATTGAGGGACTCGATCATCATTCCCTGGCTGGGTGAGACACGACGCAGGAGAGCGAGCTCCTCCTTGCTGATCGCGCCGGCATTGACGTGCGGCAGCAGGCCCGTCTCGTCAAGAATCCG
This sequence comes from Candidatus Nanopelagicales bacterium, assembly GCA_021741645.1. Taxonomy (GTDB): domain Bacteria; phylum Actinomycetota; class Actinomycetes; order S36-B12; family S36-B12; genus UBA10649. The sequence continues at coordinate 8,598 of JAIOXK010000088.1, forward strand.
TTGGGCCGCGTAGGCCACGTAATCGGTGGTGGAGGCGAAGCCATGCTCGTCGAGCCATTCGCGAGCCTGCGGGTAGCGGTCCTCGGGTGCCTCACCGAGCGTGATCAGCGCCTCGTGGCACCCGGCCTCCGCCCCGGCGCGGGCGACGGCGAGGACCTCCTCGATCGGCAGGTAGGCGGATGGAAGGTGCGCGGGCGCCTGAGCGAAGGTGCAGTACCCGCACCGGTCACGACACAGCTGCGTGAGCGGGATGAAGACCTTGGGTGAATACGTGATGCGGCGCAGGGGCTCGGGCACCCGTCCTCCTTGCGCTCACCGACAGTGTCGGTGAGGGCACCGACCGGGTCCTCATCGTGGCACACCACACGCCCACTGCGAGGGTGACCTCCCTCACGCGGGAGATCGGCCAGGAATGAAAGATCCTGCGTGACTCTGCTCACAAGACGTCATATTTGTAGCGCGCCACCACAAATCTGTGACACAATTGTGATGTTCCGCCGGGAGACCCCCGAACGAACATCACACAACACGATGCAAGGAGAGACCCTCCATGAAGCCGCTAGCCAAGGTGTTCACCACCATGTTCGGCTCCGAGCACCTCGACAGTGAGTCCGCTCGAAGCCGGCAGATCCACCGCGAATGGGACCGCCAGCGGTCCCGCGCGGCATCACCCTCAGAGCGTGCGGAGATCGACGCGATCTTCTCGCGCGCCCTGTAGCCGGGCCCAAAGATCGGGGACGCGCCTAGCGCCCCGAGGGCCAGCCCGGATTGCACGAGCCCTCAGCCCAGAAGGCTGGGGGCTTTCGTGCATCCGGTCCGGATTCTCAGTGCTGGCCAGAATCTCAATGCTGGTGCGTGTGCGCATCCGTCGGAGCGAAGGTTCGTACGCTCGCGCGGGACGCGATCCACGTCCATCCGGGTTCGCGAGGCGGTGCCTCCTCGGCCACCACCGTGAGTCCGGCCAGCGCCGCATTCCCGAAGTTGTCGTCCACGTGGATGACATTGTCGAAGCCGTGGTGCTGGAGCAGCGAGGCGACGGCCGACGCTCGGTAGCCGGAACCGCAATAGACATAGACGGGGCGCTCCCGCGGGATCTCGGCCATGCGATCAAGGACGTCGTAGAAGGGCATGAACGTGGCCCCGTCAACATGGCCGGACTCCCACTCCAGAATCTGACGAGTGTCGAGCACCATGGCCGCGGGATTGGCATCCCATTCAGAGCGCATCTCCGGGAAGGTCACCCGACGGATGCGCTTGGGGGCCTCCCCATCCTCGAGCCAGAACTCCGGTCCGCCCACAGCCTGCGCGACGGGACGGTCGATGCCGATGCGGACCAGCTCGCGCTGGGCCGCCTCCACCTGCTCAGATGTCGCACCCAGCAGGGTGATCGGTGTCCCCCACGGGATCATCCACCCGAGATAGTTGACGAAGGCGCCATCGAGATCGAAGTTCAACGCCCCTGGCACGTGGCCACCCGAGAACACCTCACGGGATCGGAGGTCAACGACCCACTCCCCCTCGGCGATCCGGCGCCGCAATTCGTCCGGATCGGCCGGAGCGGGCAGGCTCAGGTCGATGGGCTCAGGTCCTGCTGCGTTCGCAGGGCCCATGTGGGCGTAGTACGCGGGGAACACATCGAGTCCCGCGAGCACCTTCTCGACGAATTCGTCCTCCGGATCCACCAGTGCAGGATTGATCGACCGTTCCTGAACCAGTGACGTCTGCACTCCCTCGGTCTGAATGGACGAGCAGAAGGAGCCGAATCCGTGCGTGGGGTAGATGGCAGTGTCGCCGGCGAGCTCGTCGACGAGTCGGTGGGCCGAGTGCCACTGATCATGCGCCTGCTGCACCGTCAGGTC
>JAIOXK010000089.1 GCA_021741645.1 Candidatus Nanopelagicales bacterium
AACCCGCCACAACTCGCCACTCGGCAGGATGGGGGGGCGGGTCAGCCGATGCGGATGTCCTGCAACGCCGGGAAGTCGGCTCGCCAGCGCACCGAGGCATCCGGGTCGATGTCAGCGAAGAGCACCTCGGCCTTGCTACCCGCCTGCGCCACGACGGCCCCCTGGGGATCGACCACGACGGATCGGCCCCCCAGCGCGATGCCCGGCTGCTGGCCCACCTCATTGCAGGCGATGACCCAGGCCTGGTCCTCGATCGCCCGGGCGCGCGTCAGCAGGTCCCAGTGCTCGATGCGCGGCGTCGGCCAGCCGGACGAGATCAGAAACGCTGTCGCGCCGCCCTCGGTCAGGGCACGGAACAGTTCGGGAAAGCGCAGGTCGTAACAGGTCGCAAGTCCCGTCGCCCCAAGAGGCGTGTCCACGACGAACAGCTCGTCACCACCGCTCATCAGCGTGGTCTCACCGCCGTCGAACCCGAAGAGGTGGATCTTGCGGTACGCCGCGGCAAGCGATCCATCCGGCGCGAAGAGAACGCCGGTGTTGTAGTGCTGACCATCGTCAGCCAGCTCAGAGATCGAACCGCCGTGGATCCAGGTCGCATGCTCGCGCGCCAGTCCCGACAGCGCTTCGACGAGCGGCCCGTCGATCGGCTGTGCATGCTCGCGCGCGGCATCGATGTCGAACGCCCCCACGTGCCACAGCTCCGGCAGCACCACCATGTCGCATTCACGAGCCGTGGCATCGGCCAAGGAGAGCGTGCGAGTCACTCGCTCGGCGACCGGCTCGGCCGAGGACACGTCGAGTTGGATCAGGCCCACGCGCACAGTCATGCCACGAACCCTACGGGGCCATGGGGTTTGGGGCTACGGTTCAGGAATGGACGTCAAGGACTCCCCCGACCGATCACAGCTCATTGACATCTGGCAGGGCTCCCTCCAGGCCATCGTCGACCTCGCTGAGGGGCTCGATGAGCAGGACTGGGCGCAGCTCACGCCGTGCCCGGGATGGACTGTCGGAGACCTCGTTGCCCACACCACCGACATCGAGCAGATGCTGGCTGGCGACCCTCGCCCTCAGCACGAGCCGGAGTGGGACTCGCTACCGCATGCGATGGGTGACGTCGGACGCTTCACCGAGGTCGGCGTCGATCACCGTCGCGGATGGTCGCGCGCGGATGTGATCGCGGAGCTTCGCGAGACCATGGCGCGGCGGCGCGCACAGATCGAAGCCGTGCCCGATGGACAGGAGGTGCTCAGCCCCTTCGGTCGCCCCACCTCCGTCGAGCGGCTGCTGCGCGTGCGCACGCTCGACATCTGGGTGCACGAGCAGGACATCCGTCAGGCCCTCGATCGACACGGAGGCATGGACTCAGACGCGGCGATCGTGACGTTGCAGCAGTTCATCAGCGGACTGCCCAAGGTGTGGGCGAAGAACACCGGTGCACCCGCTGGCGCAGTGGTGCATCTGGTGATTGCCGATGTCGGGCGCGGCGTCGAGGCCTGGGCCAGCGTCGATGAGGACGGCAGCGGTGTCACCTGCGACCCATCCGCCGAGGCTACGGTCACGCTCACCCTCACGTGGGCGGACTACCTCGCCCTCTCGGCTGGTCGTGAAGCTCCCGCGGCAGTCGGTGCACGCGTATCACTCGTCGGAGACGCCGACCTCGGGCAGCGCCTCCTGGCTTCCATGACGCAGACGCCGTGAGCGCCCTTGGTGCACAATGACCAGCATGAGCTCAGATCAGATCCGCGTGTTCCTCATGGACGACCACGAGATCGTGCGTCGCGGGCTCGCCGACCTCATCGGCCTTGAGCGCGACATGGAGGTGGTCGGCGAGGCCGGCTCGACCAAGGACGCCCTGATCCGCATTCCCGCCGCCAAGCCCGATGTTGCCGTGCTGGACGTGCGCCTGCCCGACGGCAGCGGCGTTGAGGTGTGCCGCGACATCCGTTCGTCCATGCCAGAGGTGCATTGCCTCATGCTGACGTCGTACGCCGACGACGAGGCCCTGTTCGACGCGATCATGGCGGGAGCCTCCGGATACGTCCTGAAGGAGATCCGCGGCAATGACCTCATCGACGCGATCCGACAGGTGGCCGGGGGGAAGTCCCTGCTCGACCCTCAGGCGACTCAGCGCGTGCTCGACCGACTCCGCAACGGCGAGAAGCATGACGATCGCCTCGACGTGCTGTCCGATCAGGAGCGCCGCATTCTCGATCTGATCGGCGAGGGGATGACCAACCGCCAGATCGGCGAGGCGATGCACCTGGCCGAGAAGACGGTCAAGAACTACGTCTCGAGCCTGCTCGCGAAACTCGGCATGGAGCGCCGCACGCAGGCAGCGGCCTTCGTGGCCCGCATGTCAGCGGAGAACGAGCACCACTGACAGCGGTCGCGTCAGTTCCGGAAGAGGGCTGAGTACGCGTTCAACGCCTGCTGTCCTCCGAGGTGGGCGTAGAGCACGTTCGAGTCCTTCGGGATGTCACCGCTGGTCACGAGGTCGATCAGACCGGCCATCGACTTGCCTTCATAGACGGTGTCGAGGATGACGCCCTCGAGGCTGCCCGTCAGCCGGATTGCGTCGAGGGTCGACTCCACCGGGATGCCGTAGTAATCGCCAGCCCAGCCCTCGAGGACGGTGATCTCGTCGTCTCGCAGGTCGCGGCCCAGATCGATGAGCTCCGCCGTGTTGCGAGCGATCCGCGCGACCTGATCACGCGTCTTCTCCAAGGTCGCAGAGGCATCGATCCCGATCACCCGGCGCGGGCGCTCCTGCCCGGCGAAGCCCGCGATCATGCCCGCGTGCGTACTGCCGGTGACGGTGCACACGACGATCGTGTCGAAGAAGATGCCCAGCTCCTTCTCCTGCCGCTCCACCTCATAGGCCCAGTTCGCGAACCCGAGGCCGCCGAGTCGATGCTCGGACGCACCCGCGGGAATGCCGTACGGCTTGCCGCCGCGCGCTTCGACATCGGCCATCGCCTGCTGCCAGCTGTCGCGGATGCCGATGTCGAACCCTGCTGGGTCCAGTCGAACCTCTGCACCCATGATGCGCGACAGCAGGATGTTACCCACGCGATCGTTGACCGAGTCGGGCCAGTCCACCCAGGCCTCCTGAACGAGCACCGCCTTGAGTCCAAGGTGGGCAGCGACGGCCGCGACCTGGCGCGTGTGGTTGGACTGCACGCCGCCAATCGACACGAGTGTGTCGGCGCCGCTCGCCAGCGCATCGGGGACGATGTACTCGAGCTTGCGCACCTTGTTTCCGCCGTACGCCAGCCCACTGCTGACGTCCTCGCGCTTCATCCAGATCTGGGCGCCACCAAGGTGGGCCGACAGCCTCGCCACCGGATGCACCGGGCTCGGACCGAAGGTCAGCGGATGACGGGGGAAGTCGGCAAGTGCCACGGATGCTCCTTGGGTATGGGGTCAGCCTGAGAAACCTATCGGCAGGAGTACCTCACGCGTCGAGCGGAACGCGCCACGTCATGCGCGTCCCGCCCTCGGCCGAGACCCTCTCGAGGCGACAGCTGCCGCCCAGTTCGTGCGCTCGGGAGTCGATGTTCGCCACCCCCGATCGGCGGCCCGGGCCGTCGGCCGCGATGCCGACGCCATCGTCGGAGACGACGAGGACGACGTCTCCGCCCTCGATCTGCACGATCACCTCCACTCGCCGTGCCTCGGCGTGCTTGGCCGCATTGGTCAGCGCCTCGCGCAGGGCGGCCATCAGGTGCTCAGCGATCTCTGGGGCGAGCATGGAGTCGACCGGTCCGGTGAAGCGCACGGCCGGCTCGAACCCCAGCAGTGATGCGGACTGCGAGATCTCGCGGAGAACACGCCCGCGGGCACTGGACGTGGGGCCGTCGACCGGCTCGTGCAGGGCGAAGATCGTCTGGCGAATCTCCTTGATCGTCTCGTCGAGCTCATCGACGGAACGGGATACCCGATCGGTAACGGCATCCGGGACATTGTCGATGCGCGTGGTGCCCTGCAGCATCATCCCCGTTGCGAAGAGGCGCTGGATGACAAGGTCGTGCAGGTCGCGGGCGATGCGATCACGATCCTCGTAGACGGCCAGACGCTCGTGCTCGCGCCTTGCCTCGGCGAGCACGAGGGTGACGGCCGCCTGCGAGCCGAATGAGGCCGCGAGGTCCATGGTGTCCTGCGGCACGAAGTCATGGACGTCCGTCCACACCAGGACGAGCACGCCCAAGGCACGATCCTGCGTGCTGAGGGGGATGAGCAGAGCCGGGCCCAGGCTCCCGTAGTCCGAGCAGGCGATCACCCCGGCGCCGTGCGGATCCACGACGGTGCTCCGCTGCTGCATCACGTCGTAGGCGATCGACCCCTCGGGGATGCGCTGGTCTGGCCACGAGCTCACGCAGTCGAGGACGGCCTGCGCCGTTGCTGCCCGCTCGTCCGAGGCGCGCGGTCCGCCCTCGACAGGGTCGGTGCGACCGTCGACGATCTCCACTGCCAAGCCGGACTCCTCGCCCAGTGCCACGAACACGACATCGGCCCCTGTCAGGGCCCGCGCACGATTGGCGATGAGGGCAAGCACCTCGTCTGCCTCACTGCCACCGAGCACTGAGTTGGCGATGTCGGCGACGGCCTGCTGCCACCTCTCCCGGGTGCGGGTGCGCTCGTATAGACGGGCGTTCTCGATCGCCACCGCAGCTGCAGCAGCAAGGGCCATGACGGTGCGCTCGTCCTCGGCCGTGAACGACAGGCCGTTGCGCTTCTCGGTCAGGTAGAGGTTGCCGAACACCTCGCCGCGGACGCGCACGGGCACTCCGAGAAACGTGCCCATGCTCGGATGACCCTCCGGAAACCCCACGGATGCCGGATGCTTGGCGAGATCGTCGAGTCGGATGGGCACGGGGTGCGCCACCAGCAGTCCGAGAATTCCCCGACCCGAGGGCAGGTCGCCAATTTGCTCCGCGGTCCAGGTGTCGATGCCCACGTGCACGAACTCACTGATGCGGTCATCTGGACCGATGACTCCCAGGGCGCCGTAGGAGGCGTCCACAAGATCGGCGGCGGCCTGCACGATGCGGCGCAGGGTCGAGTTCAGTTCGAGACCGGCCGCGACCGAGACGACGGCGGCAAAGAGTCCGTCTTCGCGATCCCGCCTGGCAGCGTCCTCGCGCTCTGGCTCACCGTCGTCTGCCACGTGGCCAGCCTAGGGGGAGGGAACCGCCCGTCCGATCGGAAGTTCATGAAGTAGCCGGGCCATGTCCTGCCGCTCGGACTCGAGGGTCCACTGCTGCGCATACCAGCCGCCCTGAGCCATCAACTCGGCGTGCGTGCCCTGAGCCACGAGCCGTCCGCGATCCAGCTGCACGATGCGATCGAATCGCTCCACTCCACGGAGTCGATGGGTGATCAGCAGCACCGTGGCATCCGACAATGCCGTCATCATCGTCGCGTTCAGCGCGTCCGCGGTCGCGCCATCGAGATGCTCCGTCGGCTCGTCCAGGATGACCAGCGGCCGGCGGGCGACCAGGAGACGGGCAAGGGCGATGCGCTGACGCTCCCCTCCGGAGACGGACAGGCCGAACGCACCCACCGGTGCGTCCATGCCCCGGGGCAGTCGATCGATCCACGTCGTCAACTGGGCGGCGTCCAACGCCTGCCGCACCCGCTCGTCGGAGGCAGCCGGATCGCCGATCCGCACATTGTCGGCAATGGACGTATCAAAGATGTGCGCGTGCTGCGTCAGGAGTCCGACGTGATGCCGGAGATTGTCGCCATCGACGTCCCGGATCTGCGTGCCCGAGTATGCGATCGATCCCTGGTACGGGAGGAAACCCATCAGCACTGCTGCCAGGGTCGACTTGCCTGCTCCACTGGCGCCGACGACGGCCACCCGCTCACCCGCCTCGATCCGCAGGTGCAGGTCCTGCAGAGCGACGGTGCCGGCCACCCACTGAGCGCTCATGCCGGTCACCGTCAACCCGGTGAAGCGGTCCGGAAGGGCAACAGGATGGGCTGGCGCCGCGACCGGCTCGGGCACCTCGTTCAACTCGTCAAGCCGAACGGCCGAGCCGCGAAGTCGCTGGAAGCTCAACGCCGACGTGGGCAACGTTGCCAGCACGTCGAACAGCGCCAACGGCAGGAGGGCCGCCACCGCCAGCCACACCGGGCCGATGCGCCCATCGATGACAGCGGGCACGGCGATCACGAGCGACGCCACCACAGCCGCGCCTTGGACCAGCGTGCCGATGCCACCACCGAGTCCGAGTGAGTACGACTCGCGAACATTCAGGCGCGTGAGTTCGTCATCAAGTGCGCCCACGCGAGCGGTCGCCGCCGTTCCCGCACCGAAGGCGGAGAGTTCCGGGGTGGCATCCAGGGCGCGCACCACCGCCGCCGTCATCGCTGCGCGCGCAGGTGCCATGCGACCCTCGGCGGCTCGCGCGGTGGCAGCGATCAGCCACGGCACGAGGGCGATGGCGACGATGCTGAGCACTGCGACGACGACTCCTGCAGCAGGGAGCAACCAAGCCAGGAAGGCCACGGTGGCGCCCGCCACCAGAATCGCCTGCAGCCACGGGAGCACCACTCGAAGAGGCAGATCAAGGGCCGCATCCACATCAGCCACGAGTCGGGCCAGCAGGTCGCCCCGTCCGAATGCACGAAGCCCCGTCGGCGCAAGTCGCTCCAGCCGCTCATAGACCGTGACCCGCAGCTGCGTCAGTCCTCGGAACGCGGCGTCGTGGCCGACGAGTCGCTCGGCGTAGCGAAAGATCGCTCGACTGAGGGCCAGTGCCCGCACCAGCACTGCAGCGACGGTGAGGGTCAGGACGGGCGGCATCTCGGCGGCCGTGGAGATCAACCATGCCGAGACACCGAGCAGTGCGACCGCGCTGCCCGAGGCAACGGCGCCCAACACACCGGCCAGACCGAGTTCTCGACGCTGCTGTGACATCGCATTCCACAGCGCGCGCACGGGATGAACGCGGCTCACGTCACCACCCCACCCTCAGCACGGTGGCGGTCTCCGACTGCGACTCGCGCACCACGAGATCGTCCGCTTCGCTCCGCGCAGCTTCCGGCGCCGCGGCCTGCTCCACCCGAATCACCTGCGTCGCAACATCCAGAAGCGCGGGGCGGTGTGCCACGACGATGACCGTCCTGCCCTGCTCCGCCAGCCGGCCGATGGCCGCAACGACCGACCTCTCCGTCACCGGGTCGAGAGCCGCCGTCGGCTCGTCCAGCAGTACGACATCGGCCGACGTGATCAGCGCTCGCGCAAGGCTCAGGCGCTGCAGCTGCCCCACGGACAAGCCCGAACCGTCGGCCGCGAGTTCTGAGTTCAGACCGCCGGGCAGGGCACGGATCTCGTCGGCGATCCCGGCATCGGCGAGCGCTTCCCAGACTCGCTCATCGGCGATCGAGCCTTCGCGGATGCCCACCGCATCCGACACCGTGGGCGTGTCTGCGAGGTCTCGTGACGGCAGATGGGCTCGCTGCGGCACCCACGCGATGCGCTGGCGCCACTGTTGCATGTCGAGGGCGTCCAGGCTGGTTGCCGTATCGGTGACCCGGACGTTGAGGGATCCGGAGTCCGCGGAGATGAAACCCAGGATCGCCGAGAGCAGCGTGGACTTGCCGCCGCCGGAGCCGCCCACGACCGCCGTGACCGTACCGGGCGAGGCCGTGAAGGTGACGCGACTCAACGCCAGCTCGTCTCGACCCGGATACCGAGCACTCAGATCGATCGCCTCGATGGTCACCCCACCGCGAGGCAGGACCTCGTCACCGCCGGTAGGCGCAGGCGTCTCGAGAATCGTGAACACGCGATCGGCGGCACCGAGTCCCTCGGCTGCCGCATGAAAGTGCTGGCCCACCAGTCGCAACGGCAGGTAGGCCTCAGGAGCCAGCAGTAGTACGAACAGCGCGACCGGGTAGACGATCTGATCCTCCGCCAGCCGCAGGCCGACCGAGACGGCGACCAAGGCGACGGACAGCGTGGCCAGCAGCTCCAACGCGAGCGACGAGAGGAAGGAGACGCGCAGAACGCCCATGGTCGAGCTGCGATAGCGATCGCCGACGGCCCGAATGGCTTCCACCTGCGTCTTCGCGCGCCCGAAGGCCTTCAACGTGGGGAGGCCAGACACGAGATCCAGGAAGTGACCGGAGAGGACGCCGAGTGTGCGCCACTGCCGATCCACCTGGCTCTTGGTGTACATGCCGATCAGAGCCATGAAGAGCGGAATGAGCGGCAGCGTCACCGCGATGATGACGGCCGACAGAATGTCCTGCCCCAGCACCGTTGCCAGCACCGCGATCGGCACGATGACCGCCAGCACGAGCTGTGGCAGGTACCGCGCGTAGTAGCCGTCGAGCGCATCGACGCCCCGGGTGATCAGGGCAGCGGTTCCTCCCGGATCCGTCGCGCCCGGTCCGGTCGGACCCAGCGCAAGCACGTGCTCCATCGCCGCTGAACGCAGTTGCTGCTTGGCTCGTGATGAGGCGCGGACAGCAGCGACCTCGGCGGCCCAGGCGATCAGGGCGCGCCCGGCGAAGACGGATGCGATGAGCACGACGCTGTCGCGCACGTCGCTCCAACTGGCCCCCTCCGATGTGACCCGCACGATCACGTCGGAGAGCAGCCGAGCTTGAATGATGACGAGCACCGCCGTCACGATGCCCAGAACCACGGCGATCACGATGAATCCGCGCGTGCTGCGCGCGTAGCGCATCAGACGGGGATCCAGCGGTCTCATAGTGACGTCATCCTGACACGGGGAGAGCGGACGGTTCGCGTGAAATGACGGTGGGGCCGCCCCCTCAGGAGCGACCCCACCGTCGAGTGCCTGCTAGTGCCCCGCTGCTGCGAAGCGATCGTCGGCGCGACCGGCTTCCGGATGATCCGGAATCATGCTGGTGCTGATGCGCTTGCGGAACACCCAGTACGTCCAGCCCTGGTAGAGGAGCACGACCGGGGTCATGATCACCGCGACAACAGTCATGACGGTGAGCGTGTACTGCTGGCTGCTGGCGTTCGTGACCGTCAGGTTGTATGCCGCATCGATGCTGCTGACCATGACATTCGGGAAGAGCCCGACGAACAGGGTCGTGACAGCGAGGAGAATCGTCAGCGAGCTGAACACGAAGGCCCAGCCGTCCCGAGTGCCCTTGAGCGTCAGTCCCAGCGCCACGAGCCACGACACCGCGGCGAGCAGTGCCAGCGGGAGCGTGAAGGCGACATTGCCCGAGTACATCTGGTACCAGAGCAGAGCGGCGACGGCGAACACGGCCGCGACGATGCCGATGCGCACGGCTGCCTTGCGGGAGGCCTCGCGCACCTCGCCCGATGTCTTGAGTGCGAGGAAGATCGCACCGTGCGCCATGAAGACCGTCAAGGTCATCAGGCCCATCACCAGGGAGAACGGATTGAGCAGGTCGAGCAGGTTGCCCGTGTAGTTCAGGCTTCCGGCCAGATCCGGCTGCGTGCCCTCGATCGGCGCGATCGGTGAGCCTCCCACGACGTTGCCGAAGGCGACGCCGAACAGCAGCGCCGGCAGTGCTGAGCCGACGACGATCGCAGCGTCCCAACGCTTGCGCCAGGAGGCGGAGTCCTTCTTGCCTCGGTACTCGAAGGCGACACCACGGAGGATGAGGCCGAACAGCACGAGGAAGAGCGCGAGGTAGTAGCCGCTGAACATCGTGGAGTACCAGAGTGGGAAGGCGGCGAAGGTTGCGCCACCCGCCACGAGGAGCCACACCTCATTGCCATCCCAGACGGTGGCGATGGAGTTGATCATCACGCGACGACGCAGGTCGTCCTTGCCGATGACCGGCAACAGCATGCCCACACCGAGGTCGAACCCGTCGAGGACGAAGTAGCCGATCCACAGGACCGCGATGAGGATGAACCAGATGGTTTGGAGATCCATGTCGTTTCCTTAGTCTCGGTCCGGATCAGTACGCGAAGTAGAGTTGTTTGTCGTCGTCCTTCTTGGCCTCTTGATAGGGGTCTTCGACGACGACTTCGGGTGCGCCCTTCTTGACCTGGCGCAGGAGCAGGGACACTTCGATCACGGCCAGCACGGCGTAGAGCAGCGTGAACCCGATCATCGAGATCCACACCTCCCCCGCACCGACGAGCGGCGAGTTGGCCTCTGACGTGATCTGTTCGCCGAAGACGATCCAGGGCTGGCGGCCCATCTCGGTGAAGATCCAGCCTGCGGAGATGCCCAAGAGCGGGAACAGCACGATGACGCCGTTGATGAAGGCGTAGAAGCGCCCGCGAGGAACTCGATTTCCGCGGAACGCCCAGAGGACCCAGAGGGCGTACAGCGCCGCGATCATGCCCAGGCCGATCATCAGCCGGAAGCCCCAGTACGTGACGGGCACGTA